>CAYRKE010000211.1:8150-11607 GCA_964424695.1 uncultured Polyangiaceae bacterium
GTGAGAGTGCTGCAGACGCGGTCAGAGGTGTCGGTGGGGGCAGCGGACTGCCACTCGTTGCGCTCATCGCAGAGGGTGAGAGGGCTGCAGACGCGGTCAGAGGTAGCGGTGGGGGCAGCGGACTGCCACTGGTCGTCGTTGCAGACAGTGAGAGTGCTGCAGACGCGGTCAGAGGTGTCGGTGGGAGCAGCGGCCTCCCACCGATGCTCGTCGCAGAGGGTGAGAGTGCTGCAGACGCGGTCAGAGGTGTCGGTGGGGGCAGCGGACTCCCACTGGTGCTCATCACAGACGGTGTAGGGGATGCAGGGCGTTTCTGCATCGTCGTCTTCGTCGAAGGTTCCCTCTTGGCAGGCCGGTATCGGATCCTCGGAGCCGCCAGTGCCCGCAGTGCCGTCCGACGTGCCTGCTGTTCCTGCCTGGGGCAGCGTCGGCCCCTCATCGACCGGAGACCCTTGCCCGCCAGCCCCGGCGCTTCCCCCCGTACTCGGCGCGCCAGCGCTTTCGGCCGTCCCCGCGGTTCCTGCCGTTCCGGCACTGCCAGCGGTACTCGGTGTTCCTGCGGCATGCGAGGTGCCGCCGGCTGCGGTTCCGTCTCCTGCTGCGCCGCCGCTGTTGCCGCCTCCTGGGCCTTCTCCTGCGGTTCCGGCCGCGCCGGAAGCTGAGTCAGCGGTGCTCTTGTCGTCGCCACAGCCCAAGACAATTAGAGACACCAGCGCCAACATTGCCCAACGAGTCGCGAGTACCATCCGCAACGGTGCAGTGAACATGGCCGGCAGCGTAGTATTTTGCTGGCGACAGGTGTATGTAAATGTGGCTCGTCTGCTCAGCCGAGGGTCAAACGCTGGATCTCGCTAGCAAGTCTTGAGCCGCGCGTTGTCCTGGCCAAGCCCCCAGTGGCCCTCGGGGACGCCCACGCTGGTTCCGCTCGCGGCTCGAGCCAACGGATGAGGCGTCCAGCGAAGGCGAGGGCGTGACGGCCCCGTGGGCCGCGATGATTCTGGGAGCAGGCGTCACCCGGCCGCGACCGATACTGATGACTCCATCTCGAGATGTGCGCGTGCCGGGCGCATTCCCACGGTCGATCGCGGCTTGGCACCAGCGTCGACTCGCGATGAAGCCGGGCCTGACGGGACTCTGGCAGGTGAGTGGGCGCGGCGACCTACTCACCGAGGAATGGATGCGGATGGACGTCAAGTATGTCGACGAGAGGGACCCCGAGCCTCAGGCCACCCGGATGCGAGGTGGAGCGCGCAGCGTGCTGGCAGGTCGGAGGGCGTGAACCGGACACCTTCGCCCGGAGAGGCCCAGCGCGACTATGGTGGTGATACAGCGGAGAACCGCAGGGGGGCGGAGAGAGTTGGATGCGGATGAGGTTGAATCGGAGTAGCTGCGCGGGCTAGGCTTGCCCCCAATGGGACTTGGAGCCATTCGCCGCACTGCCCTGGTGACAGGTGCTGCCGGTTTTCTGGGGTCGCATCTGGTGGATCGGCTGCTGGACGAGGGTTACGAGGTCGTGGGGCTCGACAACCTGATGACGGGCGATCTGACGAACCTCAGCCGCGCTGGCAAGAGCCGGCATTTCCATTTCCAGGCCGGGGACGTGCGGGATCCCCTCCGCGTCTACGCGGAGATTGTGTTCAACCTCGCGTGCCCGGCTTCCCCCGTGCACTACCAGCACGATCCGTATGCGACGTTCACGACTAGCGTGCTGGGCGCCAAGAACTTGATCGACATGGCGCGGTCGCGTCCGTGCCGTATCATCCACACCTCCACATCGGAGGTATACGGAGACCCAGCGGTTCACCCTCAGACCGAGGACTACTGGGGCAACGTCAATCCAGTTGGAGCCCGCTCCTGCTATGACGAAGGCAAGCGTGGCGCGGAGACGCTCCTGAGCGACGCCCGTCGCTGCTGGGGCACGGACGTTCGCATCGTGCGCATCTTCAACACCTATGGGCCCCGCATGGGCTTTGGAGATGGCCGCGTCGTCAGTACCTTCATCAGCCAGGCGCTCAGAGGCGAGCCGCTCACCGTTTTCGGTGAGGGGCAGCAGACGAGGTCGTTCTGCTATGTCGATGATCTCATTGACGGGATTCTGTGCGCGAGCAAGGTCGAGTCCCTCGACGGGCCCGTGAATCTGGGGAATCCCGGTGAGTTTACGATCCTGGAGCTGGCGATCCGAGTGCTCGAGTTGACGGGGTCGCACTCTCCCATCGAGTACCGCCCTCTGCCCAGTGATGACCCGAAGGTCCGGTGCCCTGACATCGCGCGCGCCAGGGCGTTGCTTGGCTGGAGTCCTCGGACCCACCTACACGAGGGGCTGCAGCGAACCGTTGCCGACTTCCGCGCGCGGCTCGAATCCACCGCATGAGCCCTCCGAGTGGGTGACGGTTGCGGCTTTGGCGTTCGCCGTCGCGAGCGTTTCGGGAGAGGATTTCGCTCAGATCACCGGCAGTTGGACACCGACCTAGGCTCGCTCGGTGGGGTATGCGTGGCAGCTGAGGGCAGGCCAACCGAGCGAATGGGGGCGACGTTCCGCCGGTCCGTCTTCGAGTTCGGTCGTCGCGGCGGATGGGGCGACTTCTGGAGCGGCGTTTCGCGGCTCGGTTTCCCGCGCGCGGGCAGATTGGACCATAGTCCGGGTTGCGCCCCTTGGGGGGCGCCTGGGCTCCTCGGTCCGATGCTTCCGACGGTCACAATCTTCTGCATGACTCGGGAAGTCTGTCGCGACTAAGCAATGCAGAACCGGCCAGAGTCGACTGTCCCTGGCCCTCCATGTGTCGAGCGCGCTCTGCGCATCGTCCAAGTCTTGGGCGACCGTCGCAAGCCAACGTGCTCTTCCTGCCGTGTGCCCCGAGGAGCCCCATGAAGCCTGGAACGATCGCTCTCCTTCCGTCCCTTTTCTTGTGCTCGCTTCCCTTTGGGTGTGGGGATGAGTCGTCGCCCGCGGGGATCAGCTCCGGTACCGGAGGTGCAGCGAGCGCGCCTGGCGCAGGTGGCACAGGGCAGGAAAGCAGCCTGGGAGGTTTCGAGACGGCAAGCGGGGCGACCGGGTCCTCGAGTGGCGACTCATCCGCCGTTGCGGGGGGGCTCAGCGGCTCCACGGGTGGCGCTGATTCGAGCCCAGGCGTGTCTGGAGGCGCGAATCCACTGGGCGACGGCACTGGCGGATCGGGGCAAGGCCAGCCTTCTTCCGGAGGCACGGGTCAAATGAGCGACAGTTCAGGGGGCAGAAGCCAGAGCTCGTCGGGGGGTACGGGGCAAGCGAGTGAGGGCGCCGGTGGGACCGCCGCGAGCGCAGACGGGACTGGAGGGCGAGGCCAGGGTGGACGAGCGACAGGGGGCAGGAGCTCCGTGGCGCCCAGCCTGGGCGGTAGCTCGAGCGGCGTGGGCGGCGGCGCGGAGGACATCCCCGGAGGCACCTCGGACGGCGGAACCAACACCGGCGGGGCGAACA
>CAYRKE010000211.1:11707-13073 GCA_964424695.1 uncultured Polyangiaceae bacterium
CAACGGGGGAAGCGGCGATCCGGACGCGGCGGGCGGCAGTGCTGCGGGAGGCTCTGAGCCGCTCGGCGAGTGCGACCCGTACCAGTGGCCAGCCTACAGCCCGAATCTCGACTACTCCTTCCAGGATGACTTCCCCAATATCGATCCGACGACCTTCACCGTCTTTTCTGGATGCGATTCGAGCGTCGTTGCAGGGACGAAGACCTCGGGTTGGTGGGCCTTCGTCTGGGGAAGGAATCGGAATCCGTCCATTACGGACGAGAACATCGACCAAGTCCTTGCCGGTCTGAACGAGGATCTCGGGTATGCCCGCGACGTGATGGGCTGGCCGCCGGACAAGGGACCCAAGAACGGACACTATAGCGCTGTATACCTCTACGGCTCGGGGCTCTGTACGGACAATGCATCGAATACCGAGACTGGGGGGTGGCAGAGCGCGGCTTCGGGCTACCCCATCGTGCTTCTCTCCTACTACCCCGTCGTCAATTATGACCGCGGAGGGATCACCCACGAGGCCATCCACGCCGTCTTGGCCGATATGCCCGGCGGGCAAAAGGCGGCGTGGTTCAACGAGGGGGGCAACACTTGGCTTCAGATGAACATGAATGCTGACCGCACGGGCGACTACGGCGTTGGATTCCTCGACGGCGCACCCTTCCTCGCGCCCCACATGCCGATCGAGTGTTACTCGGGGTGGCTCCAGGACGGAAGCTTCGGTGGTCCCTCTGCAGAAGGGGTGAACCAGTACCGCAACGGACAGCAGATCTCGACGTGGCGCGACTATTTGGGGGGGAATCAATATAACGCCGCATTCCCCCACTTCCTCGCGCTCCACGTCTCCACCGGGGTCAATGCGTGGATCTGGAACAACCCGAACTACGTCAATATCCTGGAGACGCTGGCCGATGGACTCGGAAGCGAGCAGGTCCGGCACCTCATCATGGAGTACCGGGCCCGACAGGCCATGGTGGACTTAGGTCCTTGGAGTGACGGCTTCAAGGTGCCCATCAACGACAATTGGGGTCGTGTGATCGGCGCCGAGGAGATCGCTGGCGGAATCGAACAGGAGCCGACACCCTACGTCGCTTCGTTCTATGCCCAGACCACGGATGACAACGGAACCCTCACCCCGAATGAGGAAACCCTCCCCGGGTGGTCGGGAGCGAACCAGATCCCACTCACCGTGAGCGGCGACGTCGTGCGAGTCGACTTCCAGCCCCTCGGTGAGAACATGCGGCTCCAGCTGGCGTATCGGGCTGACGATGGCTCGGCCGTCTACGGCCAACCGGTGGAGACTGGCTCCGCCTGCTTGCGGCTCGACAAGGCCCCCAAGAAGGGGGTTGTCGTCGCCGTGGTCAGCAACACG
>CAYRKE010000212.1:0-7149 GCA_964424695.1 uncultured Polyangiaceae bacterium
TCGGGGCTCTCGCCGGGCAGGTAACACCGAGGTGGGTTCTCATGACGACTCAGCATGGCAATCGAGGCAGGTGGAAGCTCGCGGCGGCGGTTGCGCTTCTCGCGGCTCCCCTACTCGGAGGAGGCTGCGGCGGCGAACCAGACGGACCTCCCCGCGCAGGAAATGCTGGAGAACTCGACGCTGGTACCGCGACGGGGACGGGGCACATGCAGGTGGCGGACGGAGGACTGGAGACCCCGAGTTCCCCCTGCAGGAATGAGGGCGCGGTCCAAGGCTGCTACGTCGACCTGGGCCAGCAGAACGGTGTGCATTCCTGCTACCTCGGCCAACAGCGCTGCTCGCAAGGGCGGTGGACCGAATGTAGCGACGGGCAGACAGTCACGAGTAACCCGAGCGTGTGGCGAGCCAGCAGGGGCCTGCTGGCACTCAGCGCCCAGAACGCATGCGAGAACATGCCCTGCGACCCGACCTGTCTCGCATTTGGGGAAACCCCGGACGCCGCGATCTTCCCGGATGCAGGCTTGATATCGGAGGTGTTCCCCAGCGGTACCGTGGCTGCTCTGCCGAACGGCATGGAGCACGCAGGCCTGATCGAGCCGTGCGCCAGCAGCGTCGACTGCCAGTTCAACCACCGATGCGACAACCCAACCACCGGTTCGGGCTGCGCCCACAGCAAGTGCGAGGTTGGAAGCGCCCTCGACGCAACCTGTGATACCTGCGTGGCTTCGGTCTGCGACAGAAACGCGAACTGCTGCACCCCTACCGGCTCAGGAACTGGCGGAACCGGCAACACCTCCAGCACGGGCGGCTCTGGAAACACCGGCGAGAATGCCTGGACCGCTGAATGCGTTGACCTTGTAGAAGAAGCGTGTGGCGCACGCTGCCCAGCGACGGAACGAGCCACCTGCACCCATGACCCCTGTGATACCGGCGTTCGGCTCGACTCCAACTGCAACAGCTGCGTCAGGAGCATCTGCAGCGAGAGAACATACTCCTACTGTTGCACCGGATCGTGGGACGCTCGCTGCGTCGCAGCCGTATCGTCGGTGTGCAAGCTCACTTGCCCCGCCACCTTCCTGGCTCCCCCGCTCGAGACAGGCACATGCGTCGCCTGGTATCCGGGGGAGACCTCGCCAGCTTGCACTGGCGTGAATGTGACCACGAACGTCGCGTGTGACGATGGCCTTCCTGTGTGTAACCACGGGCAATCGACGGCGCCCGCCGGGATCCGCATCATCTTCTACAATGGAGCCAGCTCGCATTTCCCGGAGTCGAATCCGGAGCAACTCAAGACGAGCGACGGCGATCGTGATGGCTTCCCGGACCGCGACGACTCGATAGTGCAGTGTTTCACCACGGAGCCAATACCCCCTGGACAGTGCGTCTCGGTGGAGAACTGTGGGATCAGGAACGGGACGTCATACATGGTGAATCCCCCCGATCCCGAGCCCTTCAACCCCGAGGACTGGCCCGAGAATGGCCTGGACCCAGATGGAGCCCCGCCCGGCCCCTGGCACATCGAGGAGTGCGTGGCTGCGGACAACTGGTCCTACTTCAAGGACACTGTCCTCTGCGCTGAACCGGTGTGCTCGGGCGGGTACAGCGAGGCGGTGACGCGAAGGGTGAACCTCCTCTTCCTCGTCGACGCTTCGGGTTCGATGAGCGATTACGGACGCTGGACGCCAACCCTGACAGCCCTCGGTGACTTCTTCAAGGATCCCGGATCAGCAGGGCTCGGCGTGGCGCTCGAGTTCTTCCCGCTTCCCAGGGACTACACAGGCTTCTTCCCAGCCTCGGGCGACGGGTGCGCGAAGGGGCCATCCAAAGAGATGTGGGCCATAACCTGCGACGCCGCGCCCTGCGCCAACCCAATGGTGGCGCTGGGTCAGCTCACCGCCGGCACGGGCACGGCCGACCCACAGGAAGTGGCGCTCGACACTGCGCTGGCCTCGATGAAGTATGAGTGGAACCGAGGAACGCCAACCAAGCCGGCGCTCCAAGGTGCACTCGAGTGGGCCAAGGCAGGGCGCGCCGCTGCGGCTGCGCGGGGAGTCGACGACATCTACAGTGTCGTCCTGGTCACGGACGGCGCCCCATCGGTCTGCGGATCGGACAACGAGGAGATCTCCGAACTCGCCGCCGTCGCCTACTCACAGTACGGAATTCGGACCTATACCATCGGGTTCGAGGCGGCGAACAACGAAGCCGCCGGTATTGACATCGATGCAGTGAACGACATTGCCAGAAAGGGCGGTACTGGCTCCGCGTTCATCATCCGTTCGGGCTCCAGCATAAAGGACGAGCTCATCAGGGTCTTCCAAGACATCCGGGTCGAGCACGCCGCCTGCGAGTTCACCCTGACCAACGCGGACGCGGTGGATCCCTTCAGCGCCTCCATCGAGATCACGGACAGCGCGAACAACACGACGCTCATCGGCCGCGTCGAAGGCCCGAACTCCTGTGAAAACGGGGGCTGGTACTATGACGACGTCATCGATCCGTCTACGGTTACCTTCTGCCCCAATACCTGCGGAACGGTGGAAGTGGACGACCAGGCGAGGGTGGACCTCAGTTTCGGCTGTCGCCGTCCGTACTCCACCACGCTCAGCTCAGAGACGTACGCAGGGACCTGCGAGAACGGTCAGGGTCCTCAGTGGGGCTTCTTGACCTACGAGGTCGAGATCCACGACGATTCGAGCGTCGGTGTGCTGCTGCGGACCGCGGACACGGCTGATGGCCTCGCCACGGCGAGCTACAGCGACCCACCTGTCGCCCTGGTCAAAGCAGGTGGCCAATACCCAACCCGCTGCACCATGTTTGGAACCGACTGCACCGGGTGTCCGGATCCGGCAGATCCGAGTCGCGTTGTCACACGTTCGGCGGTCGACTGCACCGGCTGCCCCCGACCCGTGCCCGACCCTTGCCCCATCCGGTTGTTCGACGCTCTCGGCGGCTCGCCCGCAGCGTTTGATCGCTACCTCGACGTGGGGTTCCAGCTGAACCCCGCCACCGATAGGTATACGCCGTCCATCCTCAAGAACTGGAAGGTTACGTACTCATGCATTGCCAACGAGTGATCCTCATCGCCCTGACGGCGTCTCTCGGCACCACGCTCGGGTGCGGTGGGGATGATTCCCGCGCTGGCGCCGCGTGGACTGCTGACAGCGGATCGGCGGACATCGCCGGCGCCTCAAACGCGGACATCGCTGGCGCCTCCAACACTGGCAGCAACAGCAGTTCTGGCGGGAGCTCGGTCGCCCTCGCAGGTTCAGCGGGAGCTCCTCCGACCGCGACCAACATCGCCCTCTCGAGCGGCGGAGGTGGCACGGCTGGATCAACCAGCACCGAGACGTCATCAGGTGGAACGACCGAGCAGGATTCCGTGTGCGGCAACGGCATTCGGGAGACAGCCGAGGCGTGCGACGGTGATGACCTGTACGGATACGACTGTGCCGATATGGGCTACCAGGCTGGAATCCTCGCGTGCAACGATGACTGCTCGATGGACACCTCGGCGTGCACGGGACAAGAGCAGTGCACCGATGGCCGCGACAACGATGGGGATCGACTCATCGACTGCGAGGACAGCGACTGCGCCGGCGCCTGCAGTGCGTCGTGCGCGGACCCGGTGGTTGCGACCGACGATGCGACCGTTCATGGGGCCTTGGCGGGCCACGCAACTGAGCTCGTGCCACTCTGCTCCGGGACTGGCGAGGAGCCTGAGCTCGTGTACGCCGTCACCGCCACGAGGACCGGTACTCTGAGGGCAAGCATCTTCAGTTCCGAAGAGAAGCTCGTCTCGGTTCGCAGGGGCTGCGATGATCCCTCGACCGAGTTCAATTGCACCAGGCTTTCCGTCGTCGATGTCCCCGTCGAAGCGGGCGAGACCTACTTCGTCGTCGTCGAAGGCGGTGTTACCGACACGCTCGGAGAGTTCGATCTGACATTTTCCTCTTGGGAGGTCGCTTGCGGGAACGCGGAGCGTGAGAATGCCGAGGAGTGCGACGACGGCAACACGAGGGATGGGGACGGCTGCAGCTCCAACTGTACCGTCGAGGCCACTGAGGTCGAGTCGAACCGGGGTCCCCACCGGGCCAATCCGTACGTGTCACCCTTCTACGGTGCGATCAGCAGCGAGCGAGACAGGGACTATGTCTCCTTCGAAACCGCCGAGCCGCCAGGGGCCATCTATGTGAGCACGAGGGACTTCGGAGACGGAGCGTGTAGCACCGGGAAGCTCGACAGCGTGCTCACCCTGTTCGACCACGACGGCTCGACGATCCTCGCGGAAGACGACGACGGCGGATATGGGTACTGCTCGGCGATCGAGTACGTCCCAGAGTCCCCAGAGGAAGGAACGTACTTCGTCGCGGTCGGTGCCTCGCCCTTGGGATTGAGCTCCGAGTTCCCCTACGTCCTCGACATCACGGTCGAGCTCTGCGGCAACGGCATCGGCAGCGGAGACGAGGCATGCGACGACGGCAACCGGGAGAGCGGAGACGGCTGCTCGGCAACCTGCCAGCTGGAGGAGTAGGCGCACCCCAGCCGAACCCAATCGAACAGCACTGCTAGCAAGAGGCGTCGGCTCGCGGGCTCGCCGGACACCCAACAACCGACGTCGGCACCAACGACGAAGCTCCCGAAACGCCCTTCCCGACGCGAACGGCTGCTCCGTGGGGACCCCTCAATACCGTAACAGCAAACACCTACAACGGAGCTGGCATCGACGAGCCCCGGGGGGTCGCTGCCTCGAACCACCAGGTTGGGGGAGGCCGCCAAACTGTGGACATGGGCTGATGCGTGATTGCCCTATGAGGTCAGGCCGCGCCGCGTCGGACCAACCTTCATCCGACGATATCGGCGCCGCATGATCCGAGCGGGTTCATCGCGGGCCCGCCATCGATCCGACGGGAAATGGTGCGGCAACCACCATGTCGTGCAACGTGCGGCAACTGGTGTGGAGCGGCAAGCGCCGTCCCCCTGGCCGAGCTCCGTGGAGCACTCGTGCCGAGTGCCCCCTCAAGAGGCGCTAGCGCCGCGCCCGCGCGCCGTGGAAGAATGGAAATGGACTCATGCGGGTCTGGCCGTCGCGAGCACGCTTCGGGTCGACCGCGGACACGCACGCCCCCCAATCCTTCATCTTTCTGTGACGGAACCAACCCGCCCCCCCACTCATCCAGACATCCCCCCTCGACTCGACCCAGACGAGCAACGGGGGCGCGCCTGGACGATCCTTCCCCGCGCCAGGCCACAGAAACCCATCCGGATGGCTCACCCAACTGCAGCTCAAGGGAATGATCGCCGGTTGAGGGACGGCCGGAAGCCAGCGCCCGGCAACGGCGAGCGGGACGGAATGCCCCGCGTCGAACGATCGGGGGGCGACGTCAAGCCGGAACGCCCTTCCCGCTCCCCGCGCACGCGGCGAAGCGACCCGGTGCTCCTCGTGATGCCCGCGTGCAAGGATGACTTGGTGCGCGAACGTCTTGGGGACAGCTACCTGCGCAAGCGAAATCCAGGGTTCAGCAGCTCGGAGCAAGCCGAAAGGTGGCGGAGCGTGCTCCACTCGGAGGACTTACACGCGCTCGCTCGCTCGGTCGGACTTGGCATCGCCTTCTTCGCTTTTCCCCACCTCTACCCCCACCTCGAGTGGCTCGCTCCGCCCGCGCATCTCGAGGTGCTGCATTTGGGGATCACGGGATCGCTCGAGGGGCTCTTCCGCAGAGCCAGAATACTTGTCACCGATGACTCGTCAGTAGCCCTCGACATGGCGCTACTCAAAAAGCCGATCGTCTACTTCCGAGCGTCCGGTTCCGAAGCGGTGGCCACCGCCGGTGGGTGCGGGGTTGGGTTCTCTTCCGAACACACCGTGAATGGGTCGAACACCACCCAAGGCCCGATCTGCGATACCGAAGACGAACTCGTCAATGCGCTCGAGCGGTTGATCAAGTCGGGCCGTCATCGGGCATCTGTGGAACGCGGAAGTTATACGATGCAACTCAGAAACCTCGGACGCCGAGCCCGAGCGCTCGAAGCGCTGCTCAGCCTCGACTCATCCGATCCAGACGTAGAAGCGGCGAACCGCCGTCTCGTGGAGGCCGCGGAGCTTGCGTCCGAGGCGGGCGAGTGGGGCCTCGCAGCGAGTCGATGGCGCAGGGTGATGGGGCTCCCGGAAAAGGACCGACCAAGCCACGCCGGCCAGCGGCTTGCTGCGGCGCTCCGTGAGCTGGGCGCCCCCCTCCCGATTGACAGCGAGGACAGGTTCCCGAGCAGCCACGCGGACTCGCCGAAGCGCTAAAACGTCAGCTGGGGATTGCCCGCTGATGGCCCGGCGCCCTCCGGGGTTCCGACTCAGCCACGGCTAGACCGCGAAACGACCAAAACGCCGAGCAAGTGCCGCCATCGTCACCGCCGCGTAGAGAGCGTTGACGATCACGTAGGGGTAGAAGTAGGCCTCGATGTGGCCGACAGCGGCCGCGAGCCAGATGTACGAGGGATAGTGGACAATGAACTTGGCGAGAGTCTCCACCACGCCGACCGCCCTCCGCACCAGTGAGCGCGGAGCGGGCGGCGAGTTCGCCGAGCGCACGGGGTTGAGCTCTGGGCGGCGCAGAAAAGTGGTGAGAGCGACGCCGGAGGCCAGAGCGACCAGGCCGAACAGGCCCACCAGAAGTGGCGTCGGACTCGACGACTCGAGAAAAAGCCGAACGCTGACGGCTGCCAGGATGAGAAAGGCCTTGAGCTCATCCATCAGGAAGTCGAGCAGGTGTCCGACGGTGGATTGCGTCTTGCGCCAACGCGCTAACATGCCGTCCGCGCAATCGAGCACGTAGGAAGCCTCGTAGACTATCGCCGCGACAACGAGCCCCCAGTATCCCGGCCAGGCCAGTAGCAGCCCAACGGCTACGAGAGCCAAGACCAGCGACACTAGGGTTATCTGGTTGGGGGTGATCCGCGAGTCTTTCAGCAGTGCAACCACGACAGCACCGATAGGACGCGCCACAAAGCGGTTCCAGGGTTGGTCCGGGAGCTTTCTGGTTGCGAGGTACACCTCTATCGCACGGCGCATGCGGCGGAGCGTACACGCGCGCCCCCGAGAAGGCCACGTCACTGACGGACACCTCACTGATGGGCACGTCACTGGTGGGCACG
>CAYRKE010000212.1:7249-13025 GCA_964424695.1 uncultured Polyangiaceae bacterium
TGGGCACGTCACTGGTGGGCACGGCGGCAGGATTCTTTGGCCCGCCTGTGGCAGAAGGCCGGGAGCTGGTCTAGGCTTCGCTGCCATGTCGTGGGTCCACCCTCCCGCTGTGCCATCCCAATGCCGTGCGCTTTCGGGCGTGGCCTTCGTGGGAGCCGCGATGAAGTGCGCTCTCTCCCTGTGCCTGATGGCAGCAGGGTGCCACTCACTCGATCCGGACGCTGGGAGGTACTACGCGAGTTCCGCTCGAGTCGCCCAGAGCAACGAAGCGCCCCGAGTGGAAGCGCAATCTCATGGTCCAGCGGCGCGCCCCTCCCTCACGGAGGCCGCCAATGCCGTCACCGCTCTGGAGTCCGGTCCGGCATCGCTCGCCGCGCAGGCGCGCGCTGTCAGTGAGGAAGTGCCCCAACAGCCGCTCGAGCCGTTCCCGGAGCGCGCGTGCCGCATAGCCGTACTCGGAGACTCGCTGACGGATCCCAAGTCGAGTGGCGGAGGCTATCTCAGAGTGATCCAGCGGGCGTGTCCGACCTGCGCCATTGACAACTTCGGCAAGGGGGCGTCGATGGTGGTGCAGATGCGCTACAGGTTCGAGCACTCGGTGGCCCCTGTCATCGAGCGCTATTCGCACCTCATCGTGTTTGGCGGTGTCAACGATATGTACAGCGACGAAACCGCGTCGCGCACCCCGCAGAAGGTCGCCAAGGACCTCTCCCGCATCTACGAGAAGGCGCGTGCCGCTGGCACCCGCGTCATCGCCATCAACATCGCCCCGTGGGGCGGGTTCAAACGCTACTTCAACAAACGCCGGGGTGTTGCCACCATCGAGGTCAACAGTTGGCTCGAGCAGCAGGCCCAGGTTGGGCACATCGACCATGTCATCGATGCCTACTCCGCACTTTCATGCGGTGTGCCCGAGCGCCTTTGCCCGCACTTTGAATGGCCGTTCAAGGATGGAATCCATTTCGGCCCCGCCGGCCACGAGGTATTGGGGCGTCTGCTGGTGGAGAAGGTCTTCTCCCAGTGCCCCAGCCTGCCGGAAGCGGAGGGCGCCCTGGGGCGATCAACGGCCGTCCCCGCACCCGAGGTCGGGTCGGCTCGGCGAGGTGCGAACGCGGACGAACGGTTCATGGAAGCGGCTTCGCCGCGTCGCGGAGCCCGCGAATAGCCCGGGGCTAAGACCGACCCTCTGGCCGCTCCGCGATGGCGCCTCGAATTTGCAGGCTTTCGGCTGTCAGTGATTTGCGCTATCAAAGGCGCCCAATGTCGTCGAGGTCTGGTTCCGAAAGCCCCGTATCACCCCAGCAGCGCCGCCGCACGACTCGTCGCAGGGTCGACGAGCCCCAAGAGGTCCTGAGCGGGCGAATGTGGGTACCGATCGCCATGGTGGCATTCATGGGCTTCGTGCCGTGGTGGACGGCGCTCGGCCAGGCGCTGGCGCCGAAGGGCCCCCCCGATGTCAACACCAATGCGTGGGCTGTTGGGCAGACAGTGCGGGTCCCCATCACTCTGGTGACGGCTGACTACGGTTTCCTCGCTTGTGCATCAGACCAGACCTTTCAGGCACCGGATCAGGACGTTTTCGGTCCGGTACGCTGTGAATTCAAGGCTAATGGCGAGCGATGGCCGGTCGAACCCACGGCCCCGGTGGAGGACAGCCGGGCCAACATCATCCAGCCTTACAGCGCCTACCCCAACAACGACCTGGTGCTCGTGGAAGGCCTTTGGGCAGAACCTGCACTCTCCAATCGCGTGCATGTCGAACCCTCGGAGGGAATTGAATCGAAGAAACTCGCTCGATTCACCGCCGAGTGCGATCTGACGTTCATCGGTCAGCTCGAGAACTTCAAATTGCGGTGGCAACCTCAGGATGCCTGGGGGAACAAGGATCGAGCCTTCGTCGCTCGCCCGAGCAATTGCGAGATCACGGGCGTCGAGATCTAGCTCCCCCCCGCAACTGCAACTTCGCGAGCGTCCTGACAGTCTGGCCTCGGCCCAGCCCATGAGCCTGCCGAACGCTGCGGGGTGAGGGTATTCCGCCCTCTCGGCCAGGACACACCCCTGCGCCGGACGGAACAGCGTGCACCCGGACAGACCGCACCTCCCGATCGGCGTTCAGCGGATGCACGCCTGTGGTGCCCCAGCGTTTGGGCTGGACTCCTCCACCTGAGCCCCCTTCAATCGACCGACCAATCGCCCTAGCTCTGATTGCGATGGCTCGAGGTTCCCCAAGCCGATTGCCAACTGACTTGCCAGCACAATCTATGCACTTGAAATGTAAAAACATTTCTCAGTAGCCGGCTCCCTTCCCTCCAGTGGTGGGCCCGCAAACGAGAACCCGAACGTGGCGCCATGGACAGACAGACCTCGATCTCGACACTGGGTGTCGGAGTCCTCGTGACCAGTGACGTACGGGAAGGGACACCAGCGGCCCGGGTTACCCTGGCGACGGATTGACGCCGGAGGCCTGATGGTAGCGGTCGCCCCAGTGCCTCGGCACATGATGCCCTGGCGCCCGGCCCCGTCTGCCAACCGAGGTGGTCAGGCCGGTCCTAGGCGTCCGGGCGTTCCTGGAACGCACACTAAGTGGTGCCGACCCGTTCGGAAGCACTCTAGAATGGAGCCAGGGTCGTCGAGCCACACTCGCGGCTTCGGGATTGCCATGCAGCAGAGACGGCTTGGACAACAGGGACCTTCGGTCAGCGCGCTTGGTTTTGGCGGCATGTTGCTGAGCATATCCGGCCGACCGCCGGCTGATCAGGCCGCTATCACCATCAGTGCAGCGCTGGAGGCGGGAATCAACTGGATCGATTCCGCCGACGCATATTGTCTCGACGACACTGAGTTCAATCACAACGAGGAGCTCCTGCGCCGGATTCTCGGACCGAAGCGGCGCGACATCCTCATCGCCACCAAGTGCGGCTGCCTACGTCCCGGCGGCGCATGGACCGTCGACGCCCACCCCGAGGTATTGCGCAACGCAGCTCACGCGAGCTTGAAAGCGCTGGGGCTCGAAGCCCTCCCCCTCCTCCAGCTCCATGGGCCAGACTCGCGCGTTCCCTTCACCGAAAGCGTGGGCGCACTCGCCCGCCTTCGTGAGGAGGGGAAGGTAATCCACATTGGGATCAGCAATGTCACCGTCGCCCAGATCGTGGAAGCGTGCGGCGTGACCCCCATCGCGTCCGTCCAGCACCGCTACAATGTTTCGGATCGGCGTGCCGAGCACAACGGCGTTCTCGAACACTGCGCCCGACAAGGAATCGCGTTCATCGCCTACTCGCCTTTCGGAGGCACACTCGGTGCGCCCATTCTGCCAACCCACGGCAAGCTGGCGGAGTTCGCGCGGCGACGGCGCGTCTCGCCGTATCGACTCATGCTGGCCTGGATGCTTGCCAAGTCACCATGGCTCATCCCGGTGGTGGGCTCGCGGCGCCCCGAGAGCATCCGTGACAGCGCTCGCGCTGCAGCTCTCAGTCTGGAGCCTCGAGAGATCCAACAGATCGAGGAGACGCTGAACGCCCCCGCAACGCCGCCGCCGCCGCCGCCGCCACCACCACCGCCGTAACGCTTTGACGCGGCCTCGAGCAGCGACGTCCACCCACAGAGCGATGCGCCTCTGGCTCCACCGATGGATCGGAGAAGCGGCAACGAGCGTCGCGCTCAGGCGGTTCCCAATACGTGAACGGAGCGCTCTGGGGCACGGATCAGTTCGCCACCACCGAGTGCTCCCGGAACCGCCCCGACTTCGACTGGAGGGGCGACGTCGCTCCAAGAGGACTCTCACCCACGCGCCCCCACCTCCAGGGTTGGTGCCTACACCTGATCGTCAGCACCGCCAGGGTCGGCACGACGGGACGGGAGCAGTGCGTCGCTCACTAAAGCCCGGACATGGCGGGCCCCCCGGGCAGGTCGCGGGGGCATCTTGGATTCATCCCGCCAAGTGATAGTCTCGCGCATGTGGCGGGCGACGCATTCGGAATCGTGGGGACGTTGCAGGCGGACGCTTTCCGCGTGACCGAGGCGGTGGCTGAGGGGGGCTTCGCAGTGGTGTACCGCGCGCATCACACGCAGTTTCGGGCCGATGTTGCCCTGAAATGCCTCAAAGTGCCCGGCACGCTGACGCTGCAGCAGCGCGAGGATTTCCTGGAGAGCTTCCGTACCGAGGCTGAGCTCCTCTTCCGGCTTTCTTCAGCCATCTCCACAGTCGTGAGACCCCTCCACGTCGGTCAGCTGAAGCTCGACGATCAGAGGTTCGTGCCGTTCATGGCGCTCGAATGGCTCGAAGGGAACACCCTCGCCGAACAGCTCCAGAAGCGCGCGAGCTCGGGCAGGAGTCCGCACACCCTTCGAGAAATGTTGGTCCTGCTAACGCCCGCGGCCAAGGCGTTGGAGAAGGCCCACCACTTCCCGGGCCCCCAAGGACCCTTCTCAGTGGTGCACCGAGACCTCAAGCCAGAGAACCTCTTCCTCGCCACGTCGGGTGGAGAGGAAGTCCTCAAGATCCTCGACTTCGGGATCGCCAAGGTGAAGCGGACGGCAACCCAATTCGTCGGCAAGCTCTCGATGGATCAGTCCGGGGTCCCCGCCTTCACCCCAGATTATGCTGCCCCGGAGCAGTGGCTCCCCAAGCGATTCGGGCAGACGGGCACCTGGACCGACGTCTGGGGCCTCGCACTGACTGCTGTAGAGGTGCTCACCGGCCGCTCCCCGCTCGAGGGAGATCTGGCGGAGCTGATGGGTACGG
This sequence comes from uncultured Polyangiaceae bacterium, assembly GCA_964424695.1. Lineage (GTDB taxonomy): Bacteria > Myxococcota_A > Polyangia > Polyangiales > Polyangiaceae > JAEWRL01. Next base: position 11,991 of record CAYRKE010000212.1, read on the forward strand.
CCATCGATCCCGAACAGCGCCCCACCCCTCGCAATGGCGGTGCGAGTGTCAGCGATGAGGTAGAGGCGGTGTTCACCAAGGCCCTGGCAGTAAAACCCGCTGACCGCTACGCGACAGTGGGAGCGTTCTGGAACGCCCTCGAAGGGGCGGCTGGGTTCTCCTGCGCAGCATCAATCGAGCGAACGCCCCAGCACGAGTCGCTGCCACCAGAAGCGCTCGACGCCGCCCAGCGAGAGCTCGCGCGTCCCTTATCGCTGGCAGTGTTTTCTGGCTCCTTACCGAGTCCTCCTACGCGCCCCCCACCTCCCGCGCGTACTGAAACGCGCCAGGCAGTGGTGGAGAATGCAGGAGGGGCGGCGCGAGCTGACCAACGCGACCCATCGAACTACGGTGAACTCGACCTTGACGACGACGGGATCTGTCTCGGAGTCTCAACCCCCAGTCTCGACGTCGAGTCCTCGTCCGCGGATACAAGCGGCTACCCGGCGGAACCCAAGCCGCTCCAGCCGACGCCCGGCCCCCGAGCCGCGGAAGCGCATCTCAGGGTTGCCGACGGCATCTCGCTCGATGTCAATGTCTCAGAGCCGCCGAGAAAGCGGATGCCTGGGGCTCAGCCCACCTGGCAGCAGCCGCCCATCGCTGCACACACTCTCCTCCAGCGTCTCGGCGCGCCGTTGAAGCTGCTTGGGTTCTCTCTCGCCATCATGGTCGCTGACCGGCTCTACACCGCCGGCACCCACGAGATACTATCGTTCGGCCCGATTCGGCCCTTGTGGGTAGCGGGTCCGCTGGCAATCGTTTCCCTCGGCATGATCATCTACACGGTACTTTCATCGGAGTAGGATGAGCTCCCCCAAGGCACGTCGACCTGGGCTATTCGGCCGACGCACCGTCAAAGCAGAATCGTTGCGAAAACGGCTGGGGCGGCAGGTCTTTCCTTGACTCGCCGAGCTCTGCAGATATGCTCCCGCAACTTTTCGGCCACCTTAGCTCAGTCGGTAGAGCAACGGTTTCGTAAACCGTAGGTCTCCAGTT
>CAYRKE010000213.1:0-13023 GCA_964424695.1 uncultured Polyangiaceae bacterium
CAGAGCCCTTTCGAGTCACACCGCCAGAGGCGGTGGCTTACCAATAGAGTTAGCGGTCACGAATCTTGAACAGTGGAAGGACTGGCATCAAGTGGCGTACCAGTCCGAGCGAGCACAGATCGCCTGTGAGGCCGGACACCTGACGGGATCTGTGGTCACTCTCGCACGACATCGGCTGGTGGGGGCGGAAACGGAATCACTTCGCTCTTGCCTCCCGGTATGTCTTTCACCAGCGGCTGGTATTCCAGGGCTTCCTCTCGCGTGTCGAATGGCCCAATGCGGACGCAGAACCAGCGCTGCCCCGCCATTCTGATCCGGCTGATCTTGGTCGCGTGTCCCTGGGCAGCAAAGGACTTCGCCACATCCTTCGCCTGCTCCTCCTTGGCAAAGGAAGCGACCTGAACGTGGTACTTCCCGTTCGAGCGCGGAAGAACGTAGGACTGACGACGATCACTGGCGTGCAGCTTGAAGCGACTCGCCTCGGCGTCAGCGCGAGTCTTGAAGGGGCCCAGCCTCACGGCATGCCACCACCCAGCATCGGGGCCGCCATATGCGGACACCTGCGCCGGCAACCCAGAAGCCGAGAGAGCACTTGCCCGAGCGTCCGCTGGCGCCTGCGTCTTGTAGGAGGCAACTTGGACGTAGAACGCACCGTTGGTCGCGTATTGGACCGGGGGGCTCTGCTCTACCTCGGTCGGCGTCGTCGCTTCACGATCGGATTCGATGGCGACCGTCTCAGATCCCTCTTCGATTGTGTCGCCCGAGGCGCCCTGGGTCGCAGCCTCGCGAGCCTTCTCTTCCGATTCGGACACCGTTAGCGAGTCGACCGCACCCGGAAGGGGGTCTGCCGACTTGGAAGGGGGGGAAATCGCGTACTGTTCGGTGGCGGAAACCGCCGCAGCCTCTCCGGGAGCCAGAAGCGAGTAACCCGCGTAGCCTACCCCCAATGCGCCGGTGAGCGCCCCCAAGGCCACCCAAGTGACCTTGGCTCTTCGCGTTTCGGCTTCGACGGCGTCGTCGAACGCCTGCAGGTCGGTCATGTTCGTCATGGCGTTGCTGGGGATCCTCGCAAATCCGTCGTTCCGCAGCCAAATAGCTTGCAGATTGGCCCAACGAAACCCGGGGAAGTATCCGGATTTACTTAACTTATCGATGCAAATCCCCCAGATACCCTGCGGTTCGAGAGCATCCCGATCCCCGCCCGCGCGAGTGGTCAATCTGGGAGCGACTTGCAACAGCGAAAGCCGAGGTGATAGTTCGCGTGGCTCGCTCGGTTCCCAACGCTCGAGGCGTGCCAACTAGGTGCGCGCCAATTGCAGTCGTCCGGATGTGGTCGGTGCCGTCCCGAGGCAAACCAACTCCCCTTCATCTCGGTCTGGCCGAATCCGCCTCGACTTGCGAGGTGCGCGGGCACCATCGGAAGGCTCATATGTTCCGCGACGTTCCCATGAAGGTCATACACGCCGAGCAGACTCACGCAGTCAGGGAAGGCGCCCGCCGGGTACGTGTTCGATCCGCAGCTCTGCCACGTTGCGTCGACACAGCGTGGACTCTTCTCACCTCCTGTTCCACAGATCTCCGGGCGCTCTGTTGGGCCGTAGGCCCACAGCAGCTCGCGCCTCCGATTGTGCTCGTGGGTTCGCTGGATTCGGGTACCCTTCCAGGAGTATGCCTCTTCTGCGCTCCGCATGCGCCCGGCGCACGCCCCTTCCCACTCGTGCGCGTCGCAGAGGCGCTTGCCCAAGGCGTGACAGAGCTGCGCCGCTTCGAACGCAGTCACCCAAACGAGCGGATATTCGCAAGGCACGTTGGGAAACTCGTACTGATCGATGCATGCCCTAGCATCCCGTTCCGTTTCTTTCGTGGGATCGAAGAGGGCGACCATGTTCTTTGCTCCGCACAGCCCTTCGTCACCGGGCACGAGCGCGACATCGCGGCGCCGCACAACACACTCGCCCCTGGTCATCGGGTGGTGGGTGGGGCGAGGATTTCCTGTCCCGGCCGCCGGGGAACCGCGAAGGATCGCAGCAACCTCATCGAGCACCTGGGTGCTGAGCCCTAGACCTCGCTTCATGTTGAGAAGCATGAGCTCGCGCTCCTCGGTCAGAGTCGCGGCGCTGCGATCGAGCGGGAGCAACGACGGTACACGGCTTGCTCGAATTGGAGACTGATGGACGAACCCGACGGCGCGGCGAATCTCGGGAACCCAAGGCCCCAGCGCCGCCACAAGGACACCCGACCGCGGATGGTCGCCTCTCTGGGCCCAGACTGCCAGAGCGGCCCCTGCGGCACTGGCTGCGATGACCCCGCCAACGAGAGCAAGACCGCGCAGGCAGCGCCAGTTCAAGGGGAGCCTCGTACCACAAGAGAGCTTGGCACGGACCTAGCGAGCCAATTCGCGAGCCAACTCGACGAGGCCGGGAGCGGAAACCGCTTGACGAACGCCAGCTGGCAGCGACCGGAGCTTCCAGACCACGGTCCAGGTCGTGGAAGCGCCCGGCTCGATCGCTTCTGAGGCACCTTGCGGCTCTATCTCAACGTACCGATTCGGGCCGGTTGCGTAGATCTCGACGTCGCCTTCCCCTTGAGCCGCTTGATCGAGCGCGAGGTCGGTGAACTGCTTCACGAAGATCAGCCCACTACCGACATGCGCGATCCATCCTTCAGCCCCGTCAGCAATGTACTTGCCGTCATTCTCGGGAGCGCTGGTGTCCCAGTCAAACCACGAGACCCCGTCGCCTCCCTGGATGACGGACAGCCCTGACTGAACCACGCCGGTTCCCGTCGGGAAGAAGGTCAGACCGCCTTTCGGCACACGCGTGATCTGCCAGTGTGCGGCCCGGGCCTTCATGGTGCCGACGTTGCGGAGAACGAACTCGATGACGATGGCGTCGTTGACGAGATCGGCGCGAAACCTCTTGGTGAGCTGGAGCCGCGCGTTCCCAATGGCGATAACCGGACTCTTCAGCGTCACCGTCGCGGTCACGGCGTCGACCTTCGCTTCATATTCGGCAGTGTCGATCGCGGCGGGCGGCGGCCAGTTCCACGCGCTCTGCGGACTCGTCCAAAACGTCGAACCGTAGTTGTTGGACGCATCGCCGGAAACCTGCGAGCTTGCCACCAGCATCGGCACACCGGCCCTAGCAAATTGGATCACTCGGCCGCCTGGGGCTGCATGAACCTCGAAGTAGGTCTCCCCAAACTCCAAAACGTAGATCCCATCGCCACGCTCGATTGGTTGTGCGAGAGTCGCTATCGCCACTTGTCCTCCGCTGTCGTCGTCTTTCGCCTTGAAAACGCCTGCCTGCCAGTGTGCCCCAATAGGCGGCAGGACCCGCAATCTGCACCCAGCGATGGCCATTCTGTCAAGGTGGGAATCCGCTGGCGCGTTGTCGTTCAGGAGTCGAGTAGACTCCCCAACCTTCTCAGCTAAAAGGCTCGCAGTTTCAACAGGATAGGCACCATTCCGCCAATCCCTCGGCAAGGGGGCCGGCGCCCTGCTACGCTCGTGTCGCTCGCCGTTGCGACCCATGCACCGATCCCCCCATCGCTCCCATCGCCGTGCCGACACCGCCCTCGCTACCGTCATGGAGTATGCCCATCGTTCCTGTAGGATCGCCCGAATTCCGGCGATTTTGATGGCGACCTGGCTTGCACATGGGTACAGCCATGCCGAGCCTGGGTCCCAGTCCGCACCGAATCCCAACGGTGCCTGCTCGCGTGGAGCGCACCAGGCGTTGACGGCCATCGCCTGCGAGCTTCTTGAGCGGCTGGGCGGTGCGAATGGGAGCACGCTGGTTGTGGCAGGACCTGTCGATGGACTGGACGGCGACGCCGCACGAAAGGAGCTCTCGCTGCGCCTGGCGCAGGTTGTAGCCGCCACGCTCGGGAATGGGGCAAGCGCGGCCCCCCGGACCGCGACGAGCTCCCAAGCTCAAGGCCTGGCGGCAAACTACGGCAAGCTCGTGTTCCTTGCTCCCAAGGTGAACGGCGCGCGCTTCGAAGTGGTGGCTGACGTCTCGGAGGTTCCGCGCAACTTCTGGGCGCGCACACGCGGAGTAAAGCCCTCGTCTATCCAACACGCATTCGTCCAGCAGCCCCTCGACGCGGAGCTTCGCAGCTTCTTGCCTCGCCCGCCACTCGTGGTCACCAGAGTCGACAAAGCCAAGCACGCGATCCAAACACCGGTGGCCATCGCGTGTGGTGATATCGACGACGACCAGGGCCTGGAGTTGCTGGTGGTTGGGCGTCATGAACTGGGTCTTGGTCGTCTACGTGACGGCCGTTTCGTCCCCCGAGCGACGGCTCGGTGGAGCGACCTCAGCCCTGTTGCACCAGCGCCGTCGCGACAGGTCATGGCCAGTGCGTGGATTGGAGCCGGGCAAGCCAGAGTCGGCACCAGCGACCGAGCGCACGCGGTCGTCCTTGGACCAGACCTCAGAATTCGGCAGTCTCTGGGCCATCTAGTGCCTTGGGCGCCATCCCAATGTGCCATGGTGAGTTCGACCACCATAGTGCCAACGCCGGTCCCTTGTGAGACTGCGCTGAGGCCTTCCGCGCCGAATTCGGACACGAGTGGGGTTCACGCCGTCGCGGGAGCGCAGATCTCCAGGTTGCATGCACCTCCGTTCATCGCCCGTGCAACCTTCGATGCCGATACGGACCAAGCAATACTCCGCGACGGCAACAACCGTGAGGTTTCCTTATCGGAGGTGGGTGCGCAGATCGCCGTGGGTGACGTGGATGGGGACGGGCAGGCCGAGCTTATTACGAGCCGGGCCACCCTGGAACCAGCCAAGGACGCGCTCGACGTTCATACCTGGGCCACCAATGGCCGCCTCGTCCGACGTTTTAGCGTTCCCGCGCCGCGCGGCATTGCGGCGCTCGCCGTTTGCCCAGCCGAAGACCTCGGGCTTGCGCCCATCGTTGTGGCCACATCGGACGAGCTTTGGGTCGTGCGATGAGTCGGCTCGACGTAACAACGAGGCGAACGTTCTTGGGAGCACTGCTTCTGTCAGCTGCATCCGGCGTCGTTCATCCGATCGGTACCGCCCAGGCATTGAGCCGGCTGCCCGAGGGCGGCACGGCTACCCTGATTCTGCCATGGGAGCTACGCCAACTCGATCCGCACCAGATCGACGATGTGATCGCAGCGCTCTTCGGTTGCGCGGTCGCGGATCCCGTCTTTGCGGTCGACACATCGGGAACGCCGTACCCATCACTGGCTCTCGAGCTCCCGGACAGAGTCGGCAACTCGACTCGGGTACGGCTGCGTCCGGGGCTGCTCACGGCCAACGGAGTAGCAATTGACGCCAGAGACCTGCAGGCAACGATTCTCCGATCGGCGCGACGTGGAGGGATGAGTCTGCTCGCTCCGATCACCAAGACTCGCGTCGATCCCGGGGACGCGATGGCACTCCTCATCGACGGTCTCTCCCCCGAAGACCTGGCGCGACGGATGGCCAGTCCCCTCACGGCACTGGTCCCCCGACGCTTCTCGCCCCTCGTCCCCGATGGCACCGGTCCTTTCAGGGCAACGCTCAGCCAAGATCGTCTTCGACTGGATCGCAATCCCAACGCCGCTCGTGGACCGGCCCTCCTCGCTCGAATCGACGTGCAGCGCGCTGCGGAGTTGTCCGAAGCACTGCGCGCTTTCGAAACCGGAGACTCTGACGTGGGATGGCTCGGCAGCGGGCTATACCGCCAGCGGGCTGACTCACGACAGCTCAACGCCGGGGCCTTGGGATGGGTCGTGCTTCGCACCGGCACGATAGCGCGCAATTGGGGCGCACCGGGGGTCGCCCAGCAGCTTGCGGACCACTTGGACTCTCAAAGGCTCATGCACCTTGGTGTGGCGGCGGAACGACCTGCACCGCCCAGTACCCCATGGGGAGGCGCTCCGGGTTCGATACTTGTCGACGAAGGCGCGCCGCAACTCGTCAAAATTGCGGAGAGCATCTGCGAACAGCTTGGCTCACCAGGTCACGAGCTCTCGATCGAGCGGAAGTCTCGCGCCGCGCTCGCAAGGGCACGGAACGATAACCACTTCTCCCTGATGGTCGACTTCGTTCGTACGCCTGGAGCACTACCTCCGCACTTCTCCCTGCTCGCCGCATGTGGAGCTGAACTCGCGATGTCACCGCCTGGCATCGTAGCGATATCGGCCAGACACACGACCCGAACGCTCCGTCTCGGTGTGATTGGAGAGCTCCGAATCGTCGGAGCAACCGCGGCAACCCTACACGGACTCGGGACGTGGGATCTGCCAAACGTATGGCGAGCGCGGCGGCAGTCAGGACGGTAGGTGGGATGGCCCCGCGGCCAGGGTTTGGGCCGGTGCTCGGGATTGACGACCTGCACGCGGTCGGTGCTACGCTCATTCCAGTCGCTGGCTGGGGTCAATCCCGGGCAGCGCGGGTACTGTACGGGTATCCGAGAACCTACGTCACGAGAGGACGGGGTGGCTGTGACGGAGAAATCGAGAGAGTCCGGCTGCGATTTGGAGCCCAGCGAAACCAGCACCGATCCGGAGGGGCATGGGGCTCGGGCGGCGGCGTCCGATGCTCGGCCGGAAGCGCCCCCCTCGCCAGCCGAAGTCGACTCAGACGCCGCGGCGTTGCCCCCAACAGCTGACGCCTTTTCGACTGGCAGCGCTATCGAAACCCACCTCGCGCCGAAGCCCTCCTCGCCCATGCCAGTCTCTGACGTCAACCCCGCGACCTGGCAATCCGCCTCGGCCGGAGATGATACCGTCGATATCGGACCGGTAGCGCGTTCCACCGATGGTGCCGCCCTGGAGGGAAACGTGTCCGAAGCAGCTCGCGCAGCGGGTGGTGCTCACCCCTCGCCGCTTGACACAACTGACGACGATGGTGACGAGCGCCCCACACGAAGCTACGGACTTGCTGCCCCCAACGAGGAGACTCCAGCGATCGCCACCCCGTTCGCCCCGGAGGAAGCCCCCCTGTCCAGCACGGTGGACAGCGACTCCGTCGACGCGAGCTCGCTCATGGACGAGCCTCCCCTCGACGACGAAGGCGAAGCTCGTTCTCCACTGGCAGACGGCTCGGTACCGAACGACCGAGTGCGGTTGCTCACTGCAGACGATACCGCTACAGCATTGAGGCTCCTGCACTCGCATTCCCTGGACGCCGACACTGCAGCTGGGAGTGACGCCACACCGCGGGAGCCGTTGCCAGAAGCCAGGGCCGAAACCCTTCCGGACGTAGACGAGACACTCAACGCTCGTACTGCGGCAACGGCAAGTGCCGACGAATCAGTCCAATCAGAGCCCGCCGTCGCAGGGAGTGGCGCTCCGCAATGCTCCACGCAGAGCGATGTTACGAAACGCGAAGCGGGTTCGTCGCGACGTGACTCAGCCGTCCCACGTCCCAGCGGCGCCTCCAAAGCCACACTACCCCCGATTGAGGCAGCGTCGCCCGTCCCTGACAAGACCCGCTCGTTCACATGGGTCGGCGTGGCGGCGGCGGCGACGCTTCTCACCGCGTGGTGGTTCATCAGCCCGCTGCATGCCCCCCCGGCGGGTTCAGGCACCGAACCCCCAACCGGCGCTAGTCATCTCGACTTGCCACGCCCCCCTGAGCCGGAGCGGCAAGAGCCTGCTCGAGCCAGCGTCGAGACCCAGCGCGCCGCCCCTGACGTCCCGACCCCCTCGACGCCCCCTGGCGTCGAGGCAGACGCAAACGACGCAGGACTGCCCGACGCTGGCACCCCGTGGTTGCGCGCCGCTCCCAGCGCCGTAGCCCCGGAGCCAGCCCCGATATCGAGTGCGCCCGCCCCGGGCACAGGAGACGAGGCAGCCGGCACCCCGAGTGAGACCGACAAGGAAGTCGCCCGTGCTGCGCTGCGTGAGGCCGCCCTGAGCGCTGGGCGTTGCCGAATCCAGGGTGACCCGAGCGGCTGGACCCGAATCACCATCACGTTCGAATCCTCAGGACAGGTCTCCTTCGCCAAGATCCTCAAAGAGCCCTTCAAGGACACCCATACTGCTGAGTGCGTTGAAGGAAGGATGCGCAAGATCACGGTCCCTCCTTTCGACGGCGGGCCATGGACGCTCGCCTATCCTATCGAGGTCTTCTGAGACGACGTACGGGATTTTCAGTCGCTCTCCACAGCCCTCGAATCGGATTGGGCTTTGTCGTTCGTGGTCTCTGCGAAGAGCCCGACATAGCGGCAAGGGGAGTATGAGTTCTCCCCCTCAGGATTCCCGCCACCCGTGCCGACTCGCGCCCGAGGAGCCTCTCGCGGACTGCACCGCAAGTTGATGCCTTGACACCAGCCCGCGAGCTCTCCCTCCCGGGCTCCCACATCGCGATCATCTGCCCGAGAGATGCCCCGAGCTGGATCCGCCCGTGGCGCGAGACGAGTCGGGCGGTGTACTGCAGGGTCGAACTGTATGAACAGCTCGGCCCGAATCCAAGCAAAGCAGGCCAACGCCGGGCAAGGCCTAGCGCGCCACCCAGTCTTCCCCGCGTCTGCCCACCGATATTGCGATGCGCTTGCGCACGGAGTGTGCGAAACTGCACGCAATTCCGAATCTCATATCGAGGATCTCGAAATGCTGAACTCGATCATTGCACTGGCGAAATCCGCCGGAACCCAAATCCTTGACGTCTACAGGAACCCGTTCGCTGTCCAGGCCAAAGAAGACAAGAGTCCACTGACCGAGGCCGATCTGCGCTCGCATCGCACGATTGCCGCTGCCCTGGCAGCACTCACCCCCGACATTCCCCTTCTCTCGGAAGAATCCGAACACAGTCGCTACGAAGAGCGTGTCAATTGGACACGCTTCTGGCTTGTCGATCCCCTGGACGGGACGAAGGAGTTCGTGAAGAGAAACGGCGAGTTCACCGTGAACATCGCCCTCATCGAGAATGGGATCCCGGTTCTCGGTGTGGTCGGCGCACCTGAGCTCGACCTCTGGTACGCGGCGGAAAAGGGAGGAGGGGCCTCGAAACACCGTGGGACAGAAGCGCCCGTCCCGATCCGCTGCAGCAGCTTCGAACCGGGTGCCACCTGGCGCGTCGTTGGTAGCCGGTCGCACCCGAGCCCGCGACTTGGCGGGCTCCTCACCAAGCTCGGACGCCACGAAATGGTGCCCATGGGCAGTGCCCTGAAGCTGTGCCTCGTCGCGGACGGGAGCGCTGACCTGTATCCCCGGTTTGGGCCAACGATGGAGTGGGACACGGGCGCTGCGCACGCAATCGTGTCAGAAGCGGGCGGCGTCGTCGTCAGAGCGGAAGGAGAGGTCGGTGCGAACCTTGCTTACAACAAGCCCAACCTCCTGAATCCGCAATTCCTCTGCGCGGAGGCGGCGCTCCTCCAGGAGGTACTGAGACTGGGCCTTCCTCCGCTCGAGTAGAAGATTGTAGGGCACCACTGAGTCCGATATCGCATGGCCCCGGGCGGGAGAGAGCGGCGCCGCGCTCCCGCCCGAGCCTTGTATCCCGGCGGCGCGCTTGCACACCGCCGGGGTCGCCCTGCTGTGCGATAGACCTGTCGCTTAATAGCTGCGCAGCTCCCCCACCAGACGGTCGACAATCTCAGACACGCTCTTGTCGTGGGTATAAATGTGGATCTCCGGGTTCTCGGGAACCTCGAATGGGGAATCCACCCCGGTAAACTGCGGTATCTCGCCTGCGCGCGCCCGCTTATAGAGCCCCTTCGGGTCTCGTTGCTCGCAGATATCGATTGGCGTGTCGACGAAGACCTCCCTGAAACATGCTGCACCGATGATCTCGCGGGCGGCGGCGCGGTCAGCCCGAAACGGCGAAATGAACGCCGCGATCACGGTGAGGCCAGCCTCGTTCATCAGGCGCGCTACCTCCGCGACTCTACGAATGTTCTCCTTGCGATCATCAGGCCCGAACCCGAGATCCTTGCAGAGCCCGTGTCGAACGTTGTCCCCGTCAAGGACGAAACAGAGTCGCCCCATGTCCATGAGTCGCTTCTCAAGTGCGAACCCGATCGTACTCTTGCCGGAGCCGCTGAGCCCAGTCATCCACAAGGTTCGAGGGAACTGACCCACGACCTTGAGCCGCTCCGCTTCGGTCACAAGACCGTGATGCCTCACGACGTTCGTGGACCGCGCGGCGTCCTTGGGCGCCGGCACACTGCGAAGTGCGCTGCGGTGGTGAGCGGCACGCAGAATCATCCCAGCTGCGACCGTGCCGTTCGTGATCGGATCAATCAGGATGAAGGCGCCGGTTGCTCGGTTCTTCTTGTATTCGTCGAACGCGAGCGGGAGAAGAAGCTTCATCTCCACCCGAGCGATGCTATTGAGCTCGAGCTGAGGCTGCTCAGTGCGCTCCATATCCTTCGGGTTGATGGCGTAGGAGATCCGCTCGACCGTGCCGCGAACGAGCCTCGTCGTGTGCTTGACGAGGTAGGTCGAGCCGGACTTCATCGGCGTCTCGCTCATCCACACGACCATCGCGTCGATCTCCTCCGAGAGCTGGGCGAGGTTCCCCGGATGGCAGATCATGGCGCCACGACTGATATCGAGCTCATCTTCCAAGGTGAGCGTTACAGACATCGGTGCGTGGGCGCTCTCGAGCTCGCCATCCATGGTGACAATCGAAGCGACTCGGGTGCGCTTCCGGGACGGAAGAGCCACCACTTCATCGCCCTTCCGTACGACGCCCGATGCGATCGTCCCGCAGAAGCCCCGGAAGTCCTGATGGGGACGGTTCACATACTGAACTGGGAACCGGAAATCCACGAGGTTACGGCTGTTGGCAACGTAGACTTCTTCCAGGTACGTAAGCAGCGCGGCCCCTTTGTACCAGGGCATGTTCTTGGACGGCTTAACGACGTTGTCACCTTCCAGAGCGCTCATCGGAATGAAAACGACATTCCGGAGGCCCTGACGCATGGCAAACGCCTCGTACTCGCTCCGGATCTCATCATACCGTTCCTTGGACCAACCCACGGCATCCATCTTGTTGATGGCCACCACGACGTGGGGGATCTCGAGAAGCGCCGCAATGAACCCGTGACGCCGTGTCTGCACCGTGACGCCATTGCGTGCGTCAATGAGCACGATCGTCAGGTCCGCCGTCGACGCCCCCGTAGCCATATTTCGCGTGTACTGCTCATGGCCAGGAGTGTCGGCGAGAATGAATCTGCGGTTCGGCGTCGAGAAGTAACGATACGCGACGTCGATGGTGATCCCTTGTTCGCGCTCGGCACGAAGTCCGTCGGTCAGGAGGGCGAGGTCCGGGCCTTCGCGCCCGAGACGTTTGGAGTCTCGGCCGACCGCCTCCAAGTGGTCATCGTAGATGCTCTTGCTGTCGTGGAGCAGCCGACCGATGAGCGTCGATTTGCCATCGTCGACACTGCCCGCAGTGGCGATCCGCAGCAGCTCGGAGTTCGTGGAACGTTGGAGAAGCTCTTGCAGGTCCGCAGTCATCGTCATCTCCGTCTCAGAAGTATCCTTCACGCTTCTTCTGTTCCATCGAGCCCTCTTGATCGTGATCGATGACTCGCGTGATTCGTTCGCTGTGTCGCACGTTCATCGTTTCCGCGATGACTTCGTCGAGGGTCCTTGCCGTGGAACGTACAGCGCCCGTGCAGGGCCAACAGCCCAGGGTGCGGAAGCGACAAATCACGCTCTCAGGCTTCTCCCCCGAAAGCAGTGGAGTCTTACCTTCCACATAGGGGATCAACAGCTGCTTGCGCACCACCACGCGACGCTCATGGGCAAAGTACAGCGGGTTGACCGGAATGCTCTCGGACTTGATGTACGCCCAGACGTCGAGCTCCGTCCAGTTCGACAGGGGGAACACGCGAATCGACTCTCCCTCGTCAACCTTCGCATTGTAGAGGTTCCACAGCTCTGGTCGCTGGGAGCGGGGCTCCCATTGCCCATGCTTGTCGCGAAAGCTGTACACGCGCTCCTTGGCGCGGCTCTTCTCCTCATCTCTCCGTGCCCCACCGAAGGCCGCGTCGTAGTCCCCCTTCCGGATCGCGTCGAGCAGGGACTTGGTCTTCAGAGCACCACAGCACTTGACAGTGCCCCAGCCCCAAGGATTGGCGCCAGCGTCGATCGCCTCCTGATTGATGTGCACCCGCAGGTCGGCCCCGATCTCCTTGCAGAACCGGTCGCGGTACTCGATCATCTCCGGGAACTTCATCGTCGTATCGACGTGAAGCAGCGGGAACGGCAGCCTTGCCGGATGGAAGGCTTTGCGGGCCAAGTGGACCATGACGGAGGAGTCCTTGCCCACCGAGTAGAGCATCACTGGGTTGCGAAACTCGGCAACCACTTCACGGATGATGTGGATGCTCTCCGCCTCCAGTAGCTTGAGTGTGTTGACGCGAAAGTCTTTGGTCTCCAAGGCCTACCTCGAACACGCCCACGGCGCCTGATGAATGTACGCTACATGCTGCTGCGGCAGCTCCTACGTCAACCACGTTTTTCGGAATTCCGCTAGGGGATCCGCGGAACAGACGCCGATTGAGTACAGGAGCCCCCAACGGTGTGCGACCCGCCCCAGCACTTCACGTGCGATGTGGGCTACCCGCTGCGAAGAGGACTTGGACCAGTCGCCTTCGCTTGGGGGGCTCCGCTCTCCACGAGGACTCTCAGGCGACCGGTGATCGACGCGGCACCGACCCGCAGCACAATCGAGAACCAACAACGGCGTGGAAGATGCCCGTCGCACTGCACGGGGTACCTCACCAGGTCCTCTCTCGAAGGGAGGATCGGGGGGCAAGAACCAGCGTCGACGGACCGCTGGCGTCTCCCCGCTTGGACAGTCACCCCCGACTCCCCGAATCGGTTCCAAGGGGCCGCTCTCGGAGGTCCCGACCTACTCCACCCAGCAGCGCCGCCCGGAACTCGCAGCGCAACAGATCGCCTCGACTGGACGAACGCTGAAACCACTAGGAAGCCAATAGACGAACGACGGATCAGACGCCCATTCGCGAGCGCCCTCGATCCGCCGTTCCTGTCCGTCCAGTGCACTCATGCCGGCGCTTGCATCGCGCCAGCACTGGGTC
>CAYRKE010000214.1:0-13018 GCA_964424695.1 uncultured Polyangiaceae bacterium
ACCTCGATGGGGGCAGCCCAAACCGTTCGAGAATCGCGCTCGCTGATTTAGAGTCGCCATGGATGAGTCCGCGGCACGGATGTGCTTGGGTGGGGGGGCCAAGGAAGAGTGAACTGCCGGCTCGAATGAAGATAGCAATCGAACCTGCGACAGAGCAGTCGCGCGGGGATTGCGCAGCAATCCATTTGGGGTCGGGAGTACCCTTTGGCGACTGCGGCGGGTATCGACTGCAGGATGCGTGTGCAAGTGGCCCCGAGTGGATCGCTACGACCGCAGTCCTTCGCCTCGCGTGACGTCGGCGCGACGGTGGAGCACCCACCGCGCGCGTAGTATCCTACACCCGAAGCCGCGAAAGCCTCAAGCCGAGGGCGGGTGAAGTCCTCGGCATCACCGAAACAGTGCGCGAACGCCGGAACCATAGCGCGCAATCATCGGGTTCTGCAATGACCCACGGGACCGGGAGCGAGAACCTCTAGACGACGGTGGTGCACAGGGGTTACCGTGGCGCCCGTCATGGAGGGTCCGAAGACTTCGGTCCGTGTGGCGATTTGGCTTGGCCATCTGCTTGTGCTGGTAGGAGCGCTTGCCGGAGCAGTGTTTGCCCTGAACGTGCTTCTGAGCCCAGCGCTCTCGGTTTACGTCGCATTGCCGCGGCTATTCCCATTCGCGGAGATGTCCCTGCACGTCGACGGTCTCTCCGCCTACTTCGTTCTCATCATCTCCCTAGTGACTGCCGCCGCAGCAGTCTATGCGCCCCCCTATCTCTGCGCTCACGAGGGCGGAGCTCATGGCCGCAGCCTAGTGGTGCAGACCCTAGTGCTGGCCGTCTTCGTGGTGTGCATGGTGGGTGTCTGTTGCGCGGGAGACGGGCTCACGTTTCTCTTCGCTTGGGAAGGGATGACGCTCGCGAGTTACATCCTGGTCGTCAGCGACACGAAGAGCGAGGAGAATGCACGCGCTGGGCTTCTCTACATGGTGATGGCTCACGCGGGCACGGTTGCGCTCCTCGTCACTTTTTTGGTGCTGGTCAACCGTGCGGGGTCCTTCGATTTTCCATCGATTCGAACCGCCGCTGCAAGCCTCGGAACCGGACCGCGAATCGCCCTGTTCATGCTGGCGCTCCTTGGATTTGGCACCAAGGCTGGCGTGGTTCCGCTTCACGTTTGGCTTCCGCAGGCACACCCGGCGGCGCCGAGCCACGTCTCGGCGCTGATGTCCGGAGTGATGCTCAAGGTGGCACTCTATGGCGTTTTCCGTTTCGGGTTCGATCTGCTGGCACCAGCTTCCAGCCCGCTCCCAACCTGCTGCGGATGGACCGTTCTGACGCTTGGAACCGTGTCCGCCCTCGGTGGCGTCCTCCTTGCTCTGCAGCAGCACGACCTCAAGCGGCTGCTTGCGTTTCACAGCGTCGAGAACGTCGGCATCATTCTCATGGGAACGGGGCTTGCGATGCTCTTGATGGGCGGGCGCGAAAGTGGGCCTCTTGCCACGGTGGCACTCTGCGCAGCGCTGCTACACACCATGAACCACGCAGCCTTCAAGGGGCTGCTCTTCCTGGGAGCCGGGAGTGTGCTGAGCCGCACCCACGTTCGCAACATGGAGGAGCTGGGAGGGCTTGCGCGACGCATGCCGTGGACGGCGTGGCTATTCCTGCTCGGCGCCGTGGCGATTTCGGCTTTGCCTCCCCTTAATGGCTTCGTCAGCGAGTGGTTGACGTTTCAGGCCTTGATCTTCGGGGGCGCGCAGCTCCGAGGTTCTTCGGGGCTGCTTGCAGGCGTCGCTGCCTCTGCACTGGCGCTCACCGGAGGGCTCGCGGCGGCTTGCTTCGCCAAGGCCTTCGGCGTGACGTTCTTGGGACGGCCACGGTCACGGCACGCCGAGACCGCCACCGAAGCCCCCTTCCCGATGATTCTGGGCATGCTGGTGCTGGCGACCGCTTGCGTCGTTCTTGGGGTGATGCCTGGATACGCGGTGCGGCTGCTCGACCGTCCCACCACCGAACTGCTCGGCGGGGCAGGGGCGAGCGCTCTGGTCACGGCAAAGGGGACGTGGGTGCTCTCGGTGGGGCGCGAAGGGACTTCCCTGTCGATGGGGGCAGCGGCGGCACTGCTTGCCGTGTTCGGTCTCTCGGTGCTCGTGCTGGTCGCATGGCCGCGCCAGTCACCTCGCCGTCTCGAGCCTACGTGGACCTGCGGCATGACCCCGACCAGCCGCTTCGACTACACGGCAACCGCGTTCGCCAAGCCCCTCCGGCGCATATTCTCCGCAGTGTACCAACCGCGGCGGTCCGTCGTTCGAGAGACGGGGGGCTCGCCCTACGTAGTCCGTCGCATCAGCTACGTGGGCGAGGTAGTCGACTTGGCCGAGACGCTGATCTACGCACGACTCAAGCGCTGGCTGACGGACGGCGCTCGGGCAATTCGCACTTACAGCACCGGACGCATCCATGGTTACGTGGGCTACGTGCTTGCCACGCTCGTCGTCGCCCTACTGATCTTCGGGAGGAGGGGAGGATGAGCTCTGGGCTAGTTCTCGGAGGGGTCGGGTTTGCCGGGGCCACCGGGCTCGTTGGAGACGGCAAACACTTCGGCCTCGCGCTTGCGCAAGCAGCAGTGCTGGTGCTTTTGGGTCCGCTCGTGACGGGCTTCGTGCAGAAACTCAAGGCACGCCTCCAATGCCGCCAAGGCGCGGACTTGGTGCAACCGTACCGAGATCTCCTCAAGCTCTTCCGTAAGGGGACCGTCCAGAGCGACACCGCTAGCCCGTTCTTTCGCTTCGTTCCGGTCCTCGTTCTGGCAGCAACCGTCACCGGCGCCGCGCTACTGCCAGTACTGTGGGCTCCCCTCGGCCCTGCTCCTCTCCCGCTCGGTGACGCAATTCTTCTCGTCGCACTCCTGTCCCTGGCCCGATTCCTCTCTGCAATAGGCGCGCTCGACGCGGGAGGCGCGTTCGGTGGAATGGGAGCGTCACGAGAGATGACCATAGGTCTCTTGGTTGAACCCGCCCTGATGATGGTGGTGTTTTCCATCGCCATCGCCGGCGGGACCACGGATCTTGGAGAGCTCGCTGAACGACGCCACTCGCTACCAGCGCTATCGTGGCAAGCTCCAGATCTTCTCGCCCTCTTCGCCATCCTCGTTCTCCTGCTGGCTGAGACCGGCCGCATCCCTGTCGACAACCCGGACACGCACCTGGAACTCACGATGCTTCACGAGGGCATGCTCCTCGAACACTCAGGCCCGGGTCTTGGTTGCCTGGCGCTCGCCGCGCACACGAAGCAAATCGTCGTGATCACCCTGGTCATTTCGCTCTTCTTTCCCCCCACCGCGTTTCGAGGGGTAGCCGCTTTCGACTTCGCGCTGGCGTTGCTTCTGTTCACGGCCAAGGTTCTTGCTCTTGGGACGCTGTTGGCCGTGGTGGAGTCGTCCTATGCCAAGCTCCGACTCTTCCGCGTGCCCCAGTTCCTCGGGCTCGGGCTCCTGTCCGCCTTTCTCGCCGTAGCCTTGAGGATACTATGAGCGTCGACCAGGCAACTCGCATCATTGATGATCTTGGGGCGCTGCTTCTGTTCACGATGTTGCTCATCCTCGCAGCGGCTCGTCTCTTTCGCGCTGTCTATGCCGTGGCGGCACAGTCGTTCTTCCTCGGTGTCGCCGGTGGTGTGCTCGCTGCAGCGACTGGTAACGTAGATTTGTGGGTCATTGCTGGCATCACCATCCTTATCAAGGCGATCGGGCTTCCGTGGTTGCTGGTGCACGTGGTCAAGAAGGTGCGGATACGTCGCGATATCGAGCCGGTCATCCCCACGACAGTGACGCTCGTTCTCGCTGCCACCATTGTGGTGCTGTCTTTTCACCTCAGTGCATCACTCGGGCCAGTGCGGCAGTCCATCACCGGCAATGCGCTACCCGTTGGGATCGCTTTGACGCTTCTCGGCGTGCTGGTGATGGCGTCGCGCAAGAAGGCCCTCACCCAGATGGTGGGCCTATTTGCTTCGGAGAACGGCATCTTCTTCACCGCCATCGCGATTAGCCAAGGAATGCCCCTGATTATCGAGATTGGAGTCATTCTCGACGTGGTCCTCGGCGCCCTCGTGATGGGCATTTTCGTTCTCAGGGTTCGCTCGAGCGTGGACGCGGACATCGCCGACCTCGAGAGTCTGAAGGGATAACGACGGTATGCGCTCACAATACCAGATAACCCGTTTGGCTGGCTGCTTCACCCGAAAGACGTAGACGGATACTGGCGATGACCTCCAGCCTCGTGTGGATAACGCCGCTGGTTTCCTTTGCAGTGGCTCTCTGCATGCTGCCATTTCGGAACCGTAGGCTTCTCGCTGTTCTCGACGTGGGCGGCTCACTTGCGATTCTTGGGCTCTCGGGTGCCATCGCCCACCGAGTATCCGCGGTTGGGGCCGTGAGTGCGCTCGGGCTGCTCCGCGCGGACGACGTCTCGGTCGTCTTCTTGCTTCTGATCGGAGTCCTAGCGGTGCCGACGTCCATCGTGAGCGCAGCCTGGATGCGGCGCGAGGTGGAACGCGGGGAAATTCGTGAGGAACTGCTTCGGTACTACCACTCGCTGGTTCACGCATTTCTCGGCACGATGTTGGTCACGGTGCTGTCCGACAACCTGGGAATCCTCTGGATAGCCATGGAGGGCACGACCATCACTTCGGCGGTCCTGGTTGGCTTCCACGGGCAGCGGCAGAGTCTCGAGGCCGCCTGGAAATACATCATCGTAACCACGATCGGTATCTCGTTCGGGCTTTTCGGAACGGTGCTGGTGTATGGGGCCGCGGCCCACGCGCAAGGCGGGGTGTTCGCTGGAGCCATGAACTGGTCCAGCATTGCAGCCATCGCTCACCGCCTCGACCCCGGGATCGTTCGCATCGGCTTCGTTTTCGTCGTGGTGGGCTACGGAACCAAGGCAGGCCTCGCTCCGGTTCACATGTGGCTTCCCGATGCCCACAGTCAGGCGCCGACGCCCGTGTCGGCGCTCCTCTCGGGAGCGCTGATCAAGTGCGCGCTCCTTGGCATCATCCGCTTCTACACGATTGCCCGTGCCGCATGCGGTGCCGAGTGGTGCGAGGGTGTCCTGCTAACGTTTGGACTCATCTCGGTCGTCGTTGCCACCCCCTTCATTCTGGCCCAGCACGATCTCAAGCGGCTACTCGGCTACCACAGCGTCGAGCACGTGGGCATCATCACGCTGGGGCTCGGGTTCGGTGGACGCATCGGCACCTACGGCGCTCTCCTTCACGTCATCAATCACGGCGTGACCAAGGCCCTAGCCTTTCTTGTCGCTGGGGACGCTATCGCTCGCTACAGAAGCCGGGATATGCGCATGATGAAGGGCTACTTGGCCATCGCGCCCTGGGCAGGAACGCTTCTGCTCATGGCGGCGTTTTCTCTTGCGGGAACGCCTCCCTTCTCCATCTTCATCAGCGAACTGTGCGTGATTCGGGCTGGGCTGGGCGGCGGTCGGTACGTACTCGTCGCGATCACGCTTGTGATGTTCGTGATCATCTTCGCTGGGCTCATCCACCACGTGGGCCAGATGGTCTTCGGGACGGAGACTTCGACCGCAGATGGCAGCCGGGAGTCAGTGGTGCCCGTATGTGCCATGCTGCTGCTCGCAGGCATCATGGTGCTGCTCGGCGTGAGCATGCCAGGCTATCTAGAGCGCGTGCTCTCGCACGCAACGGAGATCATCCTTGGACAAGGTTGAGACCACGGTCGAAGGACGGGTGAAGGAGGCGCTCGGTAGCCGCGCCGACATCGAGCGCGGTCCGCGCCCAGGCGATCTCACCGCGCGGCTCCATCGCCCCATGGGTGCGGCGGACGCAGCCGCTGAACTCGCGGCGCTCGGGCTCTCTCTCGGGACGGTGGCGGCGACCGACGAGCGGTCAGCCCCCGATGGGGATTTCAAGGTGCGGTACGTTTTTGAACCCCGGGGCGGCGCGGATATCGGCACGCTGCCTGACCTGTTCGTGACGCTCCTCATCTCCGTTTCTCCGGATGAGCCCGAGCTCCCATCCGTTGCGGCACGGATCCCTGCCGCCAACTGGCACGAGCGCGAAGTCCAAGACATGTTCGGCATCGTCTTTCGGGACCATCCAGAGCCGAGCCCCCTCATCGTTCACGACGGCTGGCCCGACGGGCACTATCCTCTGCGCAAGGATTTCGACGGAACGCGGCGTCTGCCGATACAACCTGCTGAGGAGTTCCCGCACCTCGTCGTGGAGGGCGAAGGCGTCCTCGAGGTCCCCGTCGGCCCGATTCACGCCGGAATCATCGAGCCAGGACACTTTCGCTTCAGCACCGTGGGCGAGACGGTTCTACACCTCGAGCCACGCCTCTTCTACACGCATCGCGGCCTGGAGAAGAGAATCGAGGGACTCACGGCAGATGACGCCTTCTACGTCGTCGAGCGCATCTGTGGCGTGTGCTCTGTGGCGCATGGGCTTGGGTTCTCCGAAGCCGTCGAACGGATCGCCGACGCTCGAGTGCCCGATAAGGCGGCTTGGCTTCGCACCGTCGCGCTGGAGCTCGAACGGCTCTACAATCACGTTGGCGACATCGGCAACATCTGTGCTGGAGCCAGTTACCACTACGGTACGTCCGCAGGGCTACGCATGAAGGAGACCCTGCAACAGTGCTGTGAGCAGCTGTCGGGAAGCCGCTTCTTGCGCGGGCTGCTCGTACCCGGAGGAGTACGGTTCGAGCTCACCTCCGCCAACGAGCAGTCACTGCGCGTCGCGATTGATGCCACGAGCGAGGCGCTGGAGAGCCTCATGGACCGGATCGAGAACAACCCTTCGTTCCTCGATCGTTGCACAGGAACCGGGCTGCTCGAGTGCGCAGATGCGGTTCAGCTCGGAGTGACGGGGGTTGGGGCGCGTGCCAGCGGCGTGAACCGCGATGCGCGGCGCGACCATCCCCATGCAGCGTTTGCGCGCGACAGTGCCATCGCGGCAGACGTTGTGACCAGAGTCGAGGGAGACGTCGAGGCTCGGCTCAATGTGCGTGCGGCGGAGGTCCGTGAATCCATGCGCCTGCTCACGGTTCTGCTCGGGAGCATCCCACCGGGGTCCCATGCGACGGAGATCCCCGACGTCCTTCCTCCTTGGAGAATCGGCGTCAGCGCGATCGAATCTCCGCGTGGAGCCGCCATCCATTGGGTCTGCACGGATGGCGCTGGCAGGATCGGTCGGTACCACCTGCGCTCGGCAAGCTACGCAAACTGGCCCGCTGTGGCGATAGCGGCCGAGACCGCCATCATCCCCGACTTTCCCATCGTCAACAAGAGCTTCGAGCTCTGCTATTCATGCACGGATCGATGACGAGGCGATGACGAGACTGATGCAGTCGAGGAACCTACTTCCATGCTGACGGCCATCCTGAGAAGCCTGCGTACCGGAGTGGTAACGGTCGACTACCCCGCAACGCCAGCCCAGCCTCCGGAACGTTTTCGAGGAGCCCCCCAGGTGCGCGAGGGCGCGACGTTCGGCTCCCTTCCTCCGGCGTCGGTGTGTCCATCGGGAGCGATCGCTGGCGGCGAGAGTGAGGGCTCCTTCTCCATTGACCTCGCGCGGTGCGTCTTCTGCGGTCGTTGCGCCGACGTGTCCGCTGCTGAGGGGGCCATCGAGCTGGGACGACGCATCGAGCTCTCGGCGCGCAGACGCGAGAGCCTCGTCTTGCGCTACGAGCCCACCACGGAAGGGCATGTCGCCAGGAGTCCTATCCCGCGCGAAGCGGCCGCTCCGGTTGCCGCGCAAATCACGCGCACTCTGGGGCGGTCGCTGCACCTCAGGCACCTCGATTCCGGATCGTGCAATGCGTGCGACTGGGAGCTCACCGCGCTCCTCAATCCCGTCTACGACGTGCGGCGTCTTGGTATCGACTTCGTCGCGTCGCCGCGCCACGCCGACGGCGTCATCGTGACTGGCCCGGTGACGCGTAATCTCGAGACCGCCGTGCGGCGCACCTACGAGGCAGTGCCTGAGCCCAGAATCGTCATCGCGGTGGGGGCCTGCGCGGCCTCAGGTGGAATCGTGGGGACTGGCTACGCGAGTGCGGGGGGCGTCGCTGAGATCCTGCCGGTAGACGTCTACGTTCCGGGGTGCCCACCACGGCCCGAAGCCATCGTGTTTGGAATCCTCGTTGCTGTCGGCAGGCTCGAGGAGCGCGCACAGTAGCGGTCCTCGTCCAGTAGGCGAGCGAGTTGGTGCAGCGGCAAGGTCCCACACGAGCTGCGGCTCCGGAACTGGCAAGGTTGTGGCTTCCTGAGCGGGCTTGAGCGAGGATTGGTCTTGGCTGCGCGCCATGATATGGGGGATGGAATTGGAATGCTTGCACGACAACTGGCCACGGTCTTCGTCGTCTGCGCCGGATTGCCGGCCCCATGCTGGGCTGCAGGTGGCACTCAGATCGTCACGGTGCGCTACGTCGCTCCCGCAGAGTGCCCCGGTGAGGACTCCTTCCAGAGTCGGCTCTTCCGCTACGCGTCAGTGAAGGCAAGCGCACGCGGTTCTGTGGCAAGGACGTCGATCGCCGTGGAGATTGCCCCAGGTGGCGAGGGGTTCTCTGGGCGACTCGAGGTCGTGACTCCTGAGCGTACGGTGTCTCGGCAGCTTACCGACGAGCATTGCGACGCCTTGGTCGAAGCTCTCGCGTTGGTCAGTGCCATTGCGACGGACCGGTTGCAGCATGAGGTCGGGCAGCCGCACCGGGTCGGGCTGCGATCTCCCGAAGCGACGGACCGGTCACGGCACCAAGTCAGCGTGCCTTATGCGGAGAAGCGCGGATCTCCGGACCTGAAGGACCTCGAAGTAGCACGTGGGCCGCGTTCGAGTTGGGCCTTGGGTGCGGTCGGTGGAGTGAGCAGCGATTTGTCGCCCGCTGCCCTGATCACCCTCGGCGTTTACGGGAGTCGTCGCCAATACCATTGGGGGCTCTGGGGACACTATGCTGCGACCCTGAACTATGCGCAGACCAAATGGTTGCCGTATGATTCGGGCAAGGCGAGGTTCCGTTGGTATGGCGGGCGTTTGTCGGCATGCCCGCTCGGAGACGCGTCGGAGGTATTCTCCTACGGCGCCTGTGCGGTAGCCCAACTCGGGTGGTTGCATGGGCGAGGGACGTCTGCGCGTGGTGGGCGCTCAGACGGAGGTCCCTGGTTGGCCCCTGGGCTGGGTCTCACCGCCAACCTCCTTCTTGGTCCCATCGAGCTGGGTTGGGATGCTGGTCTGGTGGCTCCGCTCGTCAGGGACCGCTACTTCTTCACCCCCGATGAGACGGTGTTTCGGGCCAAGTGGCTCGGTTATCTGGCCGAAGTTCGACTGGGTTGGGTCATTTGGTGAACAGAGAGGGCGCCCACGCACATGGGCCAGTCGTGGGAATGAATGCCAGCGCCATCGCGACCCATCGGGGAGAGCTGGAGCCAGCGGTCACACCCGTCAGGGTCGACCGATTGACTCTCTCCCGCGAGCAGTCGCGTCGAATCGCGGACTCCCTTGCTGCCCACTTCACCACCCTCTTTCGCGTGGCGCGGCGTCTTGGCTTGCCCGGTGCGATTGCCGAAGAGGCGGTTCAGGAAGCCTTCATTGTCTTGGCCCAGCGTATCGAGCGCGTCGAACTCGGACGAGAAAGAGCGTTTCTCTTGGGAACCGTCGCTCGCATCACCGCCAACATGAGGCGCTCCGCTTGCGCGCGTCATGAGGTGCTCTTCGAGCCCGGTCAGCTCGAGATGCAGAGCGTGGCCCCGTCGCAAGGAGACAAGCTCGAGCAGAAGCGTGCGCGCGATCTGCTGGACTGCTGTCTGTCCAGACTGTCCACCGAGCTGCGCGAGGCATTTGTGCTGTACGAGATCGAGCAACTGACCATGGTCGAGATCGCCGAAACGCTCGGCATCAAGCTCGGAACCGTCAGCTCCCGCCTGCACCGCGCGCGGGAGGAGTTCGATCGGGTCAAAGGTCCAGTACTGGGGCGTTCGAGGCGACCGGGAGGCTGCGATGACTGACCCCGAAAGGTGGATTTCGTCCCGCGCTCGAGACGAGGGAAGGCTGATTGAAGCCGCTCTCGCCGAGCTGCCGCCAGATGCCGCGCTGGAGCGCACGGTTTCGCGCCTTTCTGGAATTGGCGTGGCGGTGGGAACGGCCGGACTGACGATGATTCATGCGAGCCACTTGAGCCACGCGAGCGTCGCGGCCAAGGGGGCGCTCGCGAAGAGCAGTCTGATGGGATCCGTCGCGGCGACGACTCCTGCCGCAGTGTCCGTGGTCACGACCGCCATGATCCTCAAGTCTGCGGCCGTTGGCTTTGCCGTCGGATCTACCCTCTTGTTCGGGGGTCACTATGCCTCTGTGTCTCAGGCTCCCGTTTCCGAGTCTGCATCGATCACCCGGGCATCGAGTTTGCCACAGCGCGTCCCACCGGAACTTCAGCCGACAGTCGCCGTTGTGAGCCCTCGGAGCTACCAACTGCCGGAAGCCATCGGCTCCGGCTCTTCTCAGCGTGGGCTCTCGGTTTCGAGCGCCCGCCGAGCCCCGCGAAGCCCAGTGAAGGACGCTCCGGTTCGAGCTCACTCCGCGGCCCAGCAGACGCCATCGGCTCCTGACGTGAGCGTCCCGCAGCCGACTGAGGCTACATCGAAGGCGCAAGCCGATAGCGTGCCCACCGTAGGCGTGCCTCCAGGCGGCGAGTCATCTGAACAACGGATGCTTGCTCGCGAGGTGGCAGCCATCGCCCGGGCGAGGCACGCCCTGATGCGACACGACGGGGCTGCCGCATTGAGAGAACTCTCCGCTCTCGACAGGGAAGGCGGATATCGTGCGCTCGGGCAGGAGGCTGCCCTGCTTCGAGTCGAGGCTCTTGCCCAGTCCGGTCAGCGCAGCGCCGCGGCGACCTTGGCGCGGAAGATCCTGGCGTCGGGCGTAGCCGAGGCTCACAGGGGCCAATTGCTGCACTACGCCACGATTGAGAATCAGTGAAGAATCGAACGCTCTCTCTACATAGATCCGGCAGAGGGAGACATGCCCATAAAGGGTTGTTGGCTTTCCCGAGAAAAGGAGTGTTCCAATGAGAGTGCGAGTTCCCTGTGTGGCTATCGGATCGACCCTTCTATTGGTGGCTTGCGGGGCCGAGCGTGACTTGGGTGGTGTGAGTGGAGGTGCGTCTGCGGCCGCTGATTCCGTGGGGGATGACGTTCCTGATGAGTGCATCTTCCGTGTTGCCACCAAGGGAAGTGATTCGAACGATGGCACCAGTTGGGATTCTGCCATCGCTACCGTTCAAGCGGCTCTGGATGTCGCAAAGGCGAGCATCAGCAGTGCCGATTGCTCGGCTGCCGAAGTCTGGGTCGCCAAGGGGACATACACCCCGACCTACCTCGCAGACGAATCGGATGATAGATCGGCTACGTTTCGACTGGTAGCCGACGTTGCCCTGTACGGCGGATTCAGCGGGACCGAGTCTCGAGGTAGTTCCCGTGACATTGCTGCCAATGTTACGATTCTTTCCGGCGACATTGGGGACGAGGATGACGCCAGCGATAACTGCTACCACGTGGTTACGGGCACGACCGGGGCTACCCTGGATGGCTTCACTATCGCCGGGGGAAATGCCGATGGTGACGTTGCGGATTGCGGCGGCGGAATGATCAATGTCGGAGCTTCGCCCACGGTGGCGCGCTGCGCGTTCGTAGATAATCGCTCCACCAACAACGGCGCCGGAATGTTCAACTGGAAGGCCTCTCCGGTTGTGACGGACTGTACATTTTCGAATAATACCGGACAGGAGTCTGGTGGTGCAATATACAATTGGAGATCCTCGCCGACTGTGACCGGTTGCACATTCACTGGTAATAGTGCATTCGCGGGCGGTGCGATGTTCAATGAGATGGCGTCCTCGCCGACGGTGACGCGGTGCATGTTTGTTGACAATCGTGCAGGCTCGGGCGGTGCGATTTACAATTTTGGCTCCTTGTTGACGGCAACGGACTGTGTCTTTGTGGGTAATAGTGCCGAATACGATGGTGGTGCAATGGCCAACGAGCATTCTGTGTTGGTGAAAGTGACGGGCTGCGTGTTCGCGGATAATAGTGCTGAGTATGGCGGTGGAATGCACAATTGGCAGTCTTATCCAATGGTGCAAAGTTGTACGTTCTCGGGTAACGCTGCGTCTATTATGGGTGGCGGGATATACAATCGACGGGAGGATGACGTGCCAGACCGGCCACCTACGTTGCCAACCATAGCTAACAGCATTCTTTGGGGTGATACCGCGGGATCGGATGTCAGTGAGATCGCTGACGATGGTGGCGGGACCAGTGAGCCTTTGGGGACGGTGCAGTATAGTATCATCCAAGGTGGACACGCGGCGGGGACGAACATCATTACGAGGAATCCGCTCTTCGTCGATGCTGCGGGAGGCGATTGGACGCTGCAACGGGAGTCGCCAGCTATCGATGCCGGAAATGATTGCGCGGAAGATGTGCCTCTCACGGATGGCAGGAGCCGCTGGGACATTGCTGGTATCGACAACGCGGCTGATAGCGCCGTGGACATCGGGGCCTTGGAGTATCAAGGTGTCGACGGGAAGGATGCGCTCGTCGAGGCATTGGACTGCGGCTGACTCTGGGATCATGGCGAGCGCGCGATGGAGCCGGACACGGTGCCCATGGGGTTCTGTGGGGGGCTGCAGCCAGTCGCGCGCAGGTTGAGCGTGATCCGTTCATGCCGTGCCTTGCATAGGGGAGCGGCCGCGCTCTGCCCGACACGCGGCGTCACGGCGCGGGGGGCCACTCGGGCATTGCCCGAGTGGGGGCGTCTGGGGGATGGCTGCTGTGAACTCCTCTCCGCTGCTCACCAAGTGCAGCTGCGTCATGGGTGCAGGTGACTATTACTACTGCTCCAGATAGGCGCGATCGGCACGAGAGGGGCAGTTCGTTCGAGAATAACTAGAGATTAGGGACAGGAAACCGGGAACGCGAACCAGAAATGCAGAGCAGCCCGGCTCTT
>CAYRKE010000215.1:0-12556 GCA_964424695.1 uncultured Polyangiaceae bacterium
GCTTGACAGAGGCCGCAGAATCTCGCCACAATCGCTTAAGTGGACACCCATGGGTCTGTTTGAAAGCTTCGAGGTTGCTCACGACATCGCAGACCGTCCCGATCTCACCGTCGTCGAGCTTGCCGAGCCGCGGCAGCGCGGCAAGCGGTTTGAGGATCTCCTGATGCTTCGTGAGGAACTCCTTCCAAAGGATGCCGCCGTCGTGGCGTGCGCCGAGATCCGCTTTCCAATCCATCAGCGATTGCTGGACGGCAATTCGTGACTCGTCGGAACGAGTGCAGAGCACGGGTGGCCGGTGCCCTCGGAATCGGAATAGATCGTAGACGCGGGTAACATGGCCGTCCAAGTCCCAGCCCTGCTCTCTGCCGTTGCGCCGCGCCGCGGCTGGATTGATTCTGAGCGCCTTCATGAAACACCTCCGACCCATGGTTGGAAAACGCGGACAACTGCCCGCTCCTGCTCAAGTTCCATTTCGAGAGTAGCGGCAGGTGAGATGCGATTCTTCGAGTAGCTCCATTGCTTCGTGCTGACCGCTCGCTCCTTGCAGTGCACCCCACTGGGCCAACTGTTCGGCACTCGTCGCTCATTGAAGACCGCAGACGCGAATACCGGCACACGCCATTCCATCGACGCACCTGCGAAGCCATGCCTCGCGAACATTGACTCACCCGACCCTGGGTTACCCTTGGGCACGAATCCGTGGACAGTGCTTAGTACCGCATCTACCCGCGGATTTCCAGGCTTGAGCCTTTTGATCCCAAAGACGTCGTAGCAGACAGCCAGAAAGGCTCGGCGCCCGTGGAACTCGAAGATACGACCCAGCCCCTCCTCCTGCGCGTCCCATGCTGGAGCACGCTCCAAGTAGTCGGCTTCGTCCGAATGTGGAAAGATCTTCCGAGCCAGAGCCTGCACCCCAGACGATGTCACTGCGGCCGCCCGTTGGTGCGCAGAGTTGCCGGCACGGTCCTTGCGGTCAACGCCTAACACCAGTGCCAGATTCGGACGGCCGCGACAACTCTCGCACACGGGCGCTAGCAGGTCGTTGATGGGCGCGTCGGTGGCACACGGGAACCGAAGCCAACCGCCGGGAAGGACCACGACGACTGGTTCCCGGATACTCTCGGCAATTGCGGCTGCCAGAGCCTCGGTTTCCTGCAAACGGACCGACCTGCTGGGAGGAGTGCCTGAAGGGTTCTCGACTACGACCGTTGCGATTGCTGGCGGCGTGGATGGATTCTGAGAGTAGCCGTTCCCTCCGCGATCGAGACCGGCGTCACAGCGAGTGTCTCCGCGGTGATCCTTTCTGACGATTGTGAACCCGAGCTTGGTCAGCACGTCGTTGGCAGCAGCCCCGCCGGAGTGGTCCTCGGGCTCGACCCGTCCTGGACCAACGAGCCGCATTGCCTGCTCGAGGACGTACTTGGGCGGGTAGTCTCTGCCATCATGCAGGAGAATATAGTCGCGAGCCTCTCGGTTCTTCGGTACCCCTACGTTTCTGAGCTCGCGAATCGCTTGCAGGACGTGGTCGCGAGTGACGCGACTTCTTCGTTCTCGGATCGAATTGCTCATCACACATCTTCCTAAATGCTCGCCGTTCTCGATGGGCCAAGCGGCTTTCTGGACGCGAGGTCCACGGTTGCCAGTGCTCATACGAGGGTTCGGGGAGCCTGGTTCTGTTTGAAGCGCGGCAGACGGCACCACTCCACTGGGAGCTCGAGTCAGAACGCTGCATCATCACGACTTCTCCCCCCAAAGGGAAGCTCAACGTTGCTCCAGGTCTCCCCGCCGCCGCGTTGAGCCGAGGTCGGCGACGCTGCCCCTTGTCCGGCCAGACTTTCGATACGAAGCGCTACATGTCCAGTTCCGTCTTATCCCGCAGCCTACCGATGACCACGACTGCGGCTGTGCTATTGGGCCACAATGGCGCTCCCGTCACTCGAAACCCTGGGACAGTCACTGCGTTGGTCGTACGCGAACCTGGCCATGGCCCACGCAGCCATCCTCCACGGGGCAACGGGATACGGCAGGGTGCACTATATGATTCGCGCGCGACTGCACAAAGGGCTCAGCAGTGGCACCATGGACGTCGGCGCCCTGGCCGAGGATGAGAAGCTCAAACTCGTCCTGCCACAGTGCTGCTGCTACTGCGCCACCCGCTCAGCCCTCTCGGTCGATCACCTGCTCCCCCGGTCGAAGGGGGGCTCGCACGATGGCGACAACATGGTCTGGGCCTGCAAGTCGTGCAACAGCTCGAAGGGCAACAAGGATGTCCTCCTCTGGCTGTCAGAACGGAATCGGTTCGCGCCAATCCTCCTGCTGCGGCGGTACCTGAAGCTCGCGTTGGAGTTCTCTCTTGAGCACGGTCTCCTCGACACACCGCTGGTTCAGGCTCGCACCATGGATCTTCCGTTCTCGGTCGATGCGATTCCGCACCGGTACCCGGGTCCAGCAGAGCTCGCATTGTGGGTAGTACCGTTCGAGTAGGTCCGTAACGATCTAGCCTTCTGTCGTCGT
The DNA here is from genome assembly GCA_964424695.1 of uncultured Polyangiaceae bacterium. Classification (GTDB taxonomy): domain Bacteria; phylum Myxococcota_A; class Polyangia; order Polyangiales; family Polyangiaceae; genus JAEWRL01. The sequence continues at coordinate 2,515 of CAYRKE010000215.1, forward strand.
CGGCACTGCCGGTGCGGCGGGCAGCGTGGTGGGCGCGGGCGGTCAGAACCAAGCGGGGCAGGCCGCCGTTGCGGGCGCTAGCGCCGAGGTTGGCGGCGCCTCCCAGGGCGGGAGCACGTTGCAGGCTAGCAGCAGCGATGACGTGGGCGGCTCTGCCCGCGCCTTCAGCTTCGCCTCCGATCCCAGCGACGCCACGGGCTGTTGGGGATTCCGCTTGCCCGCGGCGCGAAGCGCTGCTTCCAGTCTCCTGTTGGCAGGCGACGGCAGCCCCGGACCTGGTCAGGGCGCATCAGGTACGCTTCTGCCTCTTGCCCGCCCTCGAGTTCGACGCGCTCGCGAACGAAGAGGCGCGGATGCTCGCAGTGGACGTCAAGCTGATAACGATGCTTGGCGCTGATGCGATAGAGCTCGCCAACGACCGCAGTGGCCCCGCCCGCGACGAGCGCGGCCAGGGTGTTGACCTCGTAGAGATGGTAGCAGGGCGCCGTTCTCGCGCTTCCGCAGGCTTCCGCCCCCTCGAGGAGGGCGTGCTCCCGTTCGGCGGGAAGCATGGTGCCATAGACGAATAGGAAATGCGTGGGAGGGGGGCTACTCACACATGCAAGCGTTGTTCATCGGGGTGGAGCGCGCAAGCGGCTGCGCTCCACCGCTCGTGGTCTGTATGTCAACGATGACCTCCGGAGCCGAAGCCCCGCGAGCAACGTCCGTGGCCGCCGTCCTGACCGTTCGAGCTACCCTGCTGAAGCGCCAGCGGAACTGGCCAACGCAGCCCGAGTCCTCCGAGGCTCAGACTGATCACGTCCCCAGATAGCCATGCGCCTCGGTCGTGCACACCGAGACTACAACTACTGGCGAGCGCTGAAACGGTGAGCGACTGCGCGCCCCGAAGCAGAAACGGCACACGCCATACGGCATAGCAGGACGGCAGCAGTTTCATCGGCACACCCCGCTCTGGCAGCTCAACGGGTCATCACAATCGGAATTCTCACCGCACGGCTTTGATTGCCTTGAGACAGAGCTTCATTCCGGTCATTGGCGGCGTTCGAGCAAGGTCGGTGAGGGGTCGCGTCGGTCTGCTGCCAAGGGCCTCCGTGCAACCGAGCCCCGCAGCCGAGTGAACGATTTCCTCGCCAGCGCGAGTCGCTCGGGAGGTGGCACGCAGCACCCAAACGAGCACCCGGGCGATGCTCGACGACTACTCTTCCGTGCCGCGCTGCCCGATGAGCCACCAGCCGAACGAAATTCCTCCGACCCATGGCTGGAAAACGCGGATGACCGCATGCTCCTGCTCGAGTTCCACATCGAGAGTAGCGGCAGGCGAGATGCGATTCTTCGAGTAGTCCCATTGCGTCGTGCTGACCGCTCGCTCGGCGACGCCGCGGCGATTCGTGTTTCTGGCTAGAGGCAGGGAGCCCCGTACTTGATCCCCTTCACTCCAGCCCGCAGGGCCTCGCATTCGGTTGGGTAGGTGACGCCGTCGCATCCACAGACCTGGCCGTCGTGAAGCTCGGGTGCACTACAGTCACTACCTGCTCCGAGTTGGTTCAGGGCAAGGCAGTAGCCATCATCCACGCCGGTGACCGCACCACAGCTCGCGACCTGGAATTGGCAGAACTCATCCCCGCCGCAGTCCGCATCCGAGGAGCAGACGTCGTACGGGCAGCTGCAATCGGGAGTGGAAGTGCAGGTGGCACCACCATCGGGTGTTTCACATGACGGTGGCAACTGGACGGGACATCCCGAATTGCTACAGCCGAGGTCCACGCGGAAGATTTGGGTGCATTCCGAGCAGTCCACGACCGCCAGTCCTTGAGCTCCTCCCCCGGGGGCGCTTCTTCCCCCTGCCCCTGTTGCACTCCCTCCCCCCCCTGCACTGCTTCCCCCCGAGGGTGTGGGGTCATGGGTCTTCGAACCTCCTGTGTCCCCTCCGCAGCCAGGCTGCAGCAGGGTGCAGCAGAGTAGAACGGGGAGGGAAAAGCAGCGTGTCATGCAGGGGCGTCCGAGTGTTTGGGTCGGTGGGGACTAGGAGGACGTGAGGAGGAGCCCGGCGCTCCCCCTCACTCCCATTCTAACGACAGACGTAGGGCAAGTGGAAGAAGCTATTACCCTGGTGCATCTCGATGTGGTTGGCGATCACCTGGCCCGCGTGGGCGGTAGCCCAGCTGGCATTGGTCTCGAGCGATACCTGGGCGTAGGGTGCCAGCAACGTTCCTGTCAGCTCACGAACGCTGACATACTGCGTACCGTAGTATCCGATGAACAGATCGGCCGCCGCGGAATAGTCCGTTACGTCCATTAGTCCGGTGGACGGGTTGATGGCACGCTTGATATTGCCATTGTTGCGCAGGGTCAGCGTGTCACGCACCCACAGACGTACGTTATGTCCGGGGACCACTGAGAGCTGCGAGCCACTTTCGGTGGTGAGCGACTCAAAGTACTAGTCGCCGCTTGTCAGCAACAGCGTGGACCGCGAGTTTACGGCGACTCGACCGTAGTAGCCCGGGGAAAGCTGCACGGTCTGGTCGGGGGGCACGATCTGGTGAACCGCACAGAATACGTCTGCGTTGCAGACCCCAACCCAAAGGCCGCCGCCCGGAATTGGAGTGTGCGAGATGTAGGTGCCCTTCGTTCGGGGCGGGAACGTGCCCACGAGACGCGACTCCGCCAGGCGGAGATCAGTGGCGCTGCCGGTGACGTTCGACGTGGCAGCTGCATCGATCGTCATGCCGTCCCACTGCGCCAGATTGACCCGTGCGCGATCGGCAAACACGAGGCGTCCGCCCCCCTCGGCATAGAGGCGTCCGATGTTGGTGTCGGTGCCGATCCGACCGGATACTCGGGTCGGATCAAGAAGCATCGCTTCGTGACTTCCCAGAGCGACGTCTCCCCAGTTTCGGCTGACGTTGAACACGCGGGTGCGGTCGTTCAGGCGCAGGCTGCGGTAAGCGTGTAGCGCGGGCATGCGAGCCGCCAGGTTGGGGGCGTAGTCGACCCCGCCGGCCTGTGTGAGCTCTCCGGTGTCCCGTTGATCATGGAGGTACATCGGGCACGCTTGTCCGGCGGTGCCGTAGAAGTGGTCTCCGTCCGGGTCCACGTTCACGCGCTGCGGGCCGTAGTAGTCACGTTCTCCGAAGAGTCTGCCTGGACGTGCGGCATCCCCGGTGAGATCGAAAAGAATGCCGCGAACTCCCCTGTTCGTGACGTCAGACCAGTTGTAGTCGAAATCGCGAGCATCCCAGATCCCGCGCTGTCCGCCAGTTGCGGCCAACCGATCGAAATCGAAGATGCGAGCATCTTGACCGACGGGGTCAGATGGTTGTTCGGGTCCGCGGGCTCGTCGGTGCCAACGTTTAGTCCGATGAGCTCGAACTCATCCGGCTCGGATACCAGTGTCCAGCCGCCCCCGCATCCACCCGCTGTCCAACCGTGAGGTGGCGCAGCGGGACCTCGGTGCGCACTAGCTCGTTGCCCGATTGGTCCAGTGCGATGGTGCGCGCCCGGAAGGGTCCCTGAAGCTCGACGGTTGACGTGCCGAGATGGACGAGCAGTAGGCGGGATTCGAGGTCCTCTCCGGTCATCTGACTGCGGGACTCACGGGACTCCCCGGTGACGTAGATGACGATAGGCTCGTTGCCCCAGAGCTGCCCGACCAGCGTCCCCTCACTGTCGTAGTAATAGCGCTCCAGCCACATGGCGGAGCCAAATTCGAACACAGTAAGAGCGCAGCCCTCAAACCTGCGACACCGCACCCGCAGTGGACGCGCGGACTGGTCGCCTTCAATGGGTCCCGATGCTGAAGCCGGCCCTGCCGCTCGCTCTGGCGCCGGAGCCAGCCTTGGCACCACTGGACGTGCCGGCGCGCGCCCTCACTGACGGCGCTTGCACCCTCACGTCGACCCTGGGAGGCGCCACGGCGACCCTCGCCCCCGCCCTGGCGGATCCTGCGGCTCCCGCCTTGGCGCCCACCTTCGCGTCCGCTGTCGCACCGAGGTTTGCGTCTGCCTTCGTCTTGACGTCCGCTGCCGCGCCAAGGTCGGCATTGGCAGCGAGCCTGGCGTCAGCGGAAAGACCTGCAACGGCTCCCGCGAAAGCACGACCGCCCGCAACCAGGCGCACGCGGATCGGTTCCGTCGACAGGTCCACATCGGTCTTCAGCTTGGCCCTGTAGGACAGGCTGGGCGGGTCCCATGCGAGCTTGAGGTCCGCGTCCGCGCCGATACCCAGCGCGAGTTCCAGGTCCCCCTGAGCGTAGGCCTTCCCTTGCGCGTCGAAAACGAAGGCCTGGACCTCGCCACCTGCCGCTGCCAAGAGCTCGACCGAGTATTCGCCTGCGACGACGACGCGTCCACCGTGAAGGGCCTTCGCGCTCAGCGCGAGCTTCGCGAGCCCGCCGACGGCAGCCTTGCCACCGACGTCGAGCGTCACCTGCACTGGTCCTGGCACGAGCTCGACGCCTGCCGCGACGTGACCCGCAAACCGTGCTCGTGGACCATCCCAGGCAAGCGTCACCGTTGGGGCTGCTGCCGTCGCGGCGAGCTTCGCTTCGAGCTTGGTGCTCGCGTCAGCCTTCACCTCGAGTCCCGCTGCGTCGCGGAGTATCGCTTCGAGATCCCCATCAACTCCGGCGACGAGTTCGACGCTGTGGTTGCCCGCAACCATGATACTACCGCCGATGGCAGGGTCGACGACCAGCGCTACCTCCGCTAACGTCGCCTGCGCGACTTTCCCGCCGATTTCCAGCGATACGTCCACCGGCCCGGGCACGAGTTCGACGCCACCCGTTGCCTCGCCCGCGAAGCATGCCTGCGGCGCTGACCACGCGAGCTCGACCTTGGGTCGCACGCTGGCCGTGCCGCTCGCCACAACTCCGAGCTTCGCGTCCATCGCATCGGTAACGAGCTCGCCACCCGCGGTCCGCACCTGGGCCTGGATCTTCCCACTTCGATGCAACACGAGCTCGACAGCGTGGTCGCCAACGAGCACGACACTACCGCCAAAGCGCGGGGCCAACCGAGCCGTGGCGGTCGCCTCGGTCTCGACCTTGGCGCTCGCCTTGGTCGTCGCAGCAGCACTGGCCGAGGCCACTGGTGCGGCCGAGGGTTCCGGAGCACCGCCTGTAGGACTCTCCTCACGCTCGCAAGCCCCGACGGACAACATCATCACAATCGACAGAGCACGGATTCGCATGGGGAACCTCCGAGCGCAGCCTAACCCCGGAAGCACGACGCCGTCACCCGTGTCGCGGCGTCACATTGCTCAACACGGCTGACATGGAGTCCGAACAGCCCGAAAGTACGAGGGTTCTGGCTGCATCAGCAGCGTGTCACAGCAATCCTGGGGCGGCCAGACGCAGCATCAAGGCGTGCTGATGCTGCGCGGGATATGGCTGGGGGGCAACTCAAGCTGGCACGCGCAGGCGAGGCCGAGCATGCCAGGCCTCACCTCGACGACAGGCTGGGGGGCAACACCAGCTGGCCCGAAATGCTCGTTAACCATGAGGGCAATTCCGCCAAGTCTGGTGGGCTCATCTTGGCGTCTGCACCGGCGGTCTACTCTGCTCTCTACTCGCTCGGGCGCGGCTCCAGCGGTCCGTTCTATCCGCTGCCCCTTTTTGTTAAGCACCCCAGCGTGGCGCGGCTGTTGACAGGCAAGGGGCGGAGTGGTTCTGTCCATGACGCTTCGCGAGATTTCCTGGTGCTTTTACCCGCCACTCGTTCTAATGCTCTCAGGGCACCAGCATTAGGACCGGACTTGGCGAAGTACCAACTCATCGTCTTTGACTTCGACGGCACTCTGGCCGACACCTTCCCGTGGTTTGCGACGGCGCTCAACGACGCGGCCGAGCGGTACCGGTTCAATCGAGTGGAGAGCGCCGAACACGACGCCCTCCGCGGCTCCGAACCATGGCAGATCCTCGAGCGACTGGGCCTGTCGACCTGGAAGCTCTTCGCGGTGGCGCGCTATCTGCGCGCTCGCATGTCCGAGGACGTGGGGCGCATCTCGCTGTTCTCCGGAATACCTGAGCTCCTCGAATCCTTGTGCGCGGCTGGCAGCGTTCTGGCGTTGGTCAGTTCCAACTCAGAATCGAATGTTCGAGCTGTTCTTGGTCCCCAGAACGCCGCGAGGTTCAGCTTCTACGGGTGTGGGGCTTCCCTGTTCGGCAAGGCCAGCAAGGTGAAGCGGGCATTGGCGCGGACGAGCACGGCGCCGAGCCGGGCCATACTCGTTGGCGACGAGATCCGCGACAGCGCGGCGGCCCGCGACTGCGGAATGGCGTTCGGGGCAGTGGCCTGGGGATACAACACCGCTGCGGCGCTTCGGGCGCACGGGCCAACGGAAGAGTTCGGTTCCGTCGCCGACATGCTGGCGAAGCTCCGGTGAAGCCGCGGCCAAGCACCAGCGCGACGTGGGATGGCCGAGGCGGACGCTTCTCGGGTGACCCGCACTGCGCGATGCGCAGGCGTATTGTGGTTGGCAAGAGGCCATCCAGTTGGCAGAGAATCCCGAATCGAGCGTTGGACACCAGAGTCTGGCATGATGGTTGCGCTCGGAGAGGAGTCATCGACGATGCGCTTCCTGCTTGTAGGCCCCGAACGCGAGGAAAACCTGTCTATCCGCTACCTTTCGGCGGCGCTACGCTCCGCTGGACACGCGGCGGAGATCGCCGCATTCGACGGCCCTGCGGACATCCCGCACGTCCTGCTGCGTGCTCGAGGGTTCGACGCGGTTGGCCTCTCGATCTGCAGTCAGGTACGGATACGTGAGTATCTCACCTTGGCCGCGGCGCTGAAGCTCCAGGCGCCGGCCGTGCCCATCATCGCCGGGGGGCACTACGCCACCTGCGCTGCACACGAGCTCCTCGAGCACCACCCCGACTTGGACATCATCGTGGTGCACGAGGGCGAACGCACCGTCGTGGAGCTCGCCGACGCGAGGGCGCGCCACGCGAGCCTTGCGGCCATTCCCGGGCTAGTCTTTCGCGACCGAGGACGGATCGTGCGCACGCCGCCTCGCGCAATCGAGAGGGAGCTCGATCGATTGCCCAGTCCAGACCGTCGAGGCCGGGTCCGGGTCCTGGCAGGCGTCCCGACCGCCTACATCATGGGGAGCCGGGGCTGTTTTGCGGCCTGCGACTACTGTTGCATCATGACGCTCCACCGTCTGGCTCCTGGGCCGCGGTTTCGCCAGCGAACCCCGGAGAGCGTTGCGGACGAGATGGCGCGCCTGTACCACGAACGCAGGATCCGTCAGTTCGTCTTCCATGACGACAACTTCCTGGTGCGGTCCGTGGAGCACAACCATCGGCGGCTCGACGCCCTGGAGGCGGCGTGGCGGGCGCGAGGGGTAGGCCGCATCGGCGTGACCATCAAGTGCCGCCCTGGAGACGTGAACGAGAGCGTGTTCGTTCGTCTCAAGGAGCTGGGGCTCGTGCGGGTCTTCCTGGGGGTGGAGTCGGCGTCGTCTCAGGGGCTCCGCGCAATAGGGCGAGACCAGTCCGTGAGTGAATCGGCTGAGGCCCTGGCGCTCTGCCGCCGGCTCGGGGTCTCGGTGCAGTACACGCTGATGTGCTTCCACCCCGATGCGACGGTCGCGACCTTGCGCGCCGACCTCGCGTTCTTCCGCGAGAACATCGCGCACCCCCTCAACTTCTGTCGGACGGAGATCTATGCCGGGACGCCCCTCGAGGCGCGGATGCTCGCCGAGGGCCGCGCGCGGGGCACCTATTTGGCACGCTCCTACGCGATCGGCGACAGCGTCGTGAGCGACGCGTGCCGGCTTGCGACGAGGCTTTTCCGCGCGCGCTGCTGGACCGCCGATGCCCTGATGGAGTGGACCATCGGGCTCGATCACCTGGCCGCAACCCTCCGTCATTTCGCGCCGGGCGACGCTACGGAGGACCTCGCCATGCGGATCACCGCGTGGCGAGACCGGGCGAACCTCGACACGGTGAACCTCCTCGACGAGCTCTTGGGGATCTGCGAGCGCTACCCCGGGCTCGAGAATCCGGCGCTGCACCGCGCCGCGCGCGACTTGGTCCAGCGAGAGGCGAGCTCGCGCCGCGGGCTCCTCCGAGAAGGGGTCGCGCTTCGAAACGAAGCCACCATCCTGGGGCGAATCTCGGCAACTGTCGCGCCCCAGGAACCCAAGGCGCGGGCCGAGGGCGCACCAACCCTCCCTGGGCACCTCGCCACGCAAGCCGACCATAGCATCGCAAGGGCGCCGAGCGGACACGTGGCCCCGGCCACCGACGCAGCCGTCCCAGACGCGCGGACCGCCGTCATGCGGGCGGCAGCGGCCGCGACGATTGCCATGGCCGTCGCTGGGTGCCTCGATGGCTCGGGTGACGGGAGCGGCACAGCCGGCACTGCCGGCACGTCCGGTAGCGAGTCGGCGCCTGCTCGGATGCAGGTCGACAGCGACGCCGACGGCCTTCCGGACCTCTGCGAGGCCAACGTATTCGGCACCGATCCCGAGCTCACCGACAGCGACGGGGACGGCACTCCTGACGGCGACGAGAACCACGACGGCGGGTCGATGATCAACCGCGAGGAGGCGCGGGCGAATTCCGGCGCTGGCGCGAGCGCGTGTGTAGATGTCGAAGACTCACCCTGCTGCGAAAAGGCGGCGGAGCCCATGGATGTGGATGGGGATGGCCTACCGGACAGCTGCGAGGCCGCGGTCTTCCGCACGGATCCCAGGCTGGCGGACACCGACGGCAATGGCATCATCGATGGCGCGGAGAACCACGACGGTGGGACAATGGTCAACGCCGAGGAGGCGCGGGTCAGCATGCGCGAGGACGATGAGTGCCACAACGTCAGCGATGCCGGCCCCACAGCGCCGCTTCCCGCGATGACGCTGGACAGTGACCTGGATGGTCTACCGGATATCTGTGAGACCGAGGTCTTTGGTACCGATCCGAGTCTTGTGGACACCGACGGGAATGGCATCGACGACGGGTACGAAAACCACGATGGCGGCTCGAGGAACAACCTAGCGGAGGCTCAAGATACCCCGCAGTGGGAGCCGGTATGCGTGGACGTCAACGACACCCTGCCCATCTGAATCGAGCCGAGCTCCGTAATCCTCCAACCTATCACGGAACACTGCAGCCTCGCCTTGAGTCAGAGTCATCGTTCTCACGAACCAGCTTCGGCACACACGAAACAGATCTCGTGGCTCATCGGCTGACCCTCCGCATAGGCGCGCACGTTCTCGAGCGTCTGATGGGCGATCTGTGCCAACGCTTCTTCCGTGAAGAAGGCTTGATGAGAGGTGATGAGCACGTTCCCGAAGGTCAGGAGCCGGGCCAACACATCATCGTCCAACACGCTGTTGGAGTGGTCCTCGAAGAAGTAGTCACTCTCCTCCTCGTAGACATCTAGGCCAGCAGAGCCAACTTTCTTGCTCTTGAGCCCCGCAATCAACGCCCGCGTATCGATTAGACTCCCTCGGCCGGTGTTGATGATCATGACGCCGGGCTTCATAGCGGCAATGGCCTGCCCCCCAATGATGTGAAGAGTGTCCTTGGTTAGGGGGCAGTGAAGTGTAATGATGTCCGATTCCCGATAAAGGCGCTCGAGCTCGACATATGTATACCCAAGAGACGCCGCCGCCTCTTCACGTGGCATGCGATCATATGCGATCACGCGCATTCCAAAGCCTAACAAAATGCGTGCGGTAGCGAGGCCAATCTTCCCTGTGCCGATGACGCCTGTCGTTTTCCCCTGCATGGTGAAGCCTTGCAGCCCTTGGATACTGAAGTTGGCCTCGCGTGTACGATGGTAGGCCCTGTGCGTCTTACGGTTGAGCGTCAGCATGAGCGCGACGGTGTGCTCCGCAATGGCATGAGGCGAGTAGTCCGGAACCCGGACCACCCGCACCCTGCCAGCCGCTGCTTGAAGGTCGACGTTGTTGTATCCTGCGCAACGCAGTGCGACGAGGCCCACGCCGAACTCACTGAGCTGGGCCATGACCGCAGCGTCGATCTGATCGTTGACGAACACGCAGACCACGTCGAAACCCTGAGCCAGCTTCACGG
>CAYRKE010000216.1:0-12437 GCA_964424695.1 uncultured Polyangiaceae bacterium
CGAGCGGAGGAGGGGGCACTGGCGGGAGAAGCGATGAGGGAGTTCCGTCGAGCGGGGGAGCGGGCACCGGTGGGGAGGACACCAACTCGAGCACAGCGGGGAGTGCCAGTTCTGGCCAGGGCGGTGAGCCTCCAGGGGGACCCGTGATCAGCGATGATGGGCTCCCGCCAGCGGGCACACAAACGCTTGTCGACGTGCCAACCGAAGCGCTGCCCGAGGACACCTCGACGCCTGATACCGTCGTGGGAAGTGGTACCCCAGACTCCTGCACCTCCGAGAGCTTCGTCGACGCGGTATGGAACGGCGGCGTTATCACCTTCGACTGCGGCTCTGATCCCGTGACCATAGAGCTCAAGGCCACCGCCGAGGTGAACAATTTGGGGATGCAGGACATCGTGGTCGACGGCGGCGGCTTGGTGACGCTGAGCGGCGGTGGCGCGCACAGGATCCTCTACCAAAATGTGTGCTTGCAGCGTTTGGGCTGGGCTACGGAAGATTGCTGGGGGCAGGGCTTCCCGCGACTGACGCTCCAGAATCTGACCTTCATCAACGGCTACGCTCCCGATGCCGAGGGAGGCGGTGCGGTCCACGTGTCCGGAGGCCGCCTCAAGATCATCAACTCTCGCTTCTTCAACAACCACGCGCCTTTCGAGGGGCCAGACGAGGGGGGCGGGGCGTTGCGGGTCCAGAGGATTCAGGCCGAGCCGGTCATGATTGTCAACTCGACTTTCGGTGGCGATGGCGCGCTCGCCAACTCCGCCGCGAACGGCGGGGCCATCAGCGGGATATTCACCAACTACGTCCTCTACAACACAGTCCTCATGAACAATCAGGCGACCGCCTGCTGTGGGAACCCTGCCACCTCGGGCACGGGCGGTGGAAGCGGTGGCGCCATTTACATGGACGGCCTCGGGCTGGAGCTGGAGCTCCACAACGTGCTGCTCGAGGACAATTCGTGCCGTGCCCATGGCAGCGCCATCTTCTTCGTGTCGAACGACCACGCCGGGCTACTCACCATCACTGACTCTACCTTCCGGAACAACGCCGAGGGGGAGGGGAACTGGTATCCTGAGCCCGACATCTCGATGCATGACGACACCGAGAGGACCATCGACAACAATACCATCTTCGAGTGAACTCCGGTCGGATCGGCGCGGCCCGGTCGGTGGCATGAAACCCATCAGGCGAGCGCTGGGTGGCCCAGGCCGCGCTCATCATCGGACCGACTGGAGCCACCCCAGAGCAGTATCCAAGTCCGACAGGATCTCCACAGACACGCCCAGCTCACGATACTCGTTGGCGAAGCGCCTCATTTGCATGCTCCCGACAGCATGAGCAGGAACGACGATTGCCCAGTACTTGAACCCGGCCGCCAGCACTCGGCGTCTCCATACCTTTTCGGCCCACTCGGCGTCGTCGGGTGCCAATACCCTGCTGTCTCGATCGTCTGACAGCCATTTGACCGCGTGGTTGGTTTCGAGGCAGGCCGCACCTTGGGTCAGGAGGTCTCGGAAGTCCTGGCCGCGGATGGTGTTCTTGATCTTGTGGTGAACGATCTTCGAGTCGGTGTGGAAGTAGAGTGCGCGAACATCGTCGTCGATGATGGTGATGACAGACACTTCTCAGCCCTTCTATCTGGACTCACGGTGGTCGATTCAGCGCGCGGTGATTCGGAAGCTCTCTGACTGTTCTCTACCAACGTACTTAACGGCTATGACTTGTCGGGCATTAGCGTCGCGCAGTCCGAAAGGTCGTCTTCGTTCCAGCAGGTGCGCACCTTGTTCCCCTGCTTGGGGATCATATGGGCCGACGAGTCAGCCGCCAGTGCGCGTCCGCCAAACGCGGATCAGCCGTGCAGCCAGCGGAGCACGCCGAGCTTCGTTAGTTCAGCGCAGAGACGCTTCTGGCTGGGTTCGCTGAGACTGAAGAGAACGCGGTACTGAGCGCCAGCGACGTTCGCAAGCGGGTCATTGTGCCTTCAGCAGCTGAGTCCGAGCTCCCTGCAGGCTTCACGATAGTGGTCCAAGGTGCCGCACTCGACCGGAGGCACGCGGCGGTACGCATTGTAGATGCGATGATTCATCATCCAGCGCTGGCGAACCATAAAGAGGTGCCGATAGAAGGCGTTGGGCCGGCGAGCGATGAGCCAGCGTATGCGGCGGCGCAGCTCGGGAAACTCGGCGGCAAGGCTGAACAACCTGGAGAGGTTGGTGATCCGATCGCGATCGGACGGGGTGAGGTGGGTGAACGGGGAGGGGTTGAAGTAGGACGTCCCCAGGCCTTCGAAGTCGCCAGCGTACAGGCCTTGCTCGACAGCCCACCGCGCGAGCTCCGTGCCAGGGTAGGGTTGAAGGATGGTGGCGCTCGCGTGGTCGACCCCGCACGCGACGTTGAGTGCCAGGGTACGCAGGGCATCATCCACGGTTTCCCGCGGGATGCCCAGCATGTTGAAGGCCATCAAGGTGACTCCCGCGGCTTTGATCCGGCGACAACCGGCGAGGACGTCCGCGTCCTTCACCGGGCGCTGGAGCACCTCGCGGCGCAGGTCTTCCACGCCGGACTCTAGGCCGACGCCCACCCCCGTGCAGCCTGCCTCCACCAGCGTATTCACTGTGCGTTCGGTGGCACGCTCCGGGCGGAGCTTGCAGAAGAAGGGCAGTCCAATGCGGCGTCGGTACACCGCCGCGAAGGCTTCCAGCCAGCGCCGATCGGCCGCGAAATTGGCGTCCAGGAACCACACCAGCTTGAGCCCCCACCGATCTCGCACAGACTCGATGTCATCCGCGACGCGGTCGGGATCCGTCGTGCGCATCAGCGGTCCGAACGGGCGGTAGCGCTCATTCAGCGTGCGGTTGAAGCAATAGCTGCACCGGTAGGGGCAACCGCGAGTGGCCAGGAAGATGCGGAGCGGCAGCTCCCTGAATCGGGCATCGCCGTAGAAGAGATCGTAGGCAGGTGTCGGGAGCGCATCGAGGTTGCGGACCGGGCCACGCTCGGCGCCGCGGACGACCGCTCCGGCGCCGCGCTCGCGCCGTATCCAGAAGCCCGCCGGGACCTCAGCCATTCCGGCGCTCCAGGCATCGAGGAACTCCGGGAAAGACTCTTCCCCTTCGCCGATGCAGATCGCGTCGAGAGGACCCTGCTCGATGACTTCGGGGAAGTAGGTGGGGTGAGGGCCGCCCATGACGTAGCACTTGCTGGGAAAGTGCTGACGGAGTTTCCGCACCCAGTCGAGGGTGAGTCCGCTGCGGAGCCGACCGCGGAGCCAGCCCCGGCGTTAGGGACTCCCGCGCGCAGGATTCCGGAGATCGCCTCCCAGTGACGCCGCCATGACCCAGCCCTGCATCTCTGCGACGCGAGCGCCCCCAGACTTCGGTAGGGCGTTGCGCGTGCCGATACCCCTTTGTCTCGCGAAGGCCGCGCTGCAGCTTCGCGTGGCATCGCGCGTCCTCGACGGCTATAGGCGTCGACGTGACCTACTCAGCTGCTGCCGACCGTTACCAAACCATGACCTACGCGCGTTGCGGACGTAGTGGCCTCTGCCTGCCCCGGGTTTCGCTTGGCCTCTGGCATAACTTCGGCGGCGTGGACGCGCTCGCCAATGCTCGGGAGATGCTGCTCGGTGCGTTCGATCTCGGCATCACCCACTTCGACCTGGCCAACAATTATGGCCCGCCGCCGGGTGCCGCCGAGGAGACCCTTGGTCGCATCTTGGCGAGCGACTTGCGGTCCTATCGCGACCAGCTGGTCATCTCCACCAAGGCTGGATACGACATGTGGGAGGGCCCTTATGGGAACCATGGTTCGCGCAAGTACCTGCTGGCGAGCCTCGACCAAAGCTTGGTGCGCATGGGGCTCGAGTACGTCGACATCTTCTATCACCATCGTCCCGATCCCGAGACGCCCCTTCAAGAGACGATGGGGGCACTCGCGACGGCTGTGCATGCTGGCAAGGCCTTGTACGTTGGTCTCTCCAACTACGACGCCGAGCAGACCAAGCAGGCTGCCGACGTCCTACGCCATCTTGGCACCCCCTGCCTCATCCACCAGCCTTCCTACAGCATGTACAATCGGTGGGTGGAGCCGCAGCTGCTCGACATGCTCGGCCGTGAGGGGATCGGTTGCGTCGCCTTTTCGCCTCTCGCGCAGGGGCTGCTCTCCAACCGCTACCTCGATTCCATTCCGGAAGACTCGCGGGCGGCGGGGTCGAGCCCATTTCTGCAGAAATCCGTCATCACCGAGCAGAAGCTCAGTCAGATCCGGGCTCTGAATCACCTCGCTCTGGCGCGCCGGCAGTCTTTGGCGCAGATGGCGCTGAGTTGGGTCCTGCGCCGTCCGGAAGTGACGAGCGTGCTCGTCGGGGCGAGCCGCTTGGGACAGATTGCTGACAGCGTCCGCGCTGCCAACGCCGCCCCGTTTTCGGCGGAGGAGTTGGCGCGAATCGACGAGATCTTGGGATAGAGACCCCCTCGGACGCGCGGTACCGGTCCAAGGGGATCGCTGCGAATTGGGCTCGCTTCTACCGCTTACCGAGAACGTGCGTGTCCATGAACATCACGCCGAAGGAGTGCTCACCGGCCATCTTGAGCTGATCGATGAGATCGTTGACGCTCTTCTCCTCCTCGACCTGCTCGCTGACGAACCACTGGAGGAAGATCTGGGCAGCCACGTCGCCCTCCTTGACGGCGAGGGAATAGAGCGCGTGGATCGAGGCGGTCACCTTCTGCTCGTGCTCCAGGACCTGGCGCATGACCTCTAGCGGCTTGCCGAAGGAGCTCGGGGGCTGCTCGATGGGCTTCAGGGTCACCCGCCCGCCACGATCGTAGACGTGCTCCCAGAGCCGCATCGCGTGGCTTCTTTCCTCGTCGGATTGCTTCTTCATCCACGAGGCGAAGCCCGGGAGGCTGGTGCTTTCGAAGAAGGCGGCCATGGATAGGTAGAGGTACGAGGAATAGAGCTCCTTCTGGATCTGATCGTTGAAGCCCTCTTGCAGAGACGTGCTGAACATTGGGAAATCTCCTGTGGGGAGTCTTCCTATCACGCCATTGGGCCTGATGCCTGGACTTTTGCCGGAACTCGGGCCGGTGTCCAAACCAGTAATCATCGAAGCGGGATAGCGATTCCTCGATCGACTCAGCTCGGGTTGTGGGCCCAGCGAACCATCTCCGGAACCGAGGTGAGCAAGAGCGCGCCTGCCAAGAAGAGGACGCCCGAAAACCCGGCGCACCCGCAACCGAGCGACCCCATCAGGAACGTGGGAATCATCGCCAGCCCGAAGGCTCCGGGGGTGTGTTCCTCGCTGTGGGCAAACTCCGTGATCCGAAGCGCGGCCAAGACTCCCCCCACGGCGCAGGCGATGGTGCAGAGTGAGAGGGCGTCACCTTGATGACAGCCTGCGGACGAACCGTTGGCGACGAGGGCCAGGACCAGGGGAATCGAGCCGGCGCCGAGTCCAGGCAAGAGGGCGCGCTCGGCCATGGTGCCGCGCCACCGATAGACGAGCCCAATCGCCACCAGCACTGCAGCAGCGGCGAAGTCGAATGTGCTTCTCGAGCCAAACCAGAGGGCCAAGGCGACGACCGCGAGCAGCGGCGCACTGGCAGCGAGCGCGTAACGAATCCGTCCCACTTCGTAGGCGCGACGCGCTCGGCGTTCCACGAGGGCGACATCAAATGCCATATAACCTCCGCCACACTTCCCGGAGACGGGTTACCGCGCGTTCCTTGCGTTTGCGAAAGGTACTGCCACTCGCGATGTCCTCACCAGCTTCGGCGGAGAGCACTCTTTCGAGGACCGCCTGATCCGTTGGAGAGAGCTTACCGATGGCCACCTGGAGGCCCGCGCGGAGCTCCTCTCGCTCGACGGACTGTTCCGGCGACGGATCCGGGCTTTCCCGCTCGACGTCGAGGCTTGCCCACTTCCGTCGCTCCGTCTGGCGGCGGGCTGAGCGGCACTCCCAGAGCGCAATCGTGAGAGCCCAGGCCAGAGCCGATCGTGAGGGATCGTAGGCTGCCGCCTGGGAGAACAACCTCTCGATGGCGCGTTGGGCGACGTCGTCAGCATCGGGACCCTGGCCGAGGTGCTTCTGGCAGTACTGATGGATGGGAGGCCAAAGGGCGCGAAACACCGGGTCGAGCGCGCTTCGATCGCCTTCCGCCAGGCGTGCGAAGTCCCGATCGAGCTGGAGTTCCGCGCCGCGCTCCATCACTCGGCTCTAGGTGTGGTGCGGGCATCCGCCATTGCCGCACTTGCAGTCACTACCGCACTTGCACTCCTTTCCGCACTGGCAGTCTTTGCCACACTTGCAGGTTTCTCCGCACCCGCATCCGCTGCTGGAGGCGAGGTGGTAGCCAGCCCAGGCAGTGGCCGGGGCGGCGAGCAGGGTTGCTGCGAGGGCGATCTTTTTCCAGTGACTCATGGGGATCCTTCCGGGGTTCTGGGGCCGAGAGTGGCCCGTCACAAGCTCTAGGCGGAACCCCGG
The DNA here is from genome assembly GCA_964424695.1 of uncultured Polyangiaceae bacterium. Taxonomy (GTDB): domain Bacteria; phylum Myxococcota_A; class Polyangia; order Polyangiales; family Polyangiaceae; genus JAEWRL01. The sequence continues at coordinate 6,482 of CAYRKE010000216.1, forward strand.
CGATCCGTGACAGGATCGGTTTGCGAGTCTCTGGGGCGTGAGCAAGGCGTCTGAGTCAGCCCCGCCGGTGAACCGGTGTCCGACAGGCTCTGCCGGCCAATTCGCAGGGTTGAGCCAGCAAGCCTCACCGTGGGGGCAGCAGCCAGCAGCGCCACTTGCCCATCATCCGTTTGGCAGCGTGCTCAGGTGGTCATCCGAGTAGGTCGGCGTGGCTTCGGCTCTTGGAGGCTTCAGGTGCGGGGGGGCTTCACCCCTTCGTACCGCCTCGTGCAGCGACTTGCCGTGCTCAACGGCGCTGTGCGGCGCGACGACGCCACGCGAGCCCCAGCGCAACGACCAACCACAGCGCCGAGATCCGCGGCCGCATGGCATTGACGCGACAGCCACAGCCGTCGTCGTCCGAGCCGCTGTCCCCGGTGTCACTCGAACTGGACCCCGAGGCTCCGGCCGTCCCGGCGCTCGAGCCATCGGTTGACGAGGGGGAGCCCGCATCAGACAGCCCTGCCCGCCCGCCGCTGGTCGACGAGGCGCCGCCGCTACCGTCTGTTCCGGGCTCGCCGGCGCTCGAGCTCACGAGCCCTGCCGTGCCTCCGTCCTGCCTGTTTGTGGACCCCCCGTCACCCGAGCTGGAACTGGTGCCACCGGTCTGGCCCGGTGCGTCGCCCCCGCTCGCTGCGTTGCCCCCGCTCGCCGCGTCGCCCCCGGTTCCAGTTCGCCCCCCGGTGCCAGCGCGGCCTCCGGTGCCGGCGCGCCCCCCAGTTCCCATGCGGCCTCCGGTACCAGCGCGACCTCCAGTCGTCGCCCCGGTCGTTCCTCCGCTGCCGCCCTCGGCTGTGCTCTCGCCGCCCACCCCCTCGCCACCCGACGCGCCATTGCCGCCGGTTCCCGGCTGACCCGCGCTGGCGGTTCCGAACTCGAAGGCGCCGATGTCCACGCTCCCGTCGACGGCACGCGCTACCGCCCCGGTGCCTACCGAGCGCATCGGCGGGACACAATCTGGCAGTGGCCACGGACTCGGAATGGCGTACTCCCAGTCCGCCACTGTCTCGTTCGTTCCAGCGTTGACCAGCGGGCTATTCTCGACCGGATCGAGCTGCCACGTCCCTTGGCTGCTGAACCCTGGATCGCTTCCATCGAGGGTCTCGGTCCACTCGCTGGGGACGTTCTCCGCGTCAGGACCCACCCAGTTGTTGCTCCCCACGAGCTGTGGCCCACTGGTCCAGCTGGCCTCCGCGTCCCGGATGAGATCCACGGTTCCGCCGTCCACCGCGAAGAAGACGTTGTTGTGTGCCTCCAGGCTCTCCAGGCCATCGAAGAGCCGAAACACCGCGCTGCCGCCGGGTTGGGTCAGCACCGTGTTATTCACGAACCGATAGCGCCCTTCGGTCTCTCCAGTGCCATCCCCGCCGAACCGCGCGACGAAGCTGTCGGCGTTGTCCTTGACGAGCACGTTACCGACGACATCCGAGTCCTCTCGAGCGCCGCCGGTGCCGGCGCCATCGTCCGGACCGATGAGCTCGATCTCGTGGTACATCGCCCCTTGGATCCAGTTGCAGTAGAGCTCGTTCCGCTCGGACCGCGACTTGACGTTATTGCCGCCGTTACCATCGTGCACGTAGCAGTTCTGCATGCGGAATACGGAGTCAGGGTTACCTTCTTCGTCCGTGGCCATGTAGATCTGGTGGTATCGATCACCGGAGCCACACCGATATACCTCGACTGAGTCCATCAGGAGCGACCCGGAGTCTTCGTCGGCGCCCAGCACACCGTGGTTCGGGCAGTCGTGGATCACCGAATCTCGCAGCACTACGTCGTGCGCATGGTGGAAGTAGCAGCGCGACTCCCCCCCTGTGAGCTCGAGCCCTTCGAGGACATAGTGGTCTCCCATGACCTCGATCGTGTTGGTGCCCCCGCTGAAGACGGGGCGCTGGCCGTTCACGCGGATTCCGCGGATCGTGATGGGCTCCCCTTCGCTCCCCGGGGTCTCCAGGACGACACCGCCGTCGTAGGTTGCGTCTCCGTCGACCTCCACGACGTCCCCAGGCTCCAGCTGGTCCGCGATCTCGTCGAGGGAGCCATATTGTTGGCCCGGGCCCACCGAGTACGTTGCGGCGGCGGCCGGATGAGTGAGGCACAACGCGCCAGGGACGAACGAGGCTAAAACCGCGATTCTCGATGCAACATTGGCCATATTCCCTGCCTCCACGATGAACGCGCCCACAGAAACGAACGCCAGAGTCTACCACTGGGTGTCGTAGCTGTCTCAGGCGTCGCTCCTCGACAGACGGCACTGCGCCGAATGGGGCGATTTCCCTGCGATCATCGGGGCCACTCCCGTGGCAGTTTCGGCCCGGGCAATTCCAGCCCAGGCAATTTCGGACTAGGCAATTCCGACTCAGGCGTGCCGGGCTCACTTCTATTGCCGTAGCAATAGAAGCCCATCGGGGGGAAAAGCACGGACTCCGTCATCAGGATCGGGTTGCTGGCGGCCCGACAGGGATCGCCACCATCGCCGGTTGTGGCGCCAATGTCCACGTGCCCGGCGGTGCACCAGGGCGCTTCACCGGGCGACCGATTGGCTAGCACTGCTGACCCATCGTCCATGAGCAATATCGGGCACGAGCGCCACGTACCAACCCGCGCCGTCATCGCAGTAGATCTCGGCCTCGGAGTAGACTCAGAGCTCGCCTCGGTCGCCCGCCAAACCCAGAGGGCGGACCCCGACGGGAAGCGGCGCATCCGGGAGGGGCACGAGCTCCTCATCCTCGGGGGTTTCTGCTGCCAAGAGGGTGCAGCCATTAGCATCGCAGCCCAGCGCGGCCACGGCTACCTCCTGGGTGCCCGCCGCATCGGTGCCCGAGAGGCTGAGGCCGCTCCAGAATCCCAGGAAGCCCAGCACGCTTACCTCGCCGACGGCGTCGTCCCAGCGCAGGCTGCGCACCTGCACGGCTGCTTTCCAAAATCCTGTGGACGAGTCTCCCGGGGGCGCGCAAGGGAGACAACACGGCTGCAATTGGTGGGGCGGAGAAGAACTGCCCCAGGTCGTTCAGAACCCCGGCTCGTAGCAGAGCGAAACCCTCGGGCTCGAGCTGGACCTTGCGTATCGCTGTGGGTAAAGATGGGCACCAGACTGCCGGTTCGCCCAGCTGCGCGATGGCTCTCGCGGCGTTCTGGCTGGTCCTCGGCGTCGAGCGGGTGTAGCACGCTCGGGCCATGGGAACTTCGAGCGATCTGAGCCTGCAAGAGACCCGAGACTTCCTCACCGAGCGTGCCCACAAGAGGTTCGGCAAGATCCCGAGCGAGCTCATCGTGGATCAGGTCTTCGCCATAACAGAAGGGGCGGACTTCCCCGTGCGCCGCGCTGCCCTGGAAGCCATCCAGCGCCGGATGGACAACGCACAGAAAGAGGGGCTCCACGTCGTGGACAGTCCCAAGGGTTCGCCGTGGGGCGCATACCGGGTCGCGCGGATGGCTGAGCAAGGTGGAGCTCGACGGCGGCGTGAGTCTCGTCCCTACGTTACCGAGCTTGCCGCGGTTCATCCCCTATCCGTTAGCTGCAATTGCCAGGACTTTCTCAAGGGCTCCCTCGGCCTCTGCAAGCACGCCTTGACGATTCTCGAACACTGGTACGAATCGCCGAGGCGGGCGGCCCAGCTGCAGAAAGGCCCGCGGCTGGTCTCGAGCCAACCACGCCTAGAGTGGGATCCGATCTGGCCTCTGACTGGTGAAGCCGATCGATTAGGGGGGCTATCATGGCACGGCCCCGCAGACGGAGTCGTCACCGCACGTGCCATGAAGTCTGGGCGCCTCCAGCGACGAATCATGGGTGGGCTCCAGCTGCGAGCCGCCTTTCTCCAGCAGGCGATTGCCGACACGAGTCCACGTGGGCGCAAAGGGCCGGCGGTTGCGGCGAATGCCGGCACGAGGGCGCTGCTGGCCGACGAACTCGCGGCCGCCGAGCGCCTGATCAGCGCGCAGCAGGAGGTCGCCCTCTGCCGTTCCGCCCTCAAGGGGCTCAAGCGTCACCTGTACCCCTATCAAACCGAGGGCGTGGAGCGGTTCCTCGAACGCCAGCGGCTACTCCTCGCCGACGATATGGGTCTCGGCAAGACGACCCAGGCCATTGCCTGCTGCCATGCGCTCTATCACGGCGGTCTCGTCCAGCGGGGGCTCGTCATTGCGCCAGCGGCGCTCAAGGCGCAGTGGCACCGTGAGTGGCTTCAGACGACCGACGTTCCTGCCGAGGTGGTCGATGGCAGTCAAGACGAGCGGCGTCGACTGTATCGAGAGACCAAGAAGGGGTTTCTCATCGCAAACTACGAGCTCGTTCTGCGCGATTTCGAGTGGCTCGCGCCATGGTCCGAGGACATGACGGTGCTCGACGAGGCGCAGCGCATCAAGAACTTTGCCACCAAGTCGTCGGTTTACGTCAAGGCTCTCCCAGCAGCGCGGCGACTGGTCTTGACTGGAACACCGATGGAGAACCGCTTGGACGAGCTCGCTTCGATACTCGACTGGGTCGACGATCGAGCTCTGGCGCCAAAATGGCGGCTGCCCGCCTGGCACATCAGCTACGAGGGTGATGGGATGAAGGGGCGTTCTGGCGCCCGCAACCTCGATACGCTGCGCACGCGTCTGTCGGGGTGTCTCGTGCGCCGCGTGCGCACCGAGGTACTGTCCCAGCTCCCCAAGCGCAGCGATACCCGCGTGCCCGTGGTGATGACCCAGGAGCAGCTGGAGGAGCACGACGCCCTGAATGAGCCGATCGTGAGGCTTGTGTCGATAGCCGAGAGGCGCCCGTTGCGGCAAGAGGAGTTCTTGCGCCTGATGCAGCTCTTGACCACGCAGCGCATGATCGCCAACGGTCTCGGCCAGATTCGCTTCGATGAGCTGTGGCCCGCCCTGGAAGGGCGCATGCCGTCACCCGCTCTGCTGGATAGCCTATTTGCGCCAAAGCTTCTGGAGTTTCGTCGGCTCGTGGAGTCGCTGGTTATCGATCAGGGGCGGAAGATCGTGGTCTTCAGCCAGTGGCGCCGCATGCTCAAGCTCGCCGAGTGGTCGGTGCGCGATCTGCTCCGTTCGCGTGGCCACCGGGCACTGTTCTTCACAGGCGCCGAGTCGTCGAAGCTCCGAACCCAGAGTATCGTCGATTTCCACGACGATCCGACGTCGCCAATCCTGCTGTTGAGTGACGCGGGCGGGGTTGGGCTCAACCTGCAGAAGGCTGCGAACGCCTGCATCAACCTCGAACTCCCGTGGAATCCCGCGGTGCTCGAGCAGCGGATCGGTCGCATCTATCGCCTGGGGCAGAAGTCGCCGATCGACGTGTACAACCTGGTGTCGGAGCAGAGCATCGAGAGCCGCATCGCTTCCACGGTGAACAAGAAGCAAGCCCTCTTCAAGGGGCTGTTCGACGGGAGCTCCAACGAGGTCAAGTTTGACGAGGGCGGCGGATTCGTTGCCGAGGTGCGGAAGCTACTCGACGCCGAACAACCGGTGGCTCCTGAGCTGCCCAGTCGCATAGGTCCGCCGTCTGGCGGAGACGCGGAGTACGAATCCGAGAGTACGCAGGATCTCGGAGCAGAGGACACGTCGCGGTCGCCCGAGCTGGAGGTCGCCGACGGCGTCTCGGATCAGATCGAAGTGGCTGGCGCCACGCAGCGCGATCCCGGGGCCGTCTTGGGGAGGCTCAAGATCGAACGCGACGCGACCGGGGGGCTCTCGATCCACGCTCCCCCCGAGGTGGCGGGTACGATCGCAGAGCTGTTCGAGAGCATGGCCAAGCTACTTCGTCAGCAGGAGAATCGCTGAGTTCGCGAGGGAGATGCTCAAGCCAAGCCATGGCGCTTCCTAACGCACGACTCAGGGGACATCCCCACGCTCCTGCGCCTGATCACAGCGGAATGGCGGGGGAGGGCAGGCTGGCGAGCTCGGTGCATCGGGAGAGCTTGGTGCA
>CAYRKE010000217.1:0-12419 GCA_964424695.1 uncultured Polyangiaceae bacterium
ATTCCCGCACTCTCCCAGGCAACAGCGCGTTTTCGCGTCTGGCGCGAGTGGTGCTAAACCAATCGCCCAGGGCAACGTTACGTTAATCGACAGAGCGCGCGAATTGCGCAAGCCTCGGTTGCACGACTCTGAGGAGGACGGCCGAATGCAACAGAACGATGCAGCGGGAGCCCGAGAGCTCGACGACATGGCCACCGAACTCAAACGGCTCAACAGCGAATGCCACCAGCTGCGGCGCGACTGGGAGCGCTCCGCCGAACGCTTGGCGCAGGCCGAGCGCGATCGGGGCGAACTCGTGGAGCTTCGCGCGCGCGTCAATAGATTACAATCGCTGGAGTTCGAGCTGATCGAGCTGCGCGAGCGCGAGCGGACGCTGGAGGCCCAGCTCTACTCCATTGGACAGTATCCCAGTACCCGCCCTGCACCGATTCCGCTGGCGCCAGCGGCCACTGGAACCTACGCGGCTGAGCTCGAGGACTCCCTACGGCAGCTCCTCAAGGACCAAGAGCTACGCAGCGTCGCGGTGTCCGATGGGCAGGGGCTGCTCGTGGCCTGCGTCGGGGATTCGATGACTCAGGAGGGGCTGACCGCCTTCAGTGCCCTGTCCAGTGAGCTCGCCTCGAAGCTCCGCAGGCATCTTCCGCTCGCGTCAGTCGAACTGGTTCGAGCCAGCGATTCCAACCACGTCACGGTGGCCTGCCGTCTCTTCGAGGCCGGCGGTGAGGAGTATGGCCTGTCTCTCATCGGAGCGGGCACGATCGATCCCGCGCGAATATCAGGAGTCGCGGACGCCGTGGCAAAAATGCTCGCCGCGGGTCGTGCCAGCATCAGCGGAGATCCAGCTTCGGAGGACGCCGCATCCTGACGCCGCCGTATCCGTTCACGGCCCGGGCAGATCAGGTGCGCGCCGCGCCGCCGCCCCGGGATCCGTCGCGCGCTTCGAACCCGAACGACAGTGCGGCGCTGGCGGGCAGCAACTCCGAGCCCGCGGATAGACCGCCGGGGCAGCAGCGAAGATGACCCCGCCAGGCTTGGCAGAATTTCATCCGCGCTTCACGAACCCCTCGCGTTCAGCGTCAAGAAGCCAGCCCCCACATCGCTCCGACGTCACAGCCGAGGCCTGGCACGCCCCCTCGCGTCGAAGCCGCCGCTCGGCTCCTTCCCTTCCCCGCTCACCTCGACGAAGCTCCACTACGTTCGTGTTGCCCCCCAGCTGTTGCTCGTGGCGTGGCATGGCATGGTCAGGATCGAGGCTTCTGCCACGGGCTCGCAGAATCTTCTCGATACGAAGAGAATTTGCGGCGGGATCAGCGGTCGGGAGTCTCGTACAGCGGAACGATTGCCACGCACCGGGTTGCTCGACAGCCCTCACGCCGACGCGGCTCGGTTGGGAGCCGCGAAGAACTGTCGTCCTCGCCAGTGCGGTGGCCTGCACGCGCGAACGAATGCAGGCACGTCGAGACGGCGGCATCGAGGTGAGCGCCGACTGCCGGCCCTCACTCGTTGGCGTCTCTGACGCTACGAGACGTCGGAGAACATCTCCGTGTCATCGTCGCTCACCGCATCCGCTACGGTGAAGAGCGCCAGATCACTTGCCGAATAGGACTGCAGCACCTCGGGATGGACCGCAGGAATACCCGAGCCCTTGAGACACGCCCCACAAACCAGCCCTGCGGGCTCGAGGCTCAGGTGCTCCTCACAGAAGTCGTGCCGGCAACGCACGCAAGTGCCAAGCGCCCCGTTGGGGCAGCGATGGGGCATGAGGTAGCCGACAATCATCGAACACTGACGCGACATTGCTGGGTTCCGGGTGCCTTGGAGGCTGGAAGCCGAGGCGCCAGCCCGAAGACCGACCGCTTCGCTACCACGAAGCAAGGCTGCTGGACTATAGAGAAAGACATGAGAGTCTGCCTGATCACCGCCAAGTACCCCCCGGATGTGGGTGGCCTGGCCATTTCCACGAGACGCCTGGCTCAGGGGCTCGCCAGTTCCTCCCACTCCGTTAGCACCTTCTGGTTGGACAGTACCATCGCGCCTGGGTGCGTGTCGCATACGAGAGATGGCGATGTGGATTTGGTCCGAGTTGGCGCTGCCCAGCGCTCTGACGACAGTCAGGCCGCGCTCTTCGACCGCATCGTCGCATTGGCTGGCGAACGCCACTGGGACATCATTCACGGGATCTACCTGACTTCGCCGGGCTTCGTCGCCGTCATGGCAGGGCGCTATCTTGGCATTCCCTCGGTCGTCAGCGCGCGCGGCAACGATCTGGACAGGAGTCTCTTCGACCCGGTTCGCTTTGCGCAAACCGTCTGGGCGCTCGACCATGCCGGCGCAGTGACGGCCAACACCTCGGATCTCGCTCGACGCGCCAGAACCGCCGCACCGCGCTGCGAGCCCAGGCTCGTCGCGAACGGAGTCGACACCAGCCTGTTTGCGCCAACACCACCGGACGAGGTCCTGCGAGCGCAGCATGCGCAAGGCGGCACGCCGCTCATCGCATTCTTCGGCGAAGCTCGGCTGAAGAAGGGGCTTCCCGTTCTCCTCAATGCTTTTGGCGCACTCTGTCGCGAGCGCGCTGCGGCGCCTCCGCAGCTCCTCTTGGTTGGTGGCGTACGCGAATCAGACGCTGCCTTGATACGGGTATTCCGGGCTCAGCATCCCTATGCCGAGCTACGCGTCCTGCCGCACGTCGACCACAACCAGCTTCCTGCTTGGTATGCACTCGCGGACATCGTCGTACTCCCTTCGCTCCACGATGGGCTCCCGAATGCGCTCCTCGAAGCCATGGCGTGCGCGCGCCCCATCGTGGCAAGCGCGGTAGGCGGAATGCTCGACGTCCTTTCGGACGGCGCACGAGGTTGTCTGGTACCACCGGGTGACCCCACAGCCCTCATGAGAGCGCTGAGCCAGCTCCTCGATGATAGGGCGAGGGCCGAACGCCTCGGAATCGCGGCGCGCCGATATGTACTCCGCGAGCTTGGTCCAGAACGCGAGCTCGCGGGCAACCTCGCCATCTATCGGGAGCTCACGGCCCGCTCGGAGCCATGACGCTGCTCGCCCTCTTGATCGAGGCAGATGTCAAGCAGTAGGCGAGCCGCGACCGCTTGATCGAGGCAGGTGTCAAGCAGTAGGCGAGCCGCGACCGCAGACCCTTGCCTCACGAGGCAAGAAGCTCTTCGTATACCGCGAGGAGTTGCTGTTGTGAGCGGCTCCAATCGAAGCTCTGAGCAGCACGCGCGCTCGCCTCCTGAGCGAGGCTGCGAGCGAGCGTTGGGTTCTCGAGCAGGATGCCGATCTTGCGGGCAAGCTCGGCGTGATCACCGGGCTCGAAGAGGAGCGCGTCACGCCCCTCCCGGACCAACTCCCTCACCACAGGCAGGTCGGAGGCCACGATCGGGCAAGACCCCGCCATCGCCTCAATGAGCTTCAGGGGGCAGCAGCCTTGGGTCACGTTGCGATCATTGTATGCGAGCGGTACGATGGTCACGTCAACGTCGGCCATGAGTCTCCCGACGTCGTCGTGCGGTACTGGTTCCTCGATGGAGAGGCGCTCCGCAACGCCAAGGCGCTGTGCGAGACGCAGCAGGCGGCGACGCTGGCGGCCGCGCCCCGTACCTACGATGCGAAGCCTCACGGAGTGGTGCTCCGAGACGAGGGGAAGAGCACGAATGACGGTATCCAGGCCCTGCCAATCCGCGAGCGTACCAAGGTAGAGAAGCGTTGCGTCGGGGCCAGGCGCTCGAACAGCCCTCTGTCCTGCAAAAAGGGCCTGATCAGCGCCATTGTGAATCACCGTGATACGAGTGCCCGGGACCCCAAGGCTCTCGATGAATGCGGCGGTCACTCGTGATGGACAAATGATCCAGTCTGCGGTGAGCAGCGTAGCGGCCTCCTGGGCTCGGAGCTTGTCGACCAGGCCGCTGCCCCGCACAGCCGGGTAGTGGTACTTGAGCTCGACACTGGGAAGCCCATTGACCTCGAAGACTGTCCTGTAGCCGAGTCGTTTCTTCGCGCCGGTGAGCGGTAGCCCACACCACAGCGAGCGGAAGTGAGCAATGGCGTAGTGCCCTTCCCCTGCGGCTTCGGCGCGTTCCATCACGGACTGACCGAAGGTTGCTGCCCGCTGCAGGAAACTCTGCTCGGCGACGCGTGGTACCCGCCACACGCTAGCCCCCTCCCATGTGTCGTGCTCCAGCAGCGCGCCGCCATGGGCCGTGACGAGATCCACCCGGTATCCTGCTGCTACCAGACCACGTGTGAAGTAGCGGATGTGAGTGCTGGCCCCTTTGGGGCTCGGTACGACATCGAAAGCCGAGTAGAGGATCCGCGGGCCATCCTTCTGCATGAGCGCCGCACTATAGCGCTGGCAGGCCTGCTTTCACCCTGGGTCATTGGGGTCGCATGTGCCCCCGAAGCCGGTCTACTGGCCCACTCGTCCGATTGACGTGCATTCCCCTCTCGGAAGCTCGACGTCGCGGAGGTAGAGTTCGACACGCGCCTCGCAGTGGGGCGTCCAGCGGTCGAGGATATCTCCAGTGCAGTGCCCGTTCTGTAGTGTCGAGATGGGGAACAACTCCCCAGCCTGTCCTGGATGTGGTCGACGGCATGCCCCGTGGGTTGCTTGGTTCCTCCACCAGGGGCACCAGGCCCTCTGCACACGTAACGCAGGCTCGGCAGAAGCCGCATTCGGCGAGGCGCGGCGCGTCACCCCGCCTCAAGACCTCGCAAGGGTCGAGCATTGGATCGCGTGGCTGAAGGCGCAGCCGATCGCGAGTGCGATGCCCAGTGGCGCGAACCCCGCCACGAGCCCGTATCGGCAAGGCGGCGCGCAGATCTCGAGGGCCACACCCGAGCGACAGGGCGGGGCGGGAGTCGGAAGCCCCATGGCTGCCGGAGCCGGTGCCGGGAACGCCTACACCTGGACATCGGCCGCTGCTCATCCGTCGCCCAACAGCGCTGTGGCCGCAGTTGTCAAGAATGCCGCAGCGGTAACTGGCCAAACGACACGGAACCTTCCAGCGCCGCCCCAACAACCAGACCTGCCCGATGAAGGCCTATATTTCACCATCAACGAGCGGCCGCGAAGCGTGGTCCGCGTCATGGACGACGTGGCGCTGAGCTTCCAGGCCGCACTGGCGACGCGCCGCGGCAAGCACTGGTGGGTCTGTCTACTCTTTCCGGCCGGGCTCCCTTTCATTCTAGCCGATCAGCTCGTCGGGCTTCCGCCTTCGCACCTCAGTCTGGGTGCCTACGCCCTGTGGACCGCTGGGTTTCTGCTCACCGTCACGCAGCGCCGAGCTTCCGCTCGCGCTGCGGCTGGAGCCGCCGGTTCGGCGCGCAAACCCGGGCGTGCTGCCCTCATAGCGCTCGCCAGCGGTGGCCTCGGAACCGTAGCGCTCCTGGGGTTCTGGGATGACCTGCACTGGGTAGCAGCTCTCATCGCGGTGCTCATCTGGACGTGCGGGAGCTACCTGCTAGCCAGGGTCAAGTTCCCCACCGAGAACCCTTTTGGCATCCGGTTCGAAACGGCTCGAACGCTCTTCGCGACCCTTGCCGATGACCTTGCTCCCAAACGTACGCTCGTCGGTTGGCTCGACCTTACGGGTCCGCGCCGAAGCAAGCTCGTGCGGAGCACCAAGAACGCCCGAGGCAGAAAGACGGACTACGTGCGTGACGAGTGGCTGCGGCTAAAAATCCCGCTCTACGACGGTAGTGTACTCAGAGTCTCGGTTCTCGAGCACATCAAGAAGCATCACGGCTACACCAAGCGTGGGCGTAGCGGGAAGTACAAATTCAAGTCGGGGCGAGAGCAATCGACCCACGTCGTCAAGCTCGCGCTAACCGTAGATCCCGCGGCGGTCGAGGTCGCCAGGATCGAGGCTCGCCGGGCGGGCGGTTACCGCGTCGAAGTATCCGAGGCACGCGATGGCCGCGTCGTGCTTCGAGGAAGGGCGCGGAAAGAGCCGAGCCCGCGAGCGCTGCTCGACGTCATCGCGTATGCGCTCCAACATACTCGGCGGCGCTCAACCCAGGCTCTCGGAGGCAGATCGTGACGTCGAATCGGGGAGTACTGGTTCTGGCCGCGGTGCTCATGGTCGTGGCGATGGCAGGCGCCATTGCGCTCACGCTCGGCGGCTGGAACACCGGGCGCATCGTGAACATCCAAGACGCCTGGTCGGTGGATGCACCGGGCGTCGATAGCATCAAACGAGCGAGGCTCTTGGACAAGACCAAGAGCGATCTCTTCGTATCCTCAAACGATGGAATTGGCGTATACAATCCGGCTGGCAAGCTCAACTTCTCGCTTCCGATAGTGAGAGACATGAGCGCCTCGATGGGAGACCTCGATGGCGATGGCCTGGAGGAAGTCGTAGTCGCTGGCAATGGACAGCTCAGCGCTTACGCGCTCCCGCGATCGGCCACCCTCTGGCACATGCCGCTCACGACCTCTACCGGTGAACGCATCGTCACCTTGCCGTTCCGAAGCGGCGAGCGGCCCAGCGTCGTTGCTATTGACGGACACGGCCAGCTCAGTGCAGTGAGCGCTCGAGGAGAGCCGCTCTGGACGGCAACGTTTGCCTTGAGCGAGCTTCGCGGCTTCGACGCCGTCCGCGGCGGGGATGAAGGGCTCATCGTGGTAGCCGATCGTGGCGGCGGTGTTGCGGCATTCGGGGCGAACGGACGCCAAGTCTGGAGTCACACGGAGCCGTCGGGGCTGCGCCGGATGCGCACCTTCGAGCTCCGGCGTGGCGAACCGAGCGTCGTGGCTATTGGCACCGAGAGTGGCGATGTCGTGCTGCTGCGCGGGCCACGCGGCAGCAGGCTCTGGTCGCAAACCGCGGGGCAGCCCATCACCGAGCTTCGAACTGCGGAGCTCGACGGTGATCTGAGCTCCGTCGAAATCGTCGCGGGTGGCAAGAGCGGCGGCGTCTGGGCTTACAGCGCTGGCGGCAGCGAGCTCTTCTCCGCGAGCGTCGCCGCCAAGATCAAGGAGATCGCCAGCATTGATGTGGACGGTAGCGGCCGGGAGCTCTTGCTGATCGGCACCGAGTCGGGCTCGCTATTCTGGCTCGCTTCCACAGGCGAACGCTTGAAACACGAGGCTCGCGGCACCACCATCACTCGACTCATGGGGGACAGCGGAGACGGTCGGGCTCGGGTGATGGTAGCGAACGAAGCGACGCTGAGCGCCTTTGACGTCTCGATCGAGGCGCCCCCGCTCTGGGCTTCACCTATACTGGGAGGCCTAGTCGCGTGCGTGCTCATTGCCGCGGCGGCCTACGCACTCTCTCGGCAGAAACCCGTGCCTCTCATTCAACTTGGAGCCGAGCAGATGACAATCGAAGCTCAGAAGGCGAGGCGGCTCATGCTGCGTGAAGCCCTCGCAGAGCTCGAGGCCATGAGAGCGCGAGTCCCTCCCGAGAGCTATGAATCCCGACAGCGCGAGCTCAGAGCCCAGCTCCTGGACGTCGAGGACTCACTGGTGCGTTTGGGTGCCCCGCAACGCGCCGAGACACTCACGTGTCCCCATTGCGGTGGCAGCGTCAGGCTCGGCGCCGACCGCTGTGAGTTCTGCGGCACGGTCGTGATCACCTAACCCGGTTGCTGCAGGGATTGCCGCGGCATTCTGGACGGCGTCGCGTCAGTGATAGAGAGCGGTAAACAGCAGTTGGAAGCCCTTGCCGCGATCATCGACTTCGCCGAAGTCAATCCCCCCCTCTTCCAAGTCTCGGCTCGTCGCCAGGTAGACGGCGCGGCCTTCGACACCGAGCGACCACTGGTCGCCGACCCAGAAGTCGTACCCAGCCCAGAACGAGCCGCCCCAGCCTTGGGACACGTCATCGTCGTCGCCGCCACTGAGCCCAATGCCGCCAAACCCCAGCATCGCCCCAACATGGAAGCCGCCACGGTCTTCGGGAAACCAGTCGAGGAATGGGCCAAGCAGAACCAGGCCCAAGCTCCCGTCTAGTTCGAAGAGCTCGTCCTCCTCGAAGCCACCCACCTCGACCTCGAGATCCGGATCGGTGATGTCTTGCCCCACGAAACCACCGCCGACTACCAGGCCGGCACCCGGAGTGCCGCCGATCAGGAGCTCGTAGACCGGGCCCATCCCAGAGTACTTCGCTTCGAAATCCACGCCAGAGGCCGAGCCTACACTCCCCTCTGAGTTGACTTGGCCGTATCCAGCGCCGAGCCCCATGCGCAAATAGAAGCCATCGTGGCGGTTGCGATTGCTGCGATCGGGCTCGAGATCGCTGTGATCGGGCTCGGGAGGGGGAGGCGGCTCTGCTGGCCCTGGGTCGGCTGGTGGTGCTGCCAGCGCGCGAGGCTCTGGCTCGACTTCGTCGAGAGCCGGCGGCGGCCCTGCGGGAGGCGGCGCGGCCTCGTTCGGAGGCGGTTCAGTCGCACCTGGCCCCTCAACCGGCGCCGGAACAGAAGACTCGGCGGTGGGGGGCTCGGATGGCGCCGCAGTCGCCGGCCCGACTGGCTCTGAAGGTTGAGCAGGCGCTTGGGCCCACGCAGCGGAACTAGATAGACAGAGCGCTTGGATCAACTGAATCGCATATCGACGCACGACGCTACCTCCAGAAAGAGCGAGCCTAGCATGGCAACCGGAATCGATGGAAGCGGAAGCCCCTCCACAATCCCAGCTTCCTCGTCGCCGGGCAGCCTCGCGGCGACGAGGTACTTGCCTCCGCCCAGCGACAGGCTCCTCCCCTGTCACGACCACGCGGTCGTCCGCCATCACCGCCACGATGAACGCGAGGCGTTGGCTTCGCGCGCTCTGGACGAGGCCGGCAGGGCCACCAAATCCGATCCTGGTGCGTCTGGTCAAGCATGCTCAGAGTGTTTGCACTGTTCGTACCGCAACCGAGATCCTCGCGAAACGCCAGGCACCCGAGGCGCTCGTCGACGCCTAGACAGGGCAGCGGACGCGGACGTATGCTCTGGGGCTTCCGCACAATCCTGAAGGAACACAGCCAATGGGCGTCACAACGACACGTCGAAATGCGCCAAGCGCAGCAGGAACTCTGGTACGGCTTATGGAGCCGACGCGGCATGCGTTGCTTCCTGCGTGTGTCCTTGCAATAGCGTGCTCTGGCGAAGCAAAGCCACAAGCAGGCCGGGACAGCGACAACACTGCGGGCATGGGCGGGGAGGCGAACGCGAACGGTGGGAGCACCGACGAGCAGGAGCCTTCGACGAGCAATTTTTTCGTCACCCGGTTCACCGAGACCGCGGTGGACAAGATCGACCTGCTCTTCATGATCGACAACTCCCAGTCGATGGCCGACAAGCAGCAAATCCTTGCTCTCGCGGTGCCGCGGTTGGTCAGTCGTTTGCTGAATCCCCCCTGTGTGGATGACGCTGGCAACGCCGTGGATCAACCCGCAGCGCCGAGCATGGACTGCGCCGAAGGCAGTCGAGAGTTCGAGCCGTTCTCGGACGTCCACATTGGCGTTGTGAGCTCCAGCCTCGGCGGCGTTGGCGGGCCCTTCTGCGAGCAAGGTGGGTCCGACGACTGGAACCCGACGCAGGTGGACATGGCTCACCTCATCGGTACGGTGCGTACCCTGCCCAACGCGGCTCCCGAGGGCTTCCTCAATTGGGACAACCGTGCCGAGGCGACGCGTGACGCCGATACCATTCCGGATGCCCCACCCATCAACGACATCGCTACTCTGACCGAGCGGTTCACCGAGCATGTGATCGCGGCGGGCGAGGTGGGTTGCGGATTCGAGGCCTCCCTCGAATCCTGGTATCGGTTCCTGATCGATCCCATGCCGTACCTGACGGTCTCCATCCCCGACCCACAGATAAGTCAGGGCGTCCCAGAGGGCGTGGACGACGAGATCCTGTCCCAGCGGGCCATGTTCCTCCGTGGCGATTCGCTGGTGGCCGTGATCATGCTCACGGACGAAAACGATTGCTCCATCAGGGCTGATGGGCTCGGCAACCTGGTAACGACCTTCGTCCGCAACAACAGTCAGTTCGTGATGCGTCGGGGCACGTCGATCTGCGACCAGGACCCGAACGACCCATGCTGCAAGTCGTGTGCCACGTCGGATAGCGCCTGGGGCAACTGCCCACCCAAGGAGGAGGTCTGCCAGGACTCAGCGGGGAATGCCACCGATCGGCTCACGACCGAAGAGGATGCGTCGAACCTGCGCTGCTTCAATCAGAAACGGCGTTTTGGCCTGGATCTCCTCTATCCCACGAGCCGTTATTCAGTCGGGCTCCAATCCCTGCAACTCTGTCCGGATAGCAGCTTCGGGGACGGCGATTGTACCTGCGCCGAAGCGACGGCGCGCGGCTTGCCGTGTACTCCAGGGACGCCGGTGGCCAATCCGCTGTATTCCCCAGGCGCCGCCATTATGGCGCGCGAGCCCAGCCTGGTCCTCCTGGCGGGCATCATTGGTGTTCCTTGGCAGCTGATCGCCACGGAAGAAACCCGCGCAACGGATACCCCGAACCTGCGGTACATGACAGCGGAGGAAATGCACGAGGAAGGCAGCTGGGCGGAGATCGTCGGCGATCCGGACAACAACGTTCTGCCGAGCAGCAGCTACATGGTGGAGTCCATCACGGCGCGTGAGGGTTTGCCCGGGCCCGACAGCACGTCACCCACGGCTGATCCCATCAATGGGCACGAGTGGAACACGGAAGGTCGCGATCTCCAGTATGCCTGTATCTTCCCCCTGCCAACGCCCACGGACTGCACTACTGTTGAGGAAGGCAGGAACTGCGACTGCGCGCCGAGCAGCCAGTCGACCACCAGCGTGACCGAGGACGTGGAAACCGCCAAGAAGCCGCTCTGCCAGGATGAAGCCGGGGCCTACACGACCACCCAGTATCGCGCCAAGGCCTATCCGGGCCTGCGCGAGCTCGAGGTCTTGAAGGAGTACGGGGCCAACTCGGTCGTCGCGTCCGTGTGTCCGAAGACGCTGACCGGTACCCCGACGGATCCGGGCTACGGGTACAACCCGGCCATCAACGCCATCGTCGATCGTTTGAAGGAGAAGCTCGGCCCCAAGTGCCTCCCGCGCGCCCTCGCCGTTGACGAGGACACCGGGTTGGTACCATGTGAGGTCGTTGAAGCCGTCAAGGGGAGGTGCAACTGCGATGAGAGTCAAGGGCGCTTCGACCTCTCGGACCAAGGCGATCTGGTGGACGCGGTTCGGGAGGCGCTCAGGGAGGCCGAAGCGTGTGAGTCGGATCGAGACTCCGACTCCTGCAACGAGTTCTGCATGTGCGGCATTCGGCAATTCGGCACCGAAGAGGAGGACGATCGCAGTCTGTGTCTGAACGACACCTCCGACGCTCCGAACGTGAGCGGTCCAGGGTACTGCTACATTGACGCCGCGGATCCCGATGAGGATCACTGGATCGGCAACCCAGACCTGGTGGCCAACTGTGAGCCTTCTCAGCGGCGTCTCTTGCGCTTCGTGGGTGACAACACTCCGGCGCGCGGTTCAGTCACGTTCATCGCCTGCTCGGGTGAGCGCACTCGGTAGGTTCTGGGTGCGGTCGGGGAATCACGAGGCGCCCATTCTGGTGAGGGGCGCCTCGGCGTGGAAAGGCGGTGGTCAGGATGACACCTGGCTGCCGCCTTTGCTGTCTCGTGAGAAGGGAGCAGTAGTACTAACCTTGACAGGAGGGGCGGATAGCGGAGTAACCGGCCGTGGCGGGGGCCTGGGCTTCAATTCGGCGAGACTGGATACCACCAGCTGGGGAGTCGTAGCGTTTCCCCGTCGACCGATGCCGAGCTGACCGACGTCGTTGTCGCCCCAGCAGTAGACCGCTCCTGCTCGGGTCAGAACACATTCCAAGCGCACAAAGTCCATCCCCATCGAGGCGCTCATTGCCACCTCGCCGTCGATGGCAATGAGCGCTGGGACGTACCCTTTCCGCTCTCGGGTGGCGGCCTGATCACCCCAACAGTAGATTTTGCCCGATTCCAAGAGCGCGCAGGTACGCATATCTCCGCAGACAGCCTGGACCGCCCCCTCCAGCCCCTTGGCCTCGACGGGCACACCACTGGTCACGTCTCGCCCGTCTCCGAGCCCACCCCATCCCTAGCAGTAGATCCGACCCCGTGGACCGATCACGCACGTGTGTTGCCGGCCAGCACAAAGCCTTGATCGGAAAGGGAGTGGCGTGGAGGGAGCCTCTGCGGTGGAAGACTGAGCCCGAGAGGGCACGGCTGACATCGCCATGGGGCTCGACTTCTCCACCTCGCGAACCCGATGATCGGTGCAACCAAGGATGAAGATCCCCGCGCCAATGACAACACCAGACCAAGGTGGAGAGGTCTGGTGTTCCTCGGACCAATGCATGGTCGGGTGAGTATAGCCAACCACCCGACCATCAGAGCAGCCCGCCATCGCCCAAGAGACGCTTGTCGCTGACCACTCGGG
>CAYRKE010000218.1:0-12399 GCA_964424695.1 uncultured Polyangiaceae bacterium
CAGGCCGGGGCTCTGCGCTGGATGAGTGGGAAACCCGCCTTCATTGACGCTCGCACGAAGTCAAGGCTACCGCGAAATGGGGCGGCATCGATCGGAAGTCGTTGGGACGTGAAGTGCCGTCTGGGGGATTCCCCGGGCCATTGGGTCGGCTCGTCTGAGGTTTGACGTGGAGTTCCTCGAGCGTTTGCGATACTTCGGACGGCGTGACGGGCGGTGGGGCATCAGCCTGGCTGCGCGGCTTGACGACGGAGCGCCAGGCTTCGTCAGGTCTGCGTTCTCGAGCTCGCAGCTCCTGACGACCGCCGGCTCCTACCTCCAGAGGTTCCGGGCTTGGTCGCCCCAGCACACCTCGACGCCGTCACTCTGCCGCACGCCACACGTGTGCCACCCCGCCGCGCCCAGGCTATTGAAGATCACACCGGCTGGCGGCGTCGATTGTCCGAGTTCGTCCCGCCCCCAACAGACCATCTGCCCGTCGCTCTGTCGGATCCCGCAGCTGTGGTAGGCACCTAGGCTCATGCTGGCGAAGGTCACACCGCTCGGCGGACTCGACTGTCCGTAGGTGTCATCGCCCCAGCACCGCGCTTCACCAGTGTTTCGCAGCAAACCACAGGTGTGGAACTCCTGGGCGGTTACGGTGCTGAAGGCCACGCCACTCGGCGGACTGGCGTTGAGCGCGCCCCAACACACGGCTGCTCCATCGCTCTGCCGTACCCCACAGGTGTACTGCCACCCTGCGCTGATGCTGCTGAACGCGACTCCACCGGGTGGCGTAGCCTCGCCAAGATCTTCGTAGCCCCAGCAGAGGACCTGCCCGTCGTTCCTTCGGATCCCACAGCTGTGGTACGCCCCTGCGCTCACGGCGCTGAAGGCCACCCCAACGGGTGAGCCTGCCTGACCGTAGGTGTTGTCGCCCCAGCAGAGGACTTCCGCGTTATCGGCCCGAATGCCGCAGGTGTGCCGGCTTCCCGCGCTCACGCTGGTCAATACGACTCCTCGTGGCGGTGTCGTCTGGCCAGAGTCGTTCGCGCCCCAGCACTTCGCCTGACCGGTGGCTCGCAGTAGTCCGCAAGCGTGCCAGTAGCCGACGCTCAGGCTGAGCCAGGCAGAACCGTCGGGCGGACTTGCCCTCCCCTCGTCATCTGCACCCCAGCACAGCACTCTCGCGTCAGTCTGCCGCACCCCGCAGGTGTGGAGATCTCCCGCGCTCACATCGCTGAACACCTCGCCGGTCGGCACCAACGATTGTCCGCGCTCGTTGGCTCCCCAGCAGGCGACCGCGCTGTCCGTTTGCCGCAGCCCGCAGGTGTGACTGCCCCCCGCGTCCACGGTGGTGAAGGCCACTCCGGCTGGCGGCGTGGCCTTGCCCGATGCGTCGCGTGCCCCCCAGCAGACGACCGCGTTGTCGGTTTGCCGGATCCCGCACGTGTGATCGAAGCCAGCGCTTAGCGCGCGCAAAGCCACCCCGGTTGGCGGCTCTGCCTGTCCGCGATGGTTCAGTCCCCAGCATTGGACTCCGCCACCGTTGCGGAGCAGCCCGCAGGTGTACTCGTTGCCAGTGGCTATGGCGTCGAAGGCTCCGCTCGGGAGAGGGCTTGCCTGACCGTAGCTGTTGTCCCCCCAGCACTCGACGAAGCTGTCGCTCTGCCGAATGCCGCACGTGTGCCAGCCTCCCACACTGACACTCCTGAAGGCCACCCCAGCAGGTGGCGCCGACTGCCCAAGCCCATCGTGTCCCCAACACTGGATCCCGTGGTCGCTCTGCCGCACTCCGCAGGTGTGATTGCTCCCCGCACTGACCAGGAGAAACGCGGTGTTGCTCGGCGGCGTCGACTCGCCGTAGACGTTCGCGCCCCAGCATTCCACCAGGCCATCGCTTAGCCGCACGGCGCACGTGTGTTCAGCTCCAGCGCTGATACTCCGATAAGTGGGCTCGGCGGTTCCTCCCGCACCCGGCGCACCAGCGTTGTCCGCTCCGTCCGCACCCGAGTGACCCCCGCTGCCCCTCGCCGAGGCGTCGCCGAGGTCGGACCTTGCGCCGCACCCCCAGAGAGCGATCGCCACACCGAGAAGCCATCGATTCGCAAGGCTCGGGTCGCTCGACGAGGCACGGAGCACTCGGTTCTCCTCGCTCCACTGGGGCTCAGCCCACCAGCCCCACCGCGGGGCGACCCCATGTTTGCCTCGTGCAGGAGTAGCCGCAAGCGCGACCCGTGTTTCGCCAGCCAGTGCGGCGAACCGAGCGAAGGGCGCACCAGAACCCACCTTTTCTCGCCAACCTATCGCCCCCATCGGTCGACGATGCATCGTTCACAAGCTAAATCGAGGTTATGCGTCTTGACTTTCTTGATCTAATGTCACTGGTACTTTTTGCGTTGGGTGGAACCGTCGTCGCAGCCTGCGGGGATGGAAGTGGCGCGACCAAGGGCGGCCAGCCGTCCATTGGTGGAAACGATGGCTCTGGCCGAGCGGGAGCCGACACCGCGGGCCGTTCCGACGACCCCACGAGTGGTGGCGGGGGCGACGGCGGGCAGCCGGCTCCAGTGGCCAGCGGCGGAGCCTCTCAGCCCTCCGAAGGTGGCGCAACGCCGGCGGCTGGTCACCCCGGTACTGGTGGTGTCGAAACGGATGCCACGGGAGGCACCAACACGGGGGGCCACGAGACTCCGCTGACCACCGGGGGAGTCCAGGCAACCGGTGGGGCGACGGAGACGCCGAGTGGAGGTGCCCCGGCGACTGGCGGAGAGACGTCGGCGTCCACCGGCGGCGTCGAGGCAACTGGGGGCAGTAGCGCAGGCCCCGATCCAGAGTCGACCGGAGGCTCGGGTCCTGGCCCAACGCCGCCGGAAGGCATCGGCTATTTGCATGTTCAGGGCAGCCAGCTTCTCGATGATGCCGGGAACGTGGTGCGAATGACGGGCGTGAACTGGTTCGGGTTCGAGACGAGCAATCTTTCCCCCCACGGCCTATGGACTCGCGACTACCGCAGCATGATGAAGCAGATTGCCGACGTCGGGTTCAACACCGTGCGGCTCCCATGGTGCGATGCCATGCTGAGGGAAGGTGCGGAGACCCGGTCCATCAATACCGACGGCGCCGACGCTTACGACGGCACGGAACCGATGAACGCGCCGCTTCTGGGGCTATCCCCCATCGAGGTCATGGACCTGGTCATCGCAGCTGCGGGCGAGGTCGGTCTGAGGGTGATGCTGGACAACCACTCCCGTGAGCCGGATGGCTACATGGAGGAGCACGTCTGGTACACCGACGAGACCTCGGAGGCCCAGTGGATCGAGAACTGGCGCTTCATGGCGAGCCGTTACCTGGGCAATCCGACCGTGGTGGCCTTTGATCTGGACAACGAACCCCATGCGGAGGCGACCTGGGGCGCCGGGGACCCAGCAACGGACTGGAATTCGGCTGCGGAGCGCTGCGGTAACGCAATTCTCGAGGTCAACCCCGACGTGTTGATCGTCGTGGAAGGCGTGGAGAAGGTCGGCACCGACGGTTACTGGTGGGGCGGGAATCTCAGCGGAGCGCGGGATCTTCCCATCAACCTATCGAACCCCGCCAAGCTCGTCTATTCCGCTCACGAGTACGGTCCGGAGGTCCACGTCCAACCTTGGTTCGAGAGCGCGGAGTTCCCCGGCAATCTCCAAGGGATCTGGGACAGCCACTTCGGATTTCTCATGAATGAGTCCTTGGGTCACGTCTTCATCGGTGAGATTGGTATCAAGGATCCTGAGGCATTCGAAGGCAAATCCAACGTCTGGTTCCAGACCTTCCTCGAGTACATGGGACCCAGCTACTCGTGGACCTTCTGGTGTTGGAACCCCAATTCTGGCGATACCGAGGGGATCCTCGATTACGACTGGCTTACGCCGAAGCAGTGGAAGCTCGATGCCATTTCTCAGTACCTCGCTCCCCGTATCTAGCAGTCCCCGTGAGGGACTGGCTCTTCTGCGGCGGTGACGACCACGCCAGGAACAGCGCTGCACCGTGCTCGATCGTGGTCTCCGCTCGCCTCCACAGCATCCAATTTGAGGACTATCTGCGTTGCGCCATCCGACTGGTGCACCTGTGCCCAGCCGAACGCATGCTCGAGCTGGCCACACTTCGGCGAATAGCTTGGGATGTGGGATGAAGGCCGCTAGGGGGCACCAGTCTGCGGGTGGCGCAAATATTGCGTTCAGCGAGCAACGGCCCGCCATGCGTTGGGTCGAGGCATCTGGCTAGGGCATCTGGATTATGAGCCTTTACGGGGAGATGGTACTTCGGAGCCGGCTCGGTTCCCGCTTGACGTGGGGCTGACCGGGCAACTAAAGAGCTTTAACGCTAGCCGAGTCACGGCGTCGCCCCGAGGCTTGGTCAGTGTCTCCAAAGTGGGGCGACAGTCACGAATTTCTGCCTTCGAGGTCCAATGCCCAACGCGCAGTCTCATGTGGCGAGTGACGCGGTGACGAGCTTCGTGCACCGCGCCGTAACCGCGCTTTCCTCGCTAGTTCCCCTCGCATTCTGCTGGAATGCCAGTGCTCAGCCTGCGGCCCCCCAGCCCTATCCGCAGCCTGCTCAGCCAGCTCCGACACAGGCGTATCCGGCGCCTGCGCAACCTCCTCCGCCTCAGGCTCAGCCCGCACCGGCGGCTCCGCCTCCTGTGGCCCCCGCACCGGCGTATGGCGCGCAGTGCGTGCCCGACTGTCGTGTCGGCTACACCTGCGTTAGCGGCTCTTGCGTAAGCTTGTGCAATCCCCCCTGCGATGCTGGCCTTACCTGCACTGCTCAGGGTGAGTGTGTCGCCGCTGCTGCGCCAGGTGCTGCCGATGATACCTGGGGGCCGGCGGGCGCTGCTGTCACCCCGGTGCCGGCGGACCCCGCTCCGGAAACCACTCCGCCACCAGCAGCTGAGCCAGCGGCTGCGGAGCCTCGCAGCGGCGTTGTGATCATTCCGCGTCTTGGGATCTTGGTTAGCGGCAGCGGCGAGGCCACCTACGATCCATCCTGCTCGGGTACCGGTTGCGCGTCCTTCGATACAGACAACCTGTCCGCGGACTACGACGACAAGTCGAGACTCGCACTGGAACTCGACGTGTTGGCTCACCTTGGACCTGCCTTTCGGATCGGGGGTGGGCTGACGGTTGTGCCGTCCAGCACGTTCGAGGCGGATACTGACACCTCCGAAACGAAGAACGGCACGGAGGTGATGCCCCAAGTCATCCTTGAAGGCGTCTTCGGCGGAAAGGTCGCGGGCACTGTTCGCGGCTTCGCCGGGTTGCCGATCCTGGTTCCTGCCGACGACATGGACGACCTGGTCGAAACTTTCGAGAACGCATGTGACACCTACAAGGCAGCGGGAGCGTCGTGCTCCACGAATTCTGGCCCCTTCTTGGGGTACGCCTTCGGCGCCGGTGGCGGTATTCTGGGGCAGGTCGGTGAGGGAATCGCCCTTCGAGGGGATGTTGCGGTCCAGTACCAGTCGCTTTGGGGGCCCTCCTTGGAAGCTTCGGGGGGCGGAACCAAATACGAAGTCGAAACGTCGTTGTCAGCGACCCGCATTTGGCTGATGGCGGGTGCAGAGTTCTAGGCCGGGTCGCTGTCGAGTCCGTCGGGGTCGAGCAGAGGGCCTTTCCCGTTCGACCCTTCAGCTCATACCTTCGGTGTGAGCTGCAGTGGTCACATGCGGCTGCGAGCGAGGGGCCAGCGGATAGCCGCTGCGCGCCCTCGCGGTGATCGCTCGGACACCACAGGCTGAATCGGTAGACGGCACGGAGCCTTCGTAACGCGTGAGATGTCGAGCACTCGAGGAGTCCAACGAATGAATCAGAAGCGCGTGCTGTCTCGCATCGTCTCCAGGATGCCTCTGGCCGTGTCGGTCGCCATGCTCGCTGCATGCGGAAGCGACGGAAACGGAGCCGGGTGGTACGGAAACGGACTCGGGGGGGCCGAAAGTACCAACCACACCTATGTTCCTCACCCGGGCTGTGATTACCAGTTCTTCGGGCAATGCGACTACGCGGACGAGTCCTGTCAGACGCAAGTCTTCGGCGCGGTTCGCTGCATGCTCGGCGCGAGCGACGCAGAGATGCCTCCTGTGACGGCCATTACTGAGGAGGAGTTGGCCGACGAGCTGGCAGCAGAGCTGGCGGCAGACGACTCGGAATCGGACCTTGATGCAAGTTATGCCCGCGCTGTGGTCCTGATCGGCTTGGCCGATGAAGGTGGGCTCGATGACGACACGAGCGTCGAGGCATACGTGGACGCAGTTGCGGCCTACTATTCCCCAGATAGCGGCGTCGTCACCATCGTCATCCACGACGATGCCACCGCTGACGACGACTATCTGAACACCCTATCGCTCGCGCACGAGTTCGTGCACGCGGTTCAGGACCAGCAGTTCAATCTGCAGGCAATACAGGAGGAGCGCGAGGTAACCTTCGACGGCTACCTGGCGACCCGTGCTGGCATCGAGGGCGAGGCCGTGCTCTTCCAGCTCTTCTACGATCTGGCGCTCAATGGATACCTCCCCTCGGAGATCGACTTCGATAAATTCTTCGCCGAATGGTTCGACGATACCGACATGCTCGGGGACGGCTATTCACCCCTGATCACGGCTCCCCAGATCTTCCCCTATCTCCACGGCAGCCGGTACGTATACAACATCTACGCAGCGCAAGGAGAGGACGCGATCCGGGATCTCCCGAGCTACATCCCCACCACCAGCCTCGAGGTCATGTTGAGCTACGACAGCGTCGCTCGCCTCGACCTGCCCCAACCCTACCGCTCTGCCGTGGCACCTCCCCAAGGCTATTCCTACATCGCGGAGGATGTGTTGGGCGCGTGGATCCTCGGGAACTTGGTCGAACTCCGCGACCTCGATGAGGTCAGCACGGCAGACATCGAGAACTGGAATCGCGACCACCTCGCCATATACTCGGATGGGAGGGGGCAGACTGCAGTCCTCTGGCGGCTGGAGCTCGCCGACAGTGGGTCCGCAGCCGCGCTCTCGGCGGCGTTCTCGAATGCGAGTTTCTACCCGGAAGACGCGGGGCACACGGTCAGGGTTTCGAACAACACCGTGAATCTGCTCGTAACGGATGACGCCACGAGCATCGACGACTGGACCGCCGCGATCGAATCCGGAGACATCGTCACCTCTGGTGATTATGCGAGCGAAAACGCCAACGGTAGCAGCGCGCCAGCCAGGCCGCACCGCATCGTGAACCAGCTGAGGAAGAGAATGCTCCTGCACGGACGCCTGGCTCCCAATCCAGGTGCCCCGGGACCTCTTCGCCCCATCCTGACTCTGCCATCGATCCCCTTTCGCTGACTCCGCCTTCCAATCCTCTCGCGTCCATCTTGCTGACTTGATGGGCGGGCTGTCCGAGACTCCTCCGCAGTGGGACTGGCCTCGCCTCGACAAGCCGACTGCATCTGTTAGGACCACGACCAACCGTGGGCCCCTCCTCCAGACCCGCAGCCTCCTCCCGGCCCGAGGGGCTGGCAAACGTCGAGCCGGGCCCGCTCGTCGCGGAGGTGCTGCGGTACTGGCTCGCCCTTCTTCGTCACGAGGAAGCCTTGGGGCGCCGTCCCAAGGTGCGTCGCCACGCGGAGCGAACCTCGGCCGAGCCGAACCTGGCTGATCCCGTTCCGGGCCAGGACTACGCCAAGTTGCCTTTTTCGGTGGCCAGCGAGTTTCTAGTCCAGCATGACGCCGAGCTCGGGCTCGAACTCGGCTCGGAGTGGCCCGCGTTCTTCGAGGACTGGCTCCTCTCCCGTTACCGTCGTGGGGACGATGAGGCCGACGCGGTCGGGCACCTCGTCGCGTTCCCCACCGTGCATTTGGCACGTGACGAGCTCGCCGGGGTTCTGCGTTTTCCCGTGGAGCTGCGGTGGCGAGGCGAGAGCGGACCGTTTTCGGCGCCAACCGTGTCCGAGCGGCGGCGCCGCCATTACCCGCCTCCGCCGATTGGGGTTACCCTCGTCCGACCCCAATCCGACAATGAATGCGACGAGAGTCAGGGGTTGGGCGAGGCCGAAAGCGAGCTGCCGTTCTTCATCGATACCCGCCTCCTTCGTGACACCTTGCGGATCGACGCCCAACGTCTCGACGCCCTCTTCGCGCAGCTCAAGGAGCAGAGCCCAGTCGAGTCATCCGACGTCATCGTGGCCGTCACGCGGCTCATCGAGAGCCAAGGGCGCCTCGAAGCAGGAGAAGCCCTCGATGATGCCGCCCTCGTGCCTCGACACGAGCGCCGCAACGGTGGCGTTGCCCCGGTCTCCGTGCCCACGGCGGCGCGCGGGAGCTCGCCCCCCAAGACCGCGGATGCCCCCCAAGACAGTCGCCGCGCCGCACCCACCGATTCACGGCCCCTGCTGACACAGCTGTTGGTTGCGGTAAGTGCCCGCCTCGACCAGATCCAAGCGAAGGCCAAGGCCTACGCCGTCGCTCTGGTCATCCACGCCGACTCGAGCCGCACCACGTGGCACCTCCAGAAAGACCTGGCGGTCGCGCAGAGCCTCTTCGGCCGAGGTGGGCTACAAGCCAAGGCGCCGGTGCTCGACGCTTACCTCTCGGGAAGAAGGCTCGGCTCCGGCGAGGCCACGTGCTGGGGGCGGTGGCGGGGACCCGCGCTCACGAGCAGCCAGCGGCAAGCCGCTGAGTATGCCGTGGGTTCGCGACTCTGCGCGGTGCAGGGGCCACCCGGAACCGGCAAGACGACGATGATCCTCAGCCTGGCGGCACACGCGCTGGTCACGAGAATTGGGGAGCTCGCTCGCGGCGGATCCATGGGCACCAGCGTTACGGTCATCGCGAGCACCAATAACCGAGCCGTGGACAACGTCATCGAGCCGCTGAGCGTTGCCCTCGACGACGGCGCCCTTCCCCTGGCGATTCGCGCAGGCAGCCGTCAGGTCATCGATCAGGTCACGCGCCTGCAGTTCGGGCGCGCGCGGCGCTGGCTCGAATCGAGCCGGATGTCAGAAGCCGAGGCCCAACAGTGCCTGGAGGCGGAGCTTCGGCGTTTCTGCGAACTGCGCGACGAACAGAACGCCGTGCTGGAGCCACTCGAGTCCTATCGGGCCGCGCAACGTCAGCGAGATCAGCTGCAGAAGGCCATCCTCCAGCATTCCGAGGGCCAGGGACTGGGGTCGGGGGGGCCACGGTCGTCCTTGCTCGATGGTTTGCCACCGGCTGCGCTCGCGCTACCTCCGGGCGCCGCGGCAAGGCGTCGGGCGCTTCGCGCGTTGCGCAACCTGGTGGAGCCCCTCATCGACGGCAGCGCCCTGGCCGAGAAGCGTGGGAAGAAGACTCTCCGCCGCGTGCGGCGACACTTCAAGCGAATTGAGGAGCTCCATTTCGCGGAGGTGCGGGAGGCGCTGGGCGTGCCCCTTGCCTCGCATTTGCCCCCCGACCCCGAACCTCAGGCCCCGGAGGAGGCACTCGAAGCCTGGGAGGAGGGCTTCGAGGCGCTCATCGGCGAGGTGACGGAGCTCATCGAAGCCCTCGAGCACTGGCACCGCCAGAGGGAGAAGCAGCGGCAATTGGAGAAGATGAAGGCAGAGCTTGCGGCCCTCGACGCGAAGCTCGCCTGTCGCCCTCGAGCGCCCAGCCTCGAGGAGGCTACCCGCATCGAGGCGCGCCACCAGGACCTCTTCGAGGCTGCGGCGCGGGTGCGCGAGGTCTGGGCCCGGGCGCATCGGGCAGAGCTCCTCGCTGCTCTTGGCCGCGCCTCCCATGTTGCCGAGGCCAGTCGCAGCCTGAGAAGCTTCATGGAGTCCGACAGTGAGGCGAAGAGCTGGCTGCTCCGGCTCTTCCCGACCTGGGGCACGACCCTGCTCTCGATGGGCAACGTGTTCCCTGCCGAGCCGAGCTCGCTCGACAGGGTGATCATTGATGAAGCTGGTCAGTGCCATCCTGCCTATGCCCTTTCTGCCCTGCTTCGTGCCCGAAGTGCTCTGGTCATCGGCGACACGTTTCAGCTCGAGCCGGTCTTCGAGCTACGTGAAGCCGACGAGCAGCGCATCCTGCGCAGCCTTGGCCTCCGAACCGCTGCCCGTGCCCTTGAGCCCTATCGATGCTTCGAGGCCTCGACCGCATCGGCGCAGCGTTTGGCCGACCGTGCCGTGGAGAGGCGGCCAACCCTGGTCGATCATTTCCGGTGCCAGTCCCAGATCGCCGCGATTTCCGAGCAGCTCTGTGGCTACGGGCTCATCACCCATACCCCGCGCCGCTCGCGGGTTGCCGAAGCACCCTTTCTGAGCGCACCGTTGCTGCACGTGTCGGTGGACGGGGTGCAGCAACGCTTTGCGGGTAGTTGGGTCAACGAGGCGGAGCTCGAGCAGGCCATCGACCTGGTGCGCTGCCTGCTTGCCTCGGGGATCGGCGCCGACGAGGTTGGCGTGATCACTCCCTACCGGGGTCAGCTCGAACGGCTCTGGCGCTCGTTTCGGGAGGCCCGGCTACCGGTAGAGCGCCTCTGGTCGGACGGCGAGGACTCCCCATCGGGGTGGAGCGCCGCCCGAGGCACGCCCGGGCTTGCCCTCGGGACGGTACACCGCTTCCAGGGAGGGGAACGCAGTATCATGCTCTTCACGACGACGCTCACCAGGCGCGACGCCCTCGGCTTCGTCGATGGCCGAGTCAATCTCGTCAACGTTGCGGCCTCACGCGCTCGCGAGCACCTGATCACCATTGGCCACACGCCAACCCTGCGCCTGGGACAGCACACGCGGTACCTCGTCGAGGCGGCGAAGGCGCTGGTGCTTCCCGGTTCTCCGCGTTGTCCTACCCCTTAGTGTTCTCGCGGCGGTGGATGCATCGGCCCAGGAGGCGCTCCTCGTAGCGCTGCTGCGGCGTCGTCAAGGCTGAGGATGCTTGCCAGCGCTGGGGTCGTGCGTCGACGTTCACGACCCCAGACGGCCCTTGTCTCGCGTGGCGGATCGGGTCGGGCCACCCATTCAGGGCGTGATCGGATACCGCTTTCGCAGATCCCTCCAGGTCACCGCCTGCGCGCCGCACGTGGCAAGAGTCGCGTTTCGGAGCTAGGGAGAGGGTAGAGCGACACGATGCGGACTTCCTTACTTGACGCGACGATTCTGGTGCTTCTTGGACTGGGCGCGGGACTTGCGACGGGCTGTGGCGGCGACGACCACACGTCCGGTGGACAAGGTGCCGGGGACAGCCGTGCCGGGAGTGGCAGCACCGCACCCGACGACAGTGGCACCGATTCGAGCGGCGCCACTGGCAGCGTTGACGGAGCGGGAGGCTCCGGGAGCACGGCGCGCGTGGACTACGGGCCTACGCCCCCCGGAGCAAGTGGGTACCTGCACGTCGAAGGAAACCAGATCCTGGACGATTCCGGGCATGTTGCGCGACTCACGGGGGTCAACTGGTTCGGTTTCGAGACTGGGAACCTGTCTCCCCATGGGCTCTGGGCACGCGACTATCGAAGCATGATGAAGCAGATCGCCGAGGTCGGCTTCAACACGGTGCGCATTCCTTGGTGTAACGCCATGCTTCGCGATGGGGCCGCGACGAACTCCATCAACACCTACGGGCCCGATCCGTACGATGGCACGGATCCGATGAACGGGCCGCTCGAAGGGCTTTCGCCCATCGAGGTCATGGACCTCGTCATCCAAGCGGCTTCAGATGCCGGACTGAAAGTCATGCTGGACAACCACTCTCGGGAGCCGGACGGCTACATGACCGAGCAGGTCTGGTACACCGAGAAAACCTCGGAAGAACAGTGGATCGAGGACTGGCGCTTCATGGCCAATCGCTACGTCGGCAACACGACCGTCGTGGCGTTCGACTTGGAGAACGAACCGCACGGGGAGGCCACGTGGGGCGCAGGTGATCCCTCGACGGACTGGAACGGAGCTGCGGAGCGCTGTGGCAACGCCATTCTGGAGGTGAACCCCGACGTTCTGATCGTCGTCGAAGGCGTGGAGAAGGTCGGTGGCGATTCCTACTGGTGGGGCGGAAACCTCACGGGCGCGCGTTCGAAACCCATTGCCCTGTCGAATCCCGCGAAGCTCGTCTACTCTGCGCACGAGTACGGCCCTGAGGTGTTTGCCCAGCCGTGGTTCGAGAGCGCGCAATTTCCCGTCAATCTCCCGGGGATTTGGGACAATCACTTCGGCTACCTGATGAACGAGTCGCTGGGGCACGTCTTCATCGGCGAGATCGGGATCAAGAACCCCGAAGCTTTCGAAGGAAAGTCCGGAGCTTGGTTCGAGACCTTCCTGGAGTATATGGGGCCGTCCTATTCGTGGACGTTCTGGTGCTGGAACCCGAACTCCGGTGATACCGAAGGGATCCTCGATTATGATTGGCTCACGCCGAAACAGTGGAAGCTCGATGCGGTCTCTCCGTATCTTGCCCCACGCATCGACTAG
>CAYRKE010000219.1:0-12392 GCA_964424695.1 uncultured Polyangiaceae bacterium
CCGGTGGGCGGCGCTCCGCCCGTGTCTGGCGTGGCGCTACCGCCCGTGCTCGCTCCACTGGTGGCCGGCGTGCCGCCCGCGCCAGCAGGAGCGCTGCCACCCGTACTCGCTCCACCGGTAGCCGGCGTCCCGCCCGTGGCGGCACCACCCGTGCTCGGAGTACCGCCAGTTGCCACTTCGGCCGAAGTGCCTCCCGTCGAGAGCTCACCGCCGGTCGCACCTGCGACGGCGGCTCCACCCGATTGCGCAGGGGTCCCGGCGGCATTCGATGTCTCGACCTCGTCATTGGCTGCGGCACAGCCAACGGCTGCCCATGCCAACAGCTGAGCGACCAGAACTGCTTTCGTCGCGCGATTCTTCACTTGTGATCCCCTGCAGGAGTGGGAGCCATCACACGCAGTGCGAATTCCATCTATGACATGGCCGTGAGCGATCCGGGAGGGAGAGCATTGGTTCCCCCCTGCGACCGAAAATTCCCGTGTTGTGCGCATTTGGGGGCAGCGATCACCCAAATGCGCGGCGGTAGCAGCGGTAGCGCCGTAACCCTGGTCCGGATCACCACCTCACGCACCCGTGGCGCCGCAACCCACGCATCGCTGCGGCCCGAGGTGGTGAGCCGCCCTGGTCACGACGACTGCGCGCACCGGCGCCGCCCGCGTGCGGCGACCAACGCGAGCTGATGTTGGCGGAGGGTGGCGGCGGCTTGGAGCATGGCACGCGGCATCGATGGGCCTGGCTGCTCGCCAACGTTCATCTTGCAGACGTTGAGCATTGCCCGGAGTGTCAGGGGATAGTGCGTTGGGCCGAAGTTGCCAAAACGCCGTCGGCTGCAGCGCGCCTGATGGCGAGAATGGGCTTGGTGCCGGACCTCGTACCCAGACCGTCCCATCCGCCGCTCGAACAGCTCCGATTGCCGTTCGACTCGTAGTGGAGCTTGGTCAAGCCGAGCGGCGGCTTCGACGCGAAGGTGTGCGACAGTTCCGAAAAAGCGGTTTCTTAGAAGAGCCCTGGTAGCTTCTTGCAGTGACCAGTGAGGCGTTCTGGTACAAGAGGCTTGGCCGGGGGCGCTTCAGGATCCGCCTGCCTGCGGCCGGTGATCATGCGGAGCTCGATGATACTCAGCTCACGATGCTGCTCGACGGTATTGAACCTTCCCCACTGCGATATCGTGCCCGGCCCCCTTGGATCGGGCTCGTCAAGGGGATTCCAGGTGGCGACCCACGCGGTGTACGACTCTCGGAACTGATACAGTGATCTAACCTCAGTAAGGCTCACCGAGATGCTCCATGGTACTGAAGGTTGCACTCGAAAGCGCGTAGCAGAAGAGGAGGAATAGAAGAAGGCAGGCGAATGTTCCGAGCTTCGCGTACCGGGCGCGTAGGACGCTGCCTGCACCTCCAAACGAGAGCGTCGCGTAGATCAGTGTATGCAGAGGAAGGAAGAAACGTGTCTCGACCGCGGTGGGGATTGCCGCTGCAACCGGCAACGCCAACGAACCGACGACGGCGAGCAGCGATGGGGAACGGAGGACGAACAGAAATGTGCTCCGAGTCCTCACCAAGAAGAGGAAGATGAGCCCATAGTTGACCATGGCCATAAGAATGGAGCGCTCGTGCGGCGCATCGAGGTATGCCGTTGGATAGACGACGTCCATTCCGTTGAAGAGATGCCGGCCATACAGCGCGAGAAGCGAGCGCGGTGAGCTTACCCACAAGGAGAACCAGTCGCCGTAGGATTCTAGGCCTCCCGGAGGGGCGGAGGAGAGAATGGCCGTTCCTACGCGGTCGTCGAAACTGACCGATTTATGTGGGTAGGTCTTTCCCACGTTGGTCTCGTACCGCTGCAGCCTGAGCCCCATTTCCAGCTGCCACAGGTACAGGTTCTTGCCGTAGTACAGGTCCGTCGGCGGCAGCACTGACAGGCGCTGGAAGCGATGGTGGTTGATGTAGAGCTGCGGCCCAAGCCCAACTCCCAGGCCGAGCATGAAGCCCACGCACCCGATCGCGCCAATTCGCCACGCGCCCTTTTTGCACGCGGTGAGCAAGCGCCATCCCAGCAGGAACAACACTCCCGCCGTTGCGAGCAAGTATATCGGTCGACAGTTGATAGCCAGGGCCAACGCTACGCCACCGACGAGACTCCACCTCGGGCGAGACAGGAGGCACCAAAGCGCAGTCACGAGCAAGGCCAGCGCCGGAAAGTCAGTCAGCGGGTAGGCGGCGTATCCGCGGTAGAACAGAAAGACGAGACCGTTGAACCCGAGGATCCCCCACCATCCGAACCTCAACCACGGAAAGATGGTGCGGACCAGCCCTGGAACCAAGAGTGTCCCGAACGCAGACATGAGCGACGCATTGGCCGCCCAGAAGAGAACGAATTCGTTGATGCCGATGGCATGTGCCATCCGGCGGACCACGAGACAGAAGAAGGGGAAAGCGTAGCCGCGAAGTGGGTTGTCATATTCTGCGAGCGAGAGGCTCTTTGCCGTCCTCCAGTAGGTCTGGGAATCGAAGTAGAAATGGCGTTCGTTGCTAGCCAAGGAGTACAGGAAGTACACGCTGGCGACAAACGCAAAGAAGGCCAGCTGCTTGGTGCACTTCGAAGTCGCGCCCCTCCATCCTGGAATGCGGGTGTGACGCAGCCACGCGGCTACAGTAGACAGACTTGTCCCCTGAGGGTTCCCTTCGCTAGCGGTCTTCATCGCTGGTCAGACTGTAGTCGAAGAGGAGACCGGTCACCAATCGAAACCCCGCCTTCAACGGCGAACACGATCGGTGACCTCGGTGCGTGTCGAAGTCGGCAGAGGAAGGAACCGGAGCGACTGCGCATCAGCAACGGCGGCGAACCGCGGCTGGCGCGTGTCGCCTCCAGAACGGAATGACGAGCCGAATGTCCGAACCGATGGAGACTCGTCAGGTCCACCCTGTGCCACTTCTCGGCAGTTCTGGTGCGTCCCGGACTGTGGGATCTTGGCACGTGGTCTGGAGTTGACGCGAGTTCCGGGGTGAATGGCTCCCGGCACGGTACATGCAGTGTTGCCTGCAACCTGTGCCATCTCGCGTCTTCGCTTCCGGAGGAGACGGACCTTGCGCAGCCGCCACAATGACCCGAACCGTGCCACCCGAGACCCATTGCGCCACGAAGCCATCGAAGCAGCGCCGAGCTGGAGCGCCTCTTCGGCTTGGAAGTCACGCGGCGCTGCAATCTGACGTGCCAGCACTGCTTCACGCGCTCGAACCACGCGGATCACCGGGGACGGGATCGCGACGCGCTGCGTGGCCTCTTCGGACAGATGGTCGCGCCGGGAATCGAACTGGTCGCCTTCTCCGGCGCAAAGCCCGTGTTGCGGAAGGATCTCGAGCTCATCATGCGAGACGGACGCGAGGTCGGCCTCAAGCGCCACACGATGGTTACTAACGGACCCTCGTGGCACAAGCGCAAGCCCAGAGTCTCGCGAACGCAGGGCTCGTCGCCTGTGATGGCTCGCAATACGCTCCGCCGCAGAATGATTGAAGAAATCATTGGCCTCATCGTCCGAATGTCCAGGGAGAACCGAAGTGGAAAGGTTCGGCTCGCTGGAGCTTGCCAGGAAGGTGGACGTTCCGGCGCATAGCGCCGGAAGTGGCGGAGCCGCTAGTGAACCGAAGTGAGGAGCCGAGCGAATCCGAGGCGAGCTGCTCAGGTTGGGCATTCGCGTGGGCAAGCGCACGGTGCAGAGGTACATGTGCCGCGACCGAAGCTCGGGACCGAGAGACGGGCAGTCGTGGAAGACGTTCCTGAAGAACCATACCGTGTGGGCCTGCGACTTCCTGCAGCTCTACGACATCTGGTGCACTGCACCTTCGGTGCTCCCTCGCTCCGCTCGGGCCGTAGGCCTCCGCGGACTTCGTCCAGTACCTGGACTTCGTCCACTTCGGCGCGGACCTGTTTTCGCGTTCATCGTCGTCGACGTGAATGCGAAGCACACCGTGCGCGCCGCGGTCACTCGGGCACCGACCGAGCAGTGGACGGCACAGCAGCTGCGCGAGGTCACGCCGTTCGGCAAAGGACCGCAACTCCTCATTCGGGATCGGGACACGAAGTATGGCGCTCTGCCCGATCGAGTTGCAGAGGGTGCCGACATCGAGGTCGTGCTGACTGCACCCTGCGCGCCCTGCGCATTTCGGCGAACGCGGGGACGGAGGCAAGGAACGCCAAGCGCTCCACACCGAGCTGCGGGTTGGGTTCAGGTAGCCACGAGTTTTCTGAAAGCGAGGGGTGCTCGTGCTCAGGCGCGGCGGATTTCAGCGAGTTCCCGCTCGCATACCGGATCCGAACCCTGCAATGCGCGGGGCAAGGGCGAGGATCGCTTCACGGCAGGCGCTGTGGCCCGCCGGAGAAAGGCCGGAGCACTGGGCGAGGTGCCATAGGTCGTGGGAGAGGTCATCCCTGCTGACTAGCGCGGCGAGGGCTATCAGTGCCTCCGCATCGCCATAGGCCTCGATCGCGTTCTCGGCGAGGTGAGCTGCGTCGAATGGACCTCGGAGATGGGCCGCGGCGCTGAAGATCAGCGCCCTGAGGTCGTCGGCGCGGCGCTCTGCTGGCGTCGACCGTCCGTCAAGGTGCTGGGCGTCGAAGTCGAACCAGGTCGCTCTGCGGCGGGATTCCGCGACCGTAACGTTCCGTACCGTGGCGTCTCCGTGGGAGAGGGGCTCACCGTCGAAGTCGAGGCGGTGCAGCTCGCGCAAGGCCAAGGCCGCCGCTCGGATCATCTCGAGGCTCAGGTCCTCCCTTGGGGAGCGACGGAGCGCCTCGGCCACGATCGCTCCCTCGGCCCGCTCCATCCTGAGCCAGCCTCCAGGCTCGAGGGAGACTCTTCGTCCGAGGGCTGGGCCCACCTCGAGCTCCCGCCGGTGCCAGGCTGACTCCGACAGGACGCGCAAGGGGACCGAACGCTTCTGGGTCAGGAGGTTTCCTGGCGCGAGGAGCAGCTCGGCCGCGCGCCTCCTCCGCTTCTCGATGAACGTTCCTTTGGAGCGCACGTCGTTGAGCCGCAGGCGGGAGAGCCAGATTGCGACGATTCGGTGGGCTTTGGGATCAGCCACCACCCTGCTCCGTCACCCTTGCCCAGAGGGTGATGGCCACGCCGAGGGCGATGACCGCCATTCCGACGTAGCGCCCCATGGAGAGGGACTCAGCGAAGAGCCATCGGGCCGCCAGGGGAACGACCACGTAGTTGAGGCTGGCGACGCAGAAGGCGAAGGAGAGCTGCGTGCGGCTCAGGACCAAGAGGTAGAGGAGCGCCGAGGCGGTCCAGAAACCGAGACCGAGGAGGGTCTTCCAGCCGAGCAGCAGGCGCAGCCAGCCGGCGAGGTTCTGCACGTCGCGAGCGATTTCCGAGCCGCGATCGATGGCCCCGGCCTTGAGAAGCAGTTGCCCCGCGCCCGACGTGACGACCGCGAGGGCGATGAGCAGCATCACCTTGGGCACGATCGAGCCTCCCCGGCGTGGGGCCTCTGGCGGACCGTGTCGGGATGATGGATTCGCCCACTATGGTGGAGCACAGCCCAGACGTAGCGCAGGAAGGTTCTGGTATAACCGAAGGGTCGGAGCTCCATCCGGCGGCTCGAGCTCAGCGCGGTGATGGAGCGGTCGTAGATGAAGGACCTCGGGCGGCGGCGCCAGAGCTCGGCGAGGATCGGCCACTCCTCACCGATGAGCACCTCCTCGTCGAAGGGGCCGAGCTCGTCGAAGACCGTCCTGGTGCAAAACATGGCGGCCGGCATGGCCTTGGCCTTGGCGATGGGGAGATGCCTCGCAGCGCCCCAAAAGGCCCACCAGAGGCGCGAGCGCAGGCCCTTCTCCTGACCTGCGAGGCGGAAGATGCCGGCTTCGATGCCTTCGTCGTCAACCAGGTGGCGCACCCTCTGGAGCGTGTCGGCGGGTATCCAGGTGTCGGCATCCACAAAGACCAGAATCGTGCCGCGTGCTTGAGCAGAGCCGTCATTGCGGGCCTTCGGCGCCCCGAGCCGGGGGCTGCTCAGTAGCACGACTTGGGGCGCTCGAGCCGCGATCGCCGAGACTACCTCGGCCGTGGCATCGGTGCTCTGGTTGTCGACCACGATCACCTCGACCGACGAGGCATCGTTGGGGGCGAAGAGCCGGGCGGCGCCGAGCACGGCCTCGAGGGTGGCGCCGATCTGAGCCTCCTCGTTGCGGGTCGGGATTACCACGCTGATCGTGGGGTGCTGTCCGGTCACGCTCTGGTCTCCAGCAGGTAGAGGTCTCTGCTAAGTCCGAGGATAGCGCCGGGCTCGGGCGCGCGGTGTACGATCTCAAGGCCAGCCTCCACGAACAAGGTCTCGAGACTGTTCCTCGTAAAGGAGCGGCGGGGAGTGAGCGTCGCCCCGGAGGGCTGGCTGACGAGGCCAGCGAGGCGGGCGAGGGAGTGGGCGAACCTCCCCTGGATCGCCGTTCTGAGCGAGAGGAGTGTCCTCGCCTTGCCGTCGCGGCAGGTCGATTGGAGCACCACCAGAGTGCCCGAGATAACCCTGCGCGCCTCGATGAGGAGCTGGAGTGGATCTGGGGCATACTGGAGGACGAAGAGGATCAGGCCTGCGTCGAAGGATCCTTCGGGAAAGGGGAGGAAGAACCTTCCCGCCTGGTCGAGGCGGAGGACGAGCGGTTCGGGCCCGACGATGTGCATGTCCACGACGTCGACGCCCTGGATCGTGAGATGGATGCGTCTCTCCAGAGCGAGGGCGTTGTGACCGGTTCCGCAACCGATATCGAGAGCTCTGCGGCGCCCCCGTCCGAGGAGGTGGGGGGTGATCCGAGCCGCCAGTGCCTCGGCTCGCCGCTCGAGCGCCCAGGTCATCAGCCGAGCGAGTGGGTTCTGAGCACCTCGCCAAAGGTTGCCGGGCGGTATCCCTCCTGCAGGCAAGCCTCGATCAGCCGTGAGATCTTCGGGAGAAGCCCCCTGCTGACGTCTGCTGGGTGGATGGCCACCACCAGGCAGCGCGGCGGCGACCGGGTCAAGGCGCCGATCAGCCCCGACGCAATCGCCGGCAGCGTGCCCAGCCGGCTCGCGTGTTCGATTACGCCCCAGTCCCAGCTGCACGTCGACAGCCTCATCCGAGCCCCACCTGCCGTCTCGATCCTCCACAGACCAACCTGGTACTCGAGTTCTGCTCTCCGAAGCAATCCCGGCCCGACGGGGCCGCTCCGCCAGGCGGGAGGCACTAATCCCGCCGGAGGAGCCTGGAAGAGCTCGGAGACGATGGCTCGGCCCACCCGAAGCGTCTCTAGGGCCTCCCGCTCGCTCAGGCCCACGAGCTCGTCGCTCCGCCCCGAGAGGACCGAGGGGGCGCTCAGCAGAGCCCTCGGACTCTGCCGCCGGTGGGTGAGGCCGTGCAGCAGCCGCTCCCGGGTCCGCTTCGAGAGCTCCCCCGCGAGGTCGCCAGCGTCCCCTGGACGCCAGCGCTCACCTCGATGGCGTGGGATCACTGCGCAGCCGATCGCTCCTTCGAGACCTGGAGGGAGGGCGTCGAGGGAATGGCGGACCTGTGCGGCCACTGCGGGCGAGACGTCGTGGAGGCAGACCACCAGGGGTACCGAAGGCGAGGGAAGGTGGAGGTGGAGCGTCACGAGGGTCAACAAACACGGTATCAGGTGTTATATCGGCAGGCGATGGAGAGCGGTACGAGCCTGATTACCGGGGGGGCTGGCTTTATCGGGAGCCACCTCGCCGAACACCTCCTCGAGCGCGGTGAGCGGGTGATCCTTTGGGACGACCTCTCGACGGGCTCCGAAGCAAACCTGAGGCACCTTCGAGGCCACCCCCGCTGTCGGGTGGCGATCGGTGATGTCGCGAAGGAGCCGGCGTTCCTTCAGAGTGCGGAGGGGGTCGAGCGAGTATTCCACCTGGCGGCCTCGGTGGGGGTTCGGAGGGTGCTGGACGACCCGATCCGGGCAATTCGGAACAACCTGCGAGCCACCGATGCCGCGTGTCAGGCGGCGAGCCGAGCAGGCGCGAGGCTCCTCCTCGCCTCATCGAGCGAGGTCTACGGGCGGTCCGACGCCGTCCCCTTCTCCGAGGAGTCCGATGTCTCCCTCGGGCCCACTTCGAGGTTACGCTTCTGCTATGGGGCCGCGAAGGCCGTCGACGAGCACCTCACCCTTGCGTACCACCAGGCGCTCGGGCTCCCGGTCGTGGTGGTCAGGCTCTTCAACGTTGCCGGGCCCAGGCAATCTGCCGAGGGGGGAATGGTTCTTCCGAACTTGATCGCGCAGGCCCTTGCCGGCGGGCCACTGCTCGTCCACGGGGACGGCCTCCAGCGCCGCTGCTTCTCGCATGTTGCCGACACGGTGTGGGCACTTGCCCGCCTCTTGGACTGTCCTGACGCCGAGGGGGCTGTAGTCAATCTGGGCTCAGACCAGGAGATCACCATCCTCGAGCTCGCCCAGAGGGTGGCTCAGAGGGTCGATCGACGGCTGCAGATTGAGCTGGTCCCCTACTCCGAGGCAATGCCGCGGGGCTTCGAGGACATCCGACGCAGGGTGCCCGATCTGGGGCGGCTGCGGTCGCTTCTGGGCTCGCCCCCCGGCCGCTCCCTGGACGACATCATCGACGATATCCTGGCTTCCATCGAGGGCTCCCCCCTGGCGTCCACGCTCTGAAGTCCGGCTTGGTCCCGTAGGTAATCGGTGCCGTTCGATCGGCGAACGGGGGCGTCCCGGTGCAGCGCCGAGAGCCGGGGTATTGGGGGCAGCGGTGCTGGCAAGGCAATTCAGGACCACCACCAACTGACCACACACCCAGTGTCCGTCCCGGCGCCGAACACGACTGTGTTGGCGGTGCCACCCGCGCCCTGCGTTTCCCCGGAATTCGCCGTTCCACCGGCGCTCAGGAGACCGCCAGTACCCATGTCGCCAGTCGAGCCATCACCACGGCTGGCGCCTTGGGTCCCAGCCGTGGTCGGGAACCCAGCGCCGTTTTCACCGGCCCCGGCGCGCGCAGGCGCAGCCGAGCACGTCGGCCACGCCACGAGCGACAGCTGGGGGGCAACACCAGCAGCGCGCCTGATGGCAAGAACGGGCTTGGCGCCGGAGCCCGTACCCAGACCGTCCCATCCGCCTCTCGAACAGCTCCGATTGCGGTTTGACTCGTAGCGACGGCGAGTCGAGCGGGAGAAGTAGGGGGCCGTTTGCCGGCTTCGACGCGAAGGTGCGCGCCAAAGCCTCGCTGGTGACTGAGAGTAGACCGATCGCGGGAGCGCGGCCGCAGCTCGACTAGCGACCCCCGCCCGAACCGACCGCCAACGTTCAGCGACAGCGTCCGCCCTGTAGGGACGAGCAACTGCGTGGCAACTCCGGCAACCCTGTTGGAAACCTCCGCCCTGCTCGCAGTGCCAGTTGGCGAGGCGGTTCTGGGGCACTTCGCCGACTGGCCCGAAGGCGGGCACTGCCAGAATTGGCACTGCCCCGCGGCTGCTCCTCGGGCTAGGATTCAGCGCATATCCAACGCGGCTGCTCCCGGCGTGTCGCTTTCGACGGCGGGCAGGAAATGGAAGCCGATGAGCATCCCGCGTCCTTCACGGTGAGAACGAGTCGGTCGACGCAGTGGGCGACTAGGTTCTGACTCAGGAGACGATCCATGCTTGCAACTGCTTCGAGGCTGATTCTTGCAACGCTCGCGTTAGCGGCAATGGCTTGTGGTGAAAGCTCTGATGCCACGTCCCGAAAGGACGGAGACACCAACACCGGCGGTACGCCAGGTGCCGGAGGGACGCAGAGCACCGGTGGTGCAGCGGACACCAGCGGGGGCACGCGAGCCACCAGCGGTACGCCAGGTGCCGGAGGAACGCAGAGCACCAGTGGTGGAGCGGGGGCTGGCGGTACGCAGAGCACGGCGGGCGAGACCGGCGCAGCGGGAATACCGGGAACCGGTGGAGTGGTAGGCATCGGTGGAACGGAGAGCAGCGGCGGTGCACAAGGGTACGGCGGCAGACCGGGCACGGGCGGAATGCCCGGCATCGGCGGATCACCCGGTACCGGCGGCGCGCCCGGCCCCGGAGGAACGCAGAACATCGGTGGCGTCGCGGATCCCGGCGGTACGCAGAGCACGGCAGGTGAGGCCGGTGCAGCGGGAACGCCAGGAAATGGTGGAGTGGCAGGCATCGGCGGAACCGAGAGCGCGGGCGATTCACAGGGGGTCGGCGGCGGACCGGGCACTGGTGGAACGCCCGGCACCGG
Organism: uncultured Polyangiaceae bacterium; assembly: GCA_964424695.1. Classification (GTDB taxonomy): domain Bacteria; phylum Myxococcota_A; class Polyangia; order Polyangiales; family Polyangiaceae; genus JAEWRL01. The sequence continues at coordinate 10,234 of CAYRKE010000219.1, forward strand.
CGGTGTGCCCGGCACCGGCGGCGTGCCTGGCACCGGCGGCGTGCCTGGCACCGGCGGGGCCAACGGTGCCCCATGTCCTGACGGCTGGACGCTGAGTTGGAGCGATGAGTTCGACGGTCCCGCTGGATCGGCTGTCGACGCCGCCAAGTGGAACTATGACTACGGTCCGAACTGGTACAACGGCGAATTGCAGTACTACAGCCAGGGCACGGACAACGCGAAGCTCGACGGCAACGGCAACCTGGTCATCGAAGCGCGCCAGGAGAACCGCGAGGGCCGGCAATACACCTCCGCGCGTCTCAAGACCGAAGGCAAGAAGACGTTCACCTACGGTCGCTTCGAGGGCCGCATGAAGTTGCCCTACGGCCAGGGCTTGTGGCCCGCGTTCTGGCTACTGGGCGCGGAAGGGGGAAGCTGGCCCGCTTGCGGCGAGATCGACATCATGGAGAACCTCGGGCGCGAGCCCTCGATCGCCCACGGAACCATGCACGGTCCCGGTTACTCGGGTGCGGCCGGCCCGACCGCGACCTACACCTTGCCTGGCGACGCCGAGTTTGCCGACGATTTTCATACCTTCACCATCGAATGGGAGACCAACGAAATCCGTTGGTACGTCGATGGCGCCCTCTACTCGACCAAGACCCCGGCTGACATCGGCAGCAACTCGTGGGTGTTCAACCATCCCTTCTTCTTCATCCTGAACGTGGCCGTTGGCGGAGAGTGGCCCGGCAACCCGGATGGCACGACGGTGTTCCCTCAAACGATGGTGGTCGACTACGTGCGCGTCTGCCAGCACTGAGTCCCCATCGTGAGTCGGACCCATACTGTCCGAAAACCCAACAGCAGCCAGTTCTAGCTCAAGATCCGAGATGCCCTCTGGGGCGCAAAGCACGACATCGCTCGGTCCACGGTAGCCCGCATCCTGGAAGAAGCTGGCATTGAGCCAGAACCGGAACGGTCTCGCAAGAGAACCTGGAAGCAGTTCCTCGAGAGCCACTGGGATACCCTCTACGCGTGTGACTTCTTCACTGTCGAGACCCTGGGCGCCTTCGGCGCCGTCCGCTACATGGTCTATTTCGTGATGGAGCTCAAGACGCGCAGAGTGCACATTGCCGGCGTCCGTATCGCCTCCAATGACGCATCGACGTCACTCGTAACGGCAGAGCTTGAGCCACACCGGTAGCTCGCTCTCGGAGGGTTCATCGGTTCGTGGTGCCAGGCACTTGACGCGTCCGTGGTCGGACCTCTTTGGGCAGTCGGTGTCGGTTGCGCAGACCACCGCATGATTGGCGGGGTCACATTGCTTGAGGCAATGCGTCGCGTTCCAGACTCCGTTCGTGCAACAGGCCATGCCCTGGCTGCAATCATCGGGTCGCGAACACTGCAGCAAGACACTCGAGCCCGAACCCGCCGCCGGCGCTCGGTCGAGGGCGATGCAGCTGGCTTCACCGCCCGCCCAGAGGCACGCCGGTCTGGCTGGCGGACATCGGGCGTCCTGGCAAGTCGCCGGCTTCGAGGGGGGGCGGCACAAGCCCGCTTCGCAGGCTTGTCCCTTGGGACAGGAAGCACCGTCACCCGGAACGCAGATTTCCTGGCGACAGTCGGCATGACTGCCGGAACGCTTGCTGCACGAGAAGAGATCGAGTGCCGAGGCGAACGACTGACAACAAGCCTGGGCATGCGGGCAATCCGAGGCGTCATCGCAAGCGTAACGCGTGCCGATCTGGACGTCGGTGGCGGTTGAAACGCAGTGCCACTGGGGATCGCTGACGCATTCCTCTTTGCCCGCCCGACAACGCTGCGTGCCGCAGGCGATGGTGCCTCGAGTACTGCCTGGTGCCAGGGTACGGTCGTCGGGCGCGGTTTGCGACTCGGTTGGGGCATCGGAATCGAGATGTGCAGCGGGCCTTCTCACCCCGGGTTTTCCCTTCCCGGGTTTCCCGGAATGCGTCGCCGTGGGCGGCGGGGCGACCTCGGGCTCTTGGGGGCTCGCCGCGGGCTGTGGGGCCGTATCACTCGATGGATGCGGTGCGGATGAAGCTGGCGGCACCTTGTCGTCCGAGGCGCCGAGCGCTGCTTGTGGGCCTTCCACCGTCCGCGGATTTGGCGAGCTCTGACAGGCGCACAGGGACGTGACTGCGGCGACAACTGCGGCGCAT
>CAYRKE010000220.1:0-1097 GCA_964424695.1 uncultured Polyangiaceae bacterium
GGGGTCGGTATCTCAGTCTCGAGATGCCTTGTGCCGGGTTGTCGCGTTATGGCCGGGATCCAGCACGATACGCTGCACGATGTCGACGCCTCGCGCGGCGACGATGCCAACAATGATGCCAACGAGGAGAGCGACAATCCCCCTGCCGTTGCGCTCGGGTGTGGGCCTTCGCGCGCTTGGCTCAGGCTCGCAGAAGACCCGCGTAGAGACAGGCAAGGGCACGATCGCGCCGAATGCGGGCAATTTCTCGTAGGGTAGCCCAAGGTGTGCCACCGGAGGATGTGAAGCTTCAAGTGCTTGGGACTGGGACTGGTCGTTCCACCACTCGTCGGCATTGCCTGCCGATGATGGGTCAGCGCTGGCCATCAGCAGCTCCGGAGACACGTTCGTGGGCTTGGTGGGGCGCTCGTGCAGCGACGGCTCCACATCTGCAAGACTGCTGGACGGCGAGCCTGGCGAAACGTGCACGCTATCGTGCCGTTGCTGGTCGTGCGATGGAGACACTGAACGCATCTGATTGGCCGATGCTTCTCCGCTGGTCAGAGAGCCAGGAGGCGAATGGGTGGGTTCGGTAGCGCCGAGGTCCCACTGCAGACTGGCCGTCACGTCCTCTCCGAAGAAGGGGAGGGCGAGTTGGACGGGCGCGCTCGCCTGTGCCTTAGAGCCCGCATCGTTAGCGCTGCCGTGACCACGGCGAACCCAGCTGATTCCAGGCCTCGCCGTCAGAGCCGAGCTTTCTCCACTCGTTGGGGCATAGGAGGCGTCGGGGTCGTAGTGTTTTTCGAGTTGCTTTGACACAGAGACGTGGCTCATGGACTACTCCTCGTTGGGCGCGGATTGCTTGCGGCACAGCCAGTTCGTGCGTTCGTGACGGCAAGGCGGATCACCACCCGAAAGCGTTCCTCGGCTCTGCACCACGAGTGCTTGCTCGTCCACATCGCTCGACCCCGCGCCGTGTCTCGATGGCGCGTATAGTGACACGGCGACAGGCAACCGAACCAGGCTCTTCTCACCAAATCAGGGGCGCGGTAGGGGATCGTTGGGCCGTCGCTGCGATGGCGGTGCAGAACCTCAGATCGCGGGGATCGCAGGGATCG
>CAYRKE010000220.1:1197-9823 GCA_964424695.1 uncultured Polyangiaceae bacterium
GGGATCGCAGGGATCGTAGGGAGGCGATGTTTGTTAAGACCTACATGGCAGACTCCTGACGCAGAGGAGGCGGTTTCGTCCTGCAACTCTCGCGCCTGTATTGGCTCCCTTCATCATCCGTCGCTCACGCCCCCCTCTGGTAGTGATGATGAAGTCCATTCAATACCGGATTCGCTCCGCTCCCCACAGCGGCATCATTCGAAGACTGCCCAGCGTCGCTAGGGCGATGCGCAGAGAGGCTCTGACCAGATGTGAAGCGAGCCGCAACACGCATCGGCTGGAGCGGAACAGGATCTCTGTGGGCTGATCGCTGGTGACCTTGGACCGAGCCTGTTCCCCGGACCCATCACAGCTCGATGGACACCTCGCCACTGAACACCATGCGCGGGTCGCCTCGCTCGTCGATCGTGCGAGCCAGGGTCGCGATCGTCCGGGGTACGGTGCCAGTGTACACTACCGAGCCGTTTGCGGAGATGCTCACCGGCTCCGAGAGGTCCAGCATGCTGTCGGACAGACGCACCTTGAGGCTGGTGAGGCCCGTCGTTTCGAGCTCGATCTGTTGCCCGCTGCGGGTTGCGCGCACCTCGGTCGCGGCAGCAAGCTGCTCCTCGTCGAGCGCGAGCCAGTAGAAGCTGCTGTGGGGCACGTCGTCCTGGTACCAGACGATCTTGGTGGGGATGGGGTCTCGGGTGAACTCCGCCATCCACGGCACGGCCACGGCGTCCTCCAAGTCCATCCAGTGGGGTTTGCCTTCGTGGACCTGGACCACGTGGGGGTAGCTGCCCGGATCAGCCGCTTCGAGGGCGTCGAGCTCGTCCCCCCACTCCTGTGCAACCAGGTTGCGATCGTATGAGGTGTCGAGTGCTCCCACGTGGATGGTAAACCCGATGTTTCGGAGGCTGAACGGCTCAGCGTCGTTGGGATGCCCTGCCATGGCAGCTGCCGCTGCCCAGTGGTCGGCCATGCGGGGGCCGAGCTGGTAGACACCGTCCCCTCCCGCCGAGTACCCCATCACGTACACCCGATCGGGGTTTGCGTCTTCCAGGACAATCAGATCGCTGATCAGGCGCTCGAAGAGGGGATCGATGTGCGCCTCGTGCCACAGGTTCCAAGTATCCGTTGGCGCACGAGGGCAGAGGTAGATGCCCTCGTCGGGCTGGTAGAGCGTCATCTGGTTCTGCCACTGCTCGTCGTTGACGCTCGGATCGGCATTGCCACCGCCGTGGAGAGAGAGGTAGAGGCTCCTGCCGGCAGCGGGCTTGTCCCCGAAGACCGTGAACTCGTAGCGCAAGGTGTGTTCGCCCAGCGTGATCGCACGGCCATCGTGCTCGGCCTGGCGACTATCGCGGACCAGGTCGGCGAAGTCCTCCCACAACAGGGTGCCGCACGCTTCGGACTCCTGGAGACTGAGCGGGACCTCGGCGAAGTCCTCCGCTTCGATGGGGCCGCGCTCTGCTCGCGGCACCGCAAGATAGGCTTCGAGCTCTGCCACCACGTTCGAGCCCACGCCCGACGCGCCGCCCAGTCCAGCGCCACCCGAGCCTGCCGAGGCGGTGCCGCCGATCCCCGCGCCACCCCCGGTGACTCCACTGGTGTCGCCGCCGCCCGAGCCGGCCTGCCCCGAGCCAACGCCGCCGCTGGCAGGTCCACCTCCCCCAGTACTGGTCGGTCCAGAGCCTCCTGATGACGACGTTCCGCCACCCACCGCGGGCGGTGCGCCTCCGGTCGAGGATCCCCCGACTACCCCGCCCATCCCACTGCTGGGTTGGCCCCCGCTCCCTTGGCCTCCAGTGCCCCCGAAGCCGCCGCTTCGGCCCCCGCTACCGGATCCTCCGCTGCTCTGGCCCCCGGTCTGGCCGCCGCTCGAGGTTGGGCGATAGCCTCCGGCTCCTGCCGCCGCTGCGCCGCCAGTCCCCAGTCCAGTGCTGGTGCCAGTGCCACCCACTGCGGCGACTCCCGACGCAGCGCCCGTTGCCGAGCCTCCCCCGACGGGACCCGAGCCCGCTTCATTGGCGGCCCCCGCTGCTTCTGAACGAGACCCTTCCGCTCCGGAACAGGCGACGAGCCCGAGTGTCGCCCAGAGAAGACTCCTTCGCATCATGAAGCCGAAGACTACACGACATACAGTCCAGTCGCGGCAGCCGGCAGTTCGGACCGCCACTAGATCCCGAGGTTGCGGGGGCCGAGCCGCAGCCTGGCGGTCGCTTTCCGTCCCCGGCGTCAGCGCGCCGGATACTGACCCCACGAGCCAGCTCTCGTGATCTGGTCGAGCCGATGCCTTGCCCTTGAGTTGGGGGTTACGGCGAAGGGCTCGGGGCTGACGCCACAGGGAGCGTCGAGGCGTCCAGCAGGCGTTTGACGATGGCGATGAAGACGCCGGTCAGCACGAGGTTGAGCGCCAACGACAGTGCCGCCACGACGATCATCGGGCCACCGATCCCATACCCGAGCGACAGGATTAGCACCCCAGCGCCGACCTCTCCTCGCGGCCACATTCCGATGCTGAGGGCTAGGCGTTCCCGCCAACTTGCCTCCTTCTGGTAGACGAACGTGGGGAACATCTTGCCCAGGTTGGCGAGTAGCGTGACGGCGATGACGTGCAGGGCGATCTCGCCCCAGCCCGCAGCCTCTTGATCCATGAGGGAAGCGAGCGCAGGCATGCTCAACCCCACCAGAACCATGAACGTGCCAGATACGATACCGGAGACCCGTTGCTCGGTCGGGTCCTCCGGCCCCTCCTGGTGGCCTTCCCGAGCGTCGTCGCGGTGTGGGTCGGCTTCGTGCGGACGAGCCAGCATGCAGCCCAGCACGAACGCTGGCAGCAAGACCTCGACGTGGATTGGCACGACGTCGTCGACCAGCTTGCTCCCCTGGTAGATCGCCTCCGATACCGCCACAATCACCACGGAGTAGGTCATGACTCCGGGCCAGCGAACGCTCCATCGGACTCTGCGAAATAGCTTCCAGGCCAGCCACAGCTGCACGCCCATGATGACGACGATGACTGCCATCTGCCAGCGCAGCCCGACGATCAGCATTTTCAGAGGGATCATGAGGAGCACTGTGTCGAGGTCATCGAAGATGGCCAGGACACGCGCCTTGCGAAACACCCAAGTCGCCGAGAGCCCAGCTGCCGCCAGCATCGAAAAGAGGACCCCGGCGGAGGTCGGCGCAGCGAAGCGCCCCGCCAAGAGGGCCGGCTTCCACGCTTCGATGTCGCCCCAGGCTCCATCGGCAGCGAGCACCAGCACGAAATAGAGCGAGACGAAGATCCACGGGAAGGCCGCGGCCGTCGCGGCAACCCCGTAGTCGTAGGCGAGGGCACCGGGCCGCGAGCGATCGACCTCGAACTCGTAGCCGACGTGGATCATGATGAAGGCGAGCCCCACCATGGTGGCGAGCCGGAGCCCGAGCGATGCGGCTTGCCACGAGTCACCCAGCAGTGGCGGCACGATCTGGGAACCGACGAGGCCGGCGATGAGGAGAATGGAGTAGGTGAGGACTTTGTTCATGGCTTCACGCTCGCGCGGCTTCTCAGACCCCAGGCTTGGGAGGAGCGCCAAGTCGCCCGGACGCTTGGGTGTGGGAGGGTGCCATATGGACCGGACTCGTGGCCAGCGGTATCGTCGGCGCCCTGATCTTGACGAGAGGATCGCCTCCCGAGTACCGAGGTCCTGGGCCCGCTACTCGTTGAGCGGCAATGGAGCGTACCGAGCGTCCACTGCTGGGCGTTGGTGGGTTCTCCCCCCAGACAAGAGGAAGCATGGAGAAGACTACGCGCTTCAACCTTACGTACCTGTTCATCGCCATGATGGGCGTGTTTGTGATCCACGATCTCTGGACCGGATATCAGTCCGGCGGGCCCGTCGCTTATAGCGAGTTTCAGCGCTTGGTCGAGGAAGGCAAGGTCAAGGAGATCGTCATTACGGACACCGAGATTCTGGGCGAGCTCAAAGCCGCAGACTCCCAGAATAAGAAGTTCTTCCGGACCACGCGAGTCGACGGCAAACTCGCCGAGGATCTCAAGAAGCACGACGTCAAATTCTCCGGAAAGGTCGAGAGCAGGTTGCTTGCCACGCTCCTGTCGTGGATCCTGCCGGTTCTTCTGTTCTTCGGGATCTGGATGCTCTTGATGCGACGCATGTCAGGGCAGCTTGGTGGCGGAGGCGGAATCATGTCGATCGGCAAGAGCAAGGCCAAGGTCTACGTCGAAACCGACACCAAGACGACCTTCGCCGACGTTGCTGGAGTGGAGGAGGCGAAGGCCGAGCTCAAGGAGACGGTCGACTTCCTCAAAGACCCAACTCACTATGGTCGCCTCGGGGCCCGCATGCCCAAGGGAGTGCTGCTGGTTGGGCCGCCCGGAACTGGCAAGACCCTCCTGGCTCGAGCGGTCGCAGGAGAAGCCGGCGTGCCGTTTTTCTCCATCTCAGGGTCGGATTTCGTCGAGATGTTCGTCGGCGTCGGAGCAGCTCGGGTGCGGGATCTCTTCGAGCAGGCTCGCAGCAAGGCTCCGGCCATCGTCTTCATCGACGAGCTGGACGCCATGGGGCGCGCCCGCAATGCAGGAGTCTACGGAGGCGGCCACGACGAAAAGGAACAGACGCTCAATCAGCTCCTGGTGGAGATGGACGGGTTCGACCCGACGAGCGGTGTCGTGTTGCTTGCTGCCACCAACCGTCCCGAGGTGCTCGACCCTGCACTTCTGCGAGCTGGTCGATTCGACCGACAGGTCCTTGTGGACCGTCCTGATAAGGTTGGACGCATCGAAGTCCTGCGGGTACACGTGAAGAAGGTGAAGCTCGATGCCGATGTCGAGCTGGAGCAAATTGCGGCGCTCACGCCCGGCTTCACCGGGGCGGATCTCGCCAACCTCGTGAATGAAGCCGCACTCGCGGCGACCCGCCGTGGCGCCAGCAGCGTCGCCCTCGGCGACTTCAGCATGGGCGTCGAGCGCATCATTGCCGGCCTCGAGCGGAAGAACCGGCTGCTCAACCCTCAGGAGCGTGAGGTTGTGGCCTACCACGAGATGGGACATGCGATCGTCGCGTCCGCCATCAAGGGCTCAGACCCGGTACACAAGGTGTCGATCATTCCGCGCGGGATTGGGGCACTCGGGTACACGATCCAACGACCGACGGAGGACCGCTACCTCATGACCCGAGCGGAGCTCGAGAACCGTATGGCGGTACTGATGGGGGGGCGAGCGGCTGAGCACGTCGTCTTCTCGCACTTTTCGACGGGCGCCGCCGATGACTTGGCGAAGATTGCCGATATTGCCCGCAGCATCGTCACACGCTATGCGATGGAACCGGAGCTCGGACACGTGGCCTTGGAAGTCGACCAGCGCTCGTTGCTGGGGCCCGCTGGAGAATCCGTGAAGCAGCGTCTCTACGGAGACGATACGGCTCGGGAGATCGATTGTGCGGTTCGTAGGAATGTGCTCACCGCCTTCGAACGGGCCAGCAACATACTGACTGAGAACCGCGCGCTCCTAGAGCAGAGCGCCCGGCAACTGCTCGAAAAGGAGACGCTCGACGCCAACGACCTCGAGCGTCTCTTTGTCTCCCTCAAGCCCGCTCCGGCGACGTTTGCTTCTGTGAGCACCCCCTGTGGGAAGCTGGCGCGGCCCTCTGGGTCGGCGGGGGGGTGACCGAATGACCCAGCTGCCGTGAACGGCTAGGACTCCCGGGCTCGGGTGGCGACATCACGCGCCCGGGATTCGATGTGGCGCACCGTACTTGAGCCGCGCGAAGGCTGCCGCGAAGGCCACCAGCTCCTCCATACTGTCCACGCAGTACACGCGCCACCCGAGGGACTCCAGCCTGTCGATCGGCTTGGCGTGGTTCTGGCGGCGTACCTGCAATACTGCGCTGGCGCCGCCGCCAGCCCTCGCTGCGGCGTCCCGGGCGATATCCCAGCCGCGCTGGTGCCCTTCCAGCATATAGAAGAGATCGCTATCACTGACGACGAGGATGTGCGCCGGGCGGCGGAGCGCGGTGCCGCTCGGGAAGGCCGTCTCCAGGCGTTCGATGCCAAAGGCGTATCCCGTGCCGAGGTACTGGGTCAGAAGCCCGAGGACCTCCCGCTCGCTGCGCGAGAAGCCATCGGTTTCTGCGAAACGGCCCGGCTCGCCGGAGAGGCAGGCCATCACCTTGGCCCCGGTGCGGAGCGCCGAGAGCGCCAGGATGGTCCCTGCCAGGACTGGATAGGAGAGGCCTACCGCGGGGTTTTGCATCGAGCCCGAGCAGTCGACTCCAACGTACAGATCCAGGGGCAGCTTCTTGGGTTCGCCGCCCTCGGTCCAGCCGTAGGTGCGTTCGAGGGTGGTGACTCCGGGAATCACGATGGCGCCCTGGCTGAGGGTGCCGATCCAGTCGATCTGCGTCAGGGGTGACCCAAGGTCCCACACGTCCAGACCCTCGGGGAGCGGATCGCCGGCTTCCCGAACCAACTCGGTCGGAAACGGGATCAGATGGGGGAGCGCCCGCTCGCGGTAGTACCGCATGACGAGCTCCTTCTGGGAGACACGAACGCCGAGGCTGGCCATCAGTTCCACGTAGCTCTGGGGGGGGCGGTAGTTGTTCTTGCGACCCCCGCGGAGCTCGCGGCCACCGCCTGGGCTCGGCTCGCCTTGGGGCTCCTTGGGTTCGCTGTCGACGCCCGTCAGGACGGGATCTTCGGCGGGGTGCAGGGCGCCGAGCTCCTCGTCCTCGTCGAGCTCGGCAAGGCCGTCGGGGATGGTGTCGCTCTCGCCCGCCAGAATCGTATCGAACCACGGGATCGCGACCCCCTGCTTCAGAGAGAGCTCGAGGAGATAGGGCAAAAAGAGCGCTCCGAACCGACCGGCTCCGCGCAGCCAGTCTTTGGCGTAAGCTCGCACGACCCTGGCACCGAGCTCAGCGTCCAGGCGCAACCGGGCATCGTCCTCCCCCTCGACGAGGCTGCCCGGTGGGAGTCGCCATAGGGTTTCGTAGATGCGCATGTAGAGGAGCCAGACTCGATCGGTGGACGGCGCTCCTGACTTGAGCGCTCGGTAGACGCCAGCCAGGTCGAGCCCGGCCATGCGCTGCAAACGATCGTTGATCAGGAGATCGGTGTAGAGGTTTGCCACCAGGGGCGCCAAGGACTCGCGGCTCGGCAGGGCACGGCGGATCCGCGCCATGAGCCGCGCGTTGCTCGTGAGATCCCCTGGAGCGTACACGTGATGGCCGATCTCGTGGGCGAGGATCTCCTTGGCGAAGCCTTCGAGGCGCTCCTCGTGGATCTGGCGGAGGCTGATGACCACGGCGTGGTCATCGAGGCGGATCATGGCGAAGGAGCCCGACAGCCGCTCGCGCCGCTCCTCGCCTACGACTGTGCACCACCGGGGTCGTGACAGCTTGGTGAAATGGCTCCAGGCCCCGAGTGCCGCCTCCCAATCCCCCTCCCAGCGTTGCCGCAAGGAGTCGAGGTCTGGCGCGGCCGGGGGCGCCTTTTTAGCCATGACCGCCTCCCACGCGAGCGACCAGCAAGATCCGGTGGCTACGGGTCAAGGTCACGGCGAGGAGCGTCGGGATCGCAGCAAAGCCGCTCGCGCCGACGAGCTCCGGCAGGCGGGCTCGGAGCCCGCAGAAGCTCACTTGCCCGTTCGCCTCCAGACGGCAGAGATCCCGGGTGCGCTCCTCGGGCGGCTCCAGCGGTGAGCGGCGCAGGGTCTCACCATAGCAGTCCGCGTGCAGGGAGTAGACGCCTTCGGCGTCGCGTGCCCAGAGGACGGCTCCCGAGGCATAGACGAAGGGTGGGGACACGAAGGCCCCTCCGAAACCCCGAAAACCGCCGACCGAAGCCACGACGCGCAGGGTCGGCGTCTCGGGGCGCCGTTCGGGCCGTGCCCAGGGGTCGGCGAGGCAGGCGCGCAAGGACCCGCGCAGCTCCTCCAGCACCCGTGGCGACGCCGCGGGGTCGGCATTCGACCCAAAGATCGCGCAGGCGAGCCCGTCCGGCAGGGTTTCCCAGGTAGCTAGGGCGGGCTCACGCCAGTGCGCCATGCCTGCCTGCCACGCCAGCACCTTGCCCACGTCCAGGAGCACCTCGATGCTTGGACAGAGTGGCGCCAGCTCAGCGAGGTGAGTCATCCAGTCCGCGACGCGGACCGAGCGCTCGCGGGAGAGGTTGTAGACAGCGTTGGTGAGGACGCCCACCAGCCGATGTGGGTCCCGGGCAAGTGCCGGGGCGAGGCGCGGCAGCAGCGAGCGCCAGGCCTCGTTCCCCTCGGGGTAGCGCCCTGCGGGACCCACTACGTCCTTGGCAACGAGCTCGAGCGAAAGCTCGAACAGAGCCTCGGTGACCGCTCGGGCCCGGTCGGGGTAGGCCTGCGCGACGGCTGCGACCGCGGGCGCCACATTGTCCCGCAGATGCGTTCCGAGGGCTTCGGGGGACACCCGGAGCCCCTGGCGTTGGGCGATGAGCACCGCGGCGTTGAAACGTTCGCGGCCTCGTCGTAGCTCGAGCGCCAGCGGCGAGTCGGCGTCGAGTAGACTCATGGATTCCTTTCAAGCCCCTGGGTGCCCGGGGCGCTCGAGGGGAACGGTGCGCTGCGAGTCACGAGTGCCACGTAACCCAAAGGAGCGCTGCGAGTCACGAG
>CAYRKE010000220.1:9923-12310 GCA_964424695.1 uncultured Polyangiaceae bacterium
CCCAAAGGAGCGCTGCGAGTCACGAGTGCCACGTCACCCACCGGAGGTAGTTGTTGTAGCGTTGATGGAGGTACTTGAGCTTGAGCACGTCGTCGTAGAGATGGCCGTAGAACTTGCCTCCTCGGCTCCACTCGTTGAGCGTCCGTTCGATCTTCGCCAGGCGCTCTCGCACCACCTTCTCACTCAGCCCCTCGAGACCCTGTCCGAACTCGGCGGTCATGGCCTCGACGGGATCATCGCGGTCGAGATCGAGGCGCTCGTACTCCCGGCACGACAGATCGAAGAGACGGCGAATCCAGCTCACCTGGTCGATGCGCAGCGCCGCGTGGCCTTGTTGTTCGAACCAGGGCGCGTCAGGGTTCTGCACGAGCTTGTCGTGGAGTACGAAGGGCAGCATCTGCCGCACGTCCTCGAAGGAAGCCACCCGAGCGCCGCGGAAGAACGCCATCGCCTTGACGAACACCAGGCAGGTCATCAACGCCCGCACCGACAGGCCGTTGCGGGTCTGGGTGCCGAGGTCCGCCAGGGCATCCTTGCCGGAGTCGCCCAGCTCGAGCGTACCGGGGTCGAGGCCCGATAGCTTGAAGGTGTCCTTGGTGAGATACTCGAGCTGTCGAGCCGCGGACTCCAGGAACTCGAAGTGGCTGGCGAAGAACTCGAGGCGACGGCGGAGCGGGACGGGCAGCTCCACGTCGAGGATTTGGCGCTCCATGCGGTCCAGCTCCTCGGGCGCGAAGATGATCTGGGAGGGGACGACCTCTTCGGGGCGTACGTCGTCTTCGATTCGGCTGAGGAGCTCGCTCAGGAACCGGGTGTTGAAGTGGAGGGCCTTGACCACCACGTCGATGCGGTCTCGGAGCGCCTCGATGACCTGGTAGGTGCCGCCTCCGGCGTCGTCATTGGCAGTGAGGTACCAAGCCGCCTTCGGGCATTCGTAGATCTGGTCGTACACCTCGGCGTAGTTGTCCCCCATCACCGTGAGGAGGGCCGACTGAGTCCGGGTCGGGATACGATTGTACTCGTCGATGATCTTGACGCGCATGCCGAGCCAGCGTCGCCACGCGATCTTGATCTCGTCCATTTCCTTGGCAGCGACCAGGCTCGACGGCAAAGGGTTGCCGAGCAGATCCGACACCGTCATCTGCGGTTGCCCGTGCTGGACGGCGCGTTTGAGCTCCCGCAAGGTGTAGCCCGAGAGGAGACCCATGAGCATGGCGATGGTGGTCTTGCCGCGGCCGGGCCCTCCAACCAGAAGACAACGCCGCCGCACCGCGAGGTTCAGCAGGGGTAGCAGCACGTAGCTCGAGTAGCTCTGATCCGACGGGAGCGTCACCTTGACGCCCTGCCCACCGAACGTGAACTCCTGGGGCGGGCCAGCGTTGTACTCGACGTCGTAGAAAGGGTTGATGATGGCGTGGTTGGTGACCCAGAAATACGCCTGGCGAAGCTTCTCATCCAGAGGCACCGCGGCTGCCTCGTCCGCCGCCGCCTGGGGCGCCGGACCCTCGTACAGATCAGCGACGTCAAAGCGACGTTCGCCCCGCCCCGCCCTTGGGAGCGTCGGGGCCTGAGACACCTGCTCGAAGCTTTTCCGCGACATGGATCGAAGAATCGCTCGCGATCCCACGGCGGGTCAACGGCGACGCCAAGCCGCAGGTTTTCAGGGGGGGAGGGCCGCCCAGTGGAACGTGCGCGCGGGCCGCCGGGGCGCGCCGATGGCTCAGGCGTGGTCCGCCACCGAGCGGCGCGCCACCGCGCCGCTGCGCCGCTGCGACGCGACGGCTCCGAACGCCACCGGTCCGAATGGGGTTTCCACCTCAGCTGAGCGTCGTGGCAAGGCCGCCAATTCCGTGGTTACCGAGACCAGTCGATCGCGCCAACGAACGCTGGCGGACAACAAGTCTGTGGACTCCTCGCGCGCTACCAGGCATCCTTTGCGGGATGATTCAGAGTCGGGCAGACCATCACCAGAATGTCAAGACGACCACATAAGAAGCGCTCGAAACCGGGAAGGCCAGCGCGAGAGCCGTCTCCGCCAGAGAAACCAAGCACTCCGACGACCGCACTAGTGCCCGCCAACCGCTCAGGCGGTACTAGTTCCAGTGAAACGAACTCCGTTGTTGCCGACGCCGCATTTTGGCGTTCTGTGCTCCTGAGTCTGGAAACGCAGCCAGTGGGTGTGGATGAGATTGTCGGTGCCAGCGGCTTGAAGCATCGAGTTGTCGACGTGGGTGTGGATCGACCGCGTGAGCGAGTCGTATTGTTGACCGATGTTTCCGATCCAAAGATCGCAGCGTTCCTCCAATCGGACGTGCAGAGCGTGTACCCACAACAGAAGGTTGTCGTAGCCCGAACCGTCCTAGCAAACGTGGGTACAAGTCTGCCTC
>CAYRKE010000221.1:0-12221 GCA_964424695.1 uncultured Polyangiaceae bacterium
CCTCCGTTGTTCATAATCCTTCCGCTCCGTTCCTAACGCAAACTCCCGCGCCCGTTCCCCCTTCACTCCCGCGTCGCCACCGCGCTTTTTACGCGATAACCCACTGAAATAATCATGTCCAGATTTTAAAAATCCAGATTCCGCTGAACCAGCCGGGAGCCCTCCTAGAGAACCGACAAGAATTTCTTGTGAGTTGCCCCTTCGCCCAGCTCTCCTTCAGCATACACATTTAGAATATTTTGACTTATGTTCTGCTGCGTCGTCTGAAAAAGCTCCGCCATCAGCGGCTGCGTTAACCAGACGGTCTCGTTTTCCAGCCGCACATCCAGCTTAACCTCCCCGTCCGGGGTCTGATATACCAGCAGCTCACCCTTCGGGGCTTCAGATTCATGTTGATTACCGTCTTTTATTTCCATCAGGCGATCTCCGGCATTTCATCCCAAGTCCGGTCATCGAGAAGCCGCCCGGTTTTCTTCTTCTGAACGCCGCCCCATTGTTTGAAGAAAAACGGAACGTCCGCAGCCATACACTGATCCCTAAGATCTTCGACCCATTCTTTTTTCATGGGTCGAGCACCAGGACCAGATTCACCACCAACGATAACCCAATCAATTCCATCCAAGTTCAGATCAGGTAACGGACCAAGCAACGGTTCCAACGAAAGAAAGCGTACTGAGCACGGGACTTCCCGCAAATGATCAATCCGATCCACATGATCAACCGTTTCAACAGTCACACCCATCCAAATATTTTTTGACCACTCAAATCGATGGGCCAGTTTTTTCATTCGACTCGCACGCTTGGTTAAAACTTGATAGGTATGCCAAGGGCTTTCTTTCATGGTGAAAAAAATCTCCTCAATGAACGAAGCCGGAACGTCATTATGGAAAAGGTCACTCATTGAATTAACGAATATCATCTGTGGCTTTTTCCAATTTAGCGGAGCACCTAACACATTGTGATGACACCGCACTTTAAAACCGTCCCGATAGTTTGGTTGCCCCATTGCCTGCAAACGCTTCGCCATACGTTCCGCATAGCAGTGCTTGCATCCTGTACTTATTTTCGTGCATCCCGTAACCGGGTTCCACGTTGATTCCGTCCATTCAATAGAAGATTTCGTTGCCATATTCACACTCCTTTAAATCGTACCCGTTCATCTTTTTCAGTAAGGTAGAAAGCCCCCTTACGTACAGCCTCTGTTGTGCTCAATCCCTCAACAACCAACTTATCTGCTTTCTGCAGAATCCTTAAGGCATCGCCGCATTTTGACGAACAAAACCCATGCTCCAGCGCAAAACGGTACACTTGCTTATTAGTCGGCTCTTGCTCTGCAATAAACCTCAGCAATTCCGTTTCAAAAACCGCTTCTTTGCTTGGTTTATTATCTTCAGCAAACAGCGACTGCTGTCCATTCCATGTAATTTCATTATCAATATTATAGTTGGCTTCGCCCGTCACCCTATCAATCGCCCAGCAGACCTTCAGAAACTTCTCCATTCCCAAGGCGTTCTTCGATGCAAAAATCACTCCATAAATGTTAGCGCCTTTCTTGATAGAAAAAGGTGCCAACATTGCATTACTGTCCTTCAACTGCTCCCGGAAATGTTCGCAAAGGTATCGATGGACCAGATTATAGGAAACCGTTTTGATTTCCGTACTATCAATGCTGAACCAACGCCTAAACTCTGCTGTATCGGAAAAACGTCGAATAAATGCACTCGAAATGAAAAATAAAATATCAGTCGTCCCTGTATCCAAAATCTTGCGTACAATTTCCGGAGTCACCTCCTTGATTCCGAACTGATCCATGATAACCAGATTGGCCTGTCCTCGCTTCCGCATCTGAGGCATATGCTTTTCGAGCACTTCAATAAATGGTTTGGACGAAAACTCAAACGAACAACAGTTTTTATTGCACCGAACCGTTCCTACTGCTTCCTTGAGATTTTCGATATGATCCAGATTTAAATCATTGAAAACCATACGCACAGTAATGTCGGCTTTCAGTCCGGCATATTCCAAACAAAACGCTTTCACCTCTTCCTGGATAATCAGCGGCGACCCGGGATTGCCATCCTTATCATGCCCCGGCCCCGCAAAAAAATCATACAGGTTCACACGTTCCCAATATCTGGAAGTCTCCGATTCAGCCATAAAAACAGGAAGCCACTCCCGAACATATCGACGAAACAAATCGAGTTTTACCATCGTAGCTTCATCAAACCTCTTGTCATGGAATCCTTTCCCCATATCAATATTCCTATTTCATTTTTCGTTCTCAGTGCTCTTTTTCGGCAAGTCATATTTCCGTTCCCCAATAACAGGCGGGACGCCTATCCTACGTTAATTAATCTCCAGTTGCGACAGGGCGTTGAGCATGGTTTCGACGGCCCAAAGGTTGGCGTCTCTGACGATGCAGAGGCATTCGGTCCGCGCGGTATCGCGAAAGGATTTCAACAGTTTCTGCAAAGCGCTCATTTATCTTCCTTTAAATTTTTACCCAGATAAAAGCTGTTCCGACCGTATCGGTCAAAATTTACTCAATGATTGAGTAATTTTACTCAATGACTGAGTAATGCCTTGTGAAAAGGAACCTATTCCGGCTCAATCGTCACGTTTCACGCCCTCTAAATCTGGATCCGGATCCGCTCAATGCCCCGCGCACGGCCGGTTTTCATATCCACATCAACGATGGCTCCTTCGAGTACGGGATCGCCATTGGCGACATCGAATTTATGTGGAACACCGGTGAGAAATCTTTGAAGCACCGGTTCCACCTCGCGACCGAGCACGGAATCTTTGGGGCCGGTCATGCCGAGATCGGTAATATAGGCCGTTCCCTTCGGGAAGATGGTTTCGTCGGAGGTTTGGCAGTGCGTGTGCGTACCGAAAACGGCGGAGACACGCCCGTCCAGAAAACGCCCCAGTGCCATGCGTTCCGAGGAGGCCTCGCCATGGAAATCGACGAATATCACCTTATCTGCCCCGAGCTCTCCCTTGAGCATACGATCCGCCTGATGGAACGGGCAGTCATAGTTCGACTGCATAAAAACGCGACCGATCAGCTGCATAACCGTAATATTTCCCTCCGGCGTTTCAACCCGCACGTATCCCTTTCCCGGTGCGCCCTTGGAAAAATTGGCCGGACGCACCACCCGCGTTTCCAAATCAATGCCGTCCACCATCTCTTTGCTGTCCCAGGCGTGATCTCCCAGTGTCACCACATCCGCCCCGGCGTTCAGCAGCGCATGAATCATGTCAGGAGCCGGCCCGCGCCCCGCTGCGGCGTTCTCGCCGTTCGCGACCACAAAATCAATCCGCCCCTCATTTTTCAGACGGCCCACCACCAGCTGAAAGGCATTTCGTCCCGGACGCCCGACAATATCCCCAACCAACAAAACCCTCATAAACCCTCGCTTTCAGTAATTGCTGCAAAGTGTACATGAATACAGCGGCGTGTCGAGTCTCCCTGAACCTGCATGGAAGTTAAAAATACTGCTCAAACACCTATCCTCTACCCTCCATCAAAACAGTCAAAAATCAGAGGGAACAGGCTTTACTTTAAATCCCCTTCCCTTATAGCATTGCTCCCTTCACAGAAAGCTTTTCAGCGTCGAAGTCATAGGATTTTATTGGGCATCAGAATATGAAAAAAGAAACGTATCAGAAGCAGGATTTTTTCCGCGTCGCATATCAGGGAATGCTTGATGCATTGATCATCGGAACCATACAGGGTGAACTGATTTATATAAATCCCGTCGCCACCGCACTCACCGGCTACCTCCCGGAGGAGGCCGAAAACCTCAAGCTGAAACAACTGTTTCCCGACGAAGAACAGCCCAATGAAAGTACCGTGAAAAAAGAGCCCCACCAAACGGTTTTGATGGGAAAAGATGGAACAGCCCATACCTCCGAGCTCTATTGCAGTCTGCTTGATCTTCCCGGAGGTCCTTACATTCTTTATGTCTTTCAGCGGATCACTTCGACAACCGATGAACCTTCTTGGGACAGTGCCTCGACAAAATATAAGAGCAAGGACTCTGCACTGACAACCGAACTGCTGCTTATGCATCTGATGGAAAGCAGTGCCGATTCGATTTACTTTAAGGACCGAAATTCACGCATTATTATGGCGAATAAAGCCCTGTGTGATCGACTGCACCTTACCCCGGAAAAACTTTTAGGAAAAACCGATTTTGATTTGTTTGATGAGGTCCATGCAAGGCAAGCCTTTAATGATGAGCAGAACATTATAGAAACCCGCACCCCGTTGATTGGCGTTGAGGAAAAAGAAGTCTGGACAGACGGTCGTATGGCTTGGGTTTCTACCACGAAAATGCCTCTTTTAAATGATTATAATAATGAAGTTGTTGGAACATTCGGTATATCGCGCGATATCACAAAATGGAAAACCATGGAAGAGGAACTGCGCGAAACTCAGAAACAGGCCGAAATAGCGGCTAAAGCTAAAAGCGAGTTTCTTGCAAACATGAGCCACGAAATCCGGACTCCGCTGAATGCAATCGTCGGCATGGGCGAGCTGCTGGGAGATTCATCGTTAACCCCGGAACAACGTGAGCTCGTCGGTGTTATTAGCACCAGCTCCGGCACGCTGATTGAAATTGTGAATAGTATTCTGGACCTTTCTAAAATTGAATCGGGCAAGCTCGATCTGGAATCCGTACCGTTTAACCTCGTGCAGACCATTGAAAAAACGGTGGATGTTGTTGTTCCCCCTGCCACAACCAAAGAACTGGAACTCATGCAGTATTTTAAGTCAGATCTTCCAGATGTGGTTATAGGAGATCCTACCCGACTGCGCCAGATTCTACTGAACCTGCTAAGCAACGCCATTAAATTCACTCCCATGGGAGGAGAGGTTCTGATTGAAGTTGAAGGTATTCCGATCGACCAAGACCACTGGAAAATTTTCGTTAAAGTTACCGACAACGGCATCGGTATGACCGAGAACGAAGCATCGAGAGTATTCAATTCGTTTGAGCAGGCTGACACCTCCATCACGCGGAAATACGGAGGAACCGGCTTGGGTCTGCCCATTACCCGCAGACTCGTTGAGATCATGGGCGGGACCTTGGATGTGGAGAGCACAAAAGACGTTGGCTCCATCTTCAGCTTTTCTATTGTCGTTCCGGTTTCCAAAACGGCGGTGCAGTCCGACAGCGAAGTCGGACTTTTAGCGCTGGAAAACCGCCGCATTCTTGTGGTCGACGACAATGCAACCAACCTCAAGATTCTGAAACATGAACTTGAAAAAGTAAAAATGAAGCCCGTTCTCTTTTCGTCTGGGCAGGAAACAGTCAACCAGCTTGACTCCATGGACCCTGTAGACCTCATTCTGCTCGACTACAACATGCCGGAGATGTCCGGTTATACATTAGCAGAGCGCCTGCGGGCCCACGCGTCCACAAAAAATGTGCCGATCCTCATCCTTACCTCCAGCGGATCGCCTTGTAATGATCCGGGAAAAATCATCAATTCTTGGATGAATAAACCAGCCAAAGGAGCTCGCCTGCGCAACACCTTGGCCGACCTGCTTAAGCAAAACAAAGAGAACGAGAAAAAAGACGGAAACAGCCAATTCAGCGCAACCATGGCTGAAGAATATCCGCACAAAATTCTCTTAGTGGAAGACAATAAGGTAAACCAGATGGTTGTTCGGAAAATGCTTGCAAAACTGGGCTACACCGCAGATTTGGCAGAAAATGGAAAAGAGGCGGTAGAGGCCGCTCTAAAAGGCTCATATGACCTGATCCTGATGGACATCCAAATGCCGATTATGGACGGACTTGAAGCCACGCGCATTCTGCGCGAACGGTTTGGGGAAGGACCTCGCCCCATCATTGCCGGACTTTCAGCTCATGCTATGAAAGAGAATCGCGAAATTGCGATCCAAACCGGAATGGATAAATACATCACCAAACCAGTTCGAATGGAGGGGTTGGTTTCGGTGCTGCGCGAAAAGGCCCATTAAACCGCTTCTCTGCAATGCGTTTATTATTTCCTGCTGGAGTTATTTATCCAGAGTACGGGCCTTTTCCACCAAGCGGACAAATTCTGAACGGAAGCCGTTAGAGTCCCGTTCAGAAACCGTACGGACCCGATCAATAACCCGGTCATAGCTCGCATTCGCTCTATAGGCCGATTTCCGAAGCAAAAGCGAGAACTCCGCCACTTCACTCGCAAAACAGAAATCGTCTGAGGGAACCGCTGACACTTCATCCGGAGAGATCGAACAAACCAGCATTTCGGAACTATTATTTTCGGGGGTTTTATACTCGAGTTTGACCGTAAACAGTTCATCGCTGCCAATCAGCTCCGTCCGCTGATACTTCAACTCCTCATTCGGTGAAGTCGCATCAGAAACCGCGGAAACGATTTCATAAAGCGCAGTCACGGTGTGCCCTTCACCATAATCTCCGCCGCCGACTAAGTTTTTAGTGTTCACACGCGCAATCGGTCGATTTTCATATCCGATGAGCCGATAGGCCTTCACCTGAGCCGGATTAAATTCAACCTGAATGTTTACCTCTTTAGCAACCGTTGCCAGCGTTGCGCCCATCTCATTCACCAATGTTTTCCGAGCACTGAGAATATCATTCACGTAGCTGCAACTTCCATTGCCCGCAGCAGCCAGCTGCATAATTCTGGAGCGTTCCGCATCCTCAGAACAAAACCCGAGAACCGAGAGAGCCAGACCCGATTCCCGTTGGCGCTCAACCAAACGAACCAGTTCACTGTCAGACATTCCGGAAACGGAAAAGTCACCGTCCGTCGCAAGAAGAACTCGGTTATTTCCTCCGGGAACAAATGATTCCCGTGCAACACGATAGGCTTCTACAAAACCAACACCTTGTCCGGCATTCCCTGCCGTATCCAGCAGATCAATCGCTGTAGTAATTTTCTGTTTATCGGCGGTCGGTTCGAGAACCACCTCGGCAGCTCCGGCGCAGGTCACAATCGACATGCGGTCCTCCGGACGGAGCTGCTCCACCATCAAACGCATGGCTCCTTTGAGCAGCGGCAATTTTTCGGGGGTGTTCATCGAACCGGACACATCCAGCAGGAAAACAATATTATTCGGCGGCAGCCCAGAGAGATTAACATCAGCGCTTTTAAGGCCGATCATAGCCAGCTGATGCGCCTCATTCCAGGGGCAATCGCCAACCTCAAGCGCAATCGAAAACGGGTTATCGTCTTCGGGCTGCGGATAGTCGTAAACAAAATAGTTGACCATCTCCTCCGGGCGGACAAGCTCCGGCGGCGGAAGCTGATCGTTATCCAAAAAACGCCGCACATCAGCATAGGATACCCGGTCCAAATCCAGCGCGAAGGTTGAAAGCGGACTCTCCAGTGCTGATTTAAAGGTGTTTTCCGCAACAACCGTATTGTAGACCCTTGCCGACCCATAGGGCGTCACATCTTCCGGATTCTCCAAAAACGCATACGAATTAGCAAACTCGGGATAGGTCATATTGTCCTGATTCGGAGCCAGACCAGAGAGACCGGGAGGAACAAAATTCGGAATTCGTCCCGAGGGCCGGATCGCAACCCGGTCATTGCGTTCTTTCACATTCAACAGATCCTCGTCCACGACAACAGAAACGGGGGTTCTATTTCCCTGAATATTGGTAAACACGACCACTCCGCCGAAAAGCAGAATGAACAGTGCCACCACAGCACCCGCCGTAACAAGGGAGCGAAACTCAAGACTGTACCACACATCCAACAACGTCACCTTGCGTTCTGCGGCCATACGAGCCACCGCATTCCACGACCGCAGGCGCTCTGGGGCCGGAGCCGTCTCCAGTGCATCACGGAGTACATCCAGCGCAGCCGCATGAAATTCATACTCCGCGCGGCAGGCCTCGCACGATTCCAAATGTCTCTTCACGGTTTCCGTCTGGCTTTCACTCAGCTCTCCGTGAATATAAGCAACAATTTTTTTCTCAATAGATTTACATGTTTTCATGATACTACCCCCGCCTTGCGCAGGCGTTGGCCCAGTTTCTTGGTCGCACTGTGAATCAAAGACCCAACATAGCCTTCCGAGCGACGAATCACCGCGCCGATCTCCTTATACGACATCCCTTGCTCCAGTCGCAGCACCAGCACCTCCCGCTCCTTTGCAGAGAGCGCTCCGAGATTCTGCAGCACCAACGTATGTCGCGAATCAAGTTCCTGCTGCGCTTCATCGTCGGGCTGGCACAGCTCACTATAATCGGACTGCCGATCATGCAGATCTCGCAGTCTCGACTCTTTCCGAATATAGTCCACCGCTGCGTTGTGCGTGGTGCGATACAGCCATCCCTGAATCGGGACCCCGCGCGCCAGCACCTTTCTCCAGTTCCGATATAAGCGTACGAAAGCATCCTGAACAACATCCTGCGCCGCTTCAGCATTATTCAGCACCCGAGTGGCATATCGCAGCAATTGTGACTGATATTGCTCCATAATCTCCTCAATGGATTGCTCGCCGGTTGATCTCTCGGCATCTATCGGAGCCCGATCCAACATTTCTTTATCCTGTTTATTCCTCGTCTTCATGGGGAATACGCCTCTCGCTGCTCGCACCTTTGTAAAATTTAAAAAAATGAGCCTATGCTCTCATTCGGCCGGTTTACAGACCGCTTCTTTGAGCTTTTCTGCAATCTTCATCCAGCCTGAACGATCATTTTCCACCTCGGAAAATGTGAGCGGAGAACCAATTTTCAGTGATACATTTCTCGTTAGTCCCCGTTCCCAACCACCGGACCCGTTTTATTCATCCCCGGAAGGTTCTCGTTCCTTTACCTCCGCAAACTTGGCCGCCATTGTCGGATTGCCCCGGGTTAATTTTTTAACCGTAACATCCTGTGCCTTGTCGTTTGCGAGACGAAGGTTACGGTCCGTTCCAAGCAAAGCATCTTTGGTCTTCTGAAGGTGATCGATGGATTTATCGATCTCTTCTATGGCTGTTTGAAACTTCCGGGATGCCAGATCATAGTTTCGGGCAAAGCCGGATTTGAATGACTCCAAGTCGGCTTCAAAATTTGTCACATCAATGTTCTGAGCCTTCACAAGCGCCAACTCCGTCTTGTATTCCAGCGACTTCATCGCGGCATTCCGCAACAGCGTAATCATGGGAATGAAAAACTGCGGGCGTACCACGTACATTTTGGGATAGCGGTGAAACACATCAACAATCCCGGTGTTGTAGAGTTCACTGTCCGGCTCAAGCAGAGAAACCAGCACCGCATATTCGCACCCCTTTTCGGCGCGATCCTTGTCGAGTTCCTTTAGAAAATCCTCGTTCTTTTTCTTTGTGGCGGTGGTGTCGTTTTCGTTTTTCATTTCAAACATGATCGAAACGATCTCGGTACCCGCCTCGTCCGAGTCGCGAAAAATGTAATCGCCTTTACTACCCGTGCTGGCGTCATTGTCCTTCTCGAAATAGGCCCTCGGAAACGCCGTCGCCCGAATCCGATTAAACTCGATCTCGCAATGCTGCTCGAGCGTTTCACCCACCATCTTCGTCGACAGGCGGGCCTTCATATCCCGAAGGCGCTCAATCGCGTCATCGCGATCTTTGATTTGTGTCTCGTACTTGTCTTTGAGCGATGTCTCGGCCAGCTGCTTTTCAAGCGCTGCCTGCTTCAGGCCGTTCTTCAGTTCGTCGCGTTCTTTTTCGAGCTGATTGACGGCTTCAGCGATAGCCAGCTTCCGCGCAACTTCGTTGGCGTCCAGCTTCGATTGCAGTTGCTGAATCTCCGCATCCTTCTTCGCAGCGGTCTCTTGAAGCTCCTTCGAGAGCGTTGCCGCGGCCAGCTTCGTGGTCGCTTTCTGCTCTAGCTTCGCCTGCTTGAGTTCGTTGGCCAATCCGTCGCGTTCTTTTTCCACGGCGCTTAGAGCCTGAGTCACTGCAAGCTTTTGCGCGACCTCACCGGCATCGACTCTCGCCTTCAATTCTTGAATTTCTGCGTCCTTCGCGGAGGCCGCCTTTTGCATTTCGCTACGCGCCTTCTCCTTCGCGAGCTCAACCGCATTCTGCTTATCCTTCTCGGCAAGCTGAAGCCGTTCATTCAGCTGCTGCTCAAATTCGCTATCACGCACCTGCTTCAGAATATTGGCGTATCCAGCATCGTCGAGTGCGAACTCCTTCCCGCAGTTCGGACATTTAATTTTTCCTGTATCCATGACTCCCTCTCCAAAATATTCCCTGCTTCTACTTCAAGGCTTTCCCTGTCGCCGCACATCCAGCCGGATCGCCCCGTTCGGATTCTGATAGATTAGAATTTCAGAACTGTTTTTTATCTCAACTTCTCAATCGAAACGAACGGACAAAATGGACATACGTTTCCTGAATCAATCCTTTTGTCCATTCTGTCTGTTTTCTCCACCCCGCCGGTTCCCCTTTCTCGCTTTGTAGAGCCGTTCGGAAAAACCGCCGCCCTTCTCAAAATCCTCCGCCTGCCGGGCCATCAGCCTTTCCACCAGATAATGCGCCTGGGCCGACAGCACCGCGCCCAGATTTGCCGCCCGCTCTTCCCGACTCTGCGTCCGGCCCGGCTGGTTGACCCAATCGGAAACCGCGACCAGACTCTCCGGATGCAAATTCCGCGCCTCGGCAAACAGGGTTTTCTTGTCCGTCTCCCACAACGGAAGGCCTTTCCGCTGCAAATATTTCTTATAGTCCTTATGCAGCTCGCCTAGACTGCCCCGCGCCACATTCGTCAAATTCAGCTCCAGCTTCTTCGTCGTCGCGCTCAGCTCGCTACCCTCCCGGATGTTCTGAAACCCGCTGCGCGCCGCCTGCACCATCTGATCATTATGCCGATCATCCTTCGGAATGTAGAGCTCGCAGAAACGGCAGGTAAAATCGTAGCAGAGTTCGGCCAGCTGATACGCCCGCAGATTCCGGAAGCCGCTGTGCTTCCCGAAAATCCGCTCAGAAGATTCTGAACTCAGCACATGCCGCTTGGCAGACGGCTCGCCCGACTTCTGTTCCGACTCCTTGCTCATCCTCTTCACCTCCGAAAAGTTCTGTCACCCCTGTCCGTTTCTTCCGCTCTCTGATCTCCGCCCCCTGACCTCCGCCCGTCACTCAGCAATCGCCCCAGCCCTTCTGTCACTTCTGTCCGTTTCCAGCCCTTGGAAAAAATCCCCTCCAGCGGAGGGGTGGCCTTCGGCCGCTGTGCCACGTAGCGAGCTGCGCTCTGCTGCTGTGGGAGTGGGTTCTCCCGTCCAAATCCTGGAACCCGTTTTCTAAAAATCATTGGCTGACCCGTTTTCCGCCGCCGCTCTTCCAACCCTTGGAAAACTCCAGCTTCATTTTTTAGCCACCGAAAACACCCGCGAGCGAAGCGACTGATAATTTGCGAATGCAAACAGTGCCCGAAGGAAACGGTTCACATTCACAAAATGACGATTTAGGCGGACTGGCACATTTCCTAGTTCACTTCCACTAAATTCGGCATCCTGATTCTCCTTAAATCCAATCAAACGCCCGCATCCGATCCCTTATTCTGCACAACGCCACCGCCATGAGATTCGGATCGGGAAGCACTCCATAAACCAGATCCACATCCTCCGAAACCCGGTCAATCAGCCCGTAGCACTTCGACAGCGATGTTCCACCCTTAAAAACACAATCCGCTGCCGCTGAACTGCCGAACACCGCCTTCAACGCCAGCGTCACCCAGTAATCCTTCTCCACAAAAACTTCGGGCAACTGCATCGCCTGCGCCGTCGCCAAAACCGCCTGACGGAAAAGCCGGTTGTCCCCATGAAGCCTCATTCCCGAATCCTCCACACGTCCGCATTTTTCAGCACCCGACCGGCATCGGGAATACAATACGTCGTCAGCGGATTCAGCGACTCCATCAGGCGGACAGACAGCTCGCCGCCCACCGGCTCGTCCAGCAAAGCCCCCAGCAGGGCGCGGGTTGAAGGCGAACTCGGGGTCACGTCTTAACTCGGGGTCACGTCTTAACTCGGGGTCACGTCTTAACTCGGGGTCACGTCTTAACATTCAACATTCCTTCCGCTTTGGCGACGGAACTCGGGGTCACGTCTTCGGAACTCGGGGTCACGTCTTAACTCGGGGTCACGTCTTTAACTCGGGGTCACGTCTTAACATTCAACATTCCTTCCGCTTTGGCTAGGAGCCGCCGAATCTTGCCATCCGATTCCAAACGTTTCCCAAAGCGCTTGAGCATCAT
>CAYRKE010000222.1:0-12201 GCA_964424695.1 uncultured Polyangiaceae bacterium
TGGGCAAAACGGAGGTGGTGCCGCCAGTGGGAAGGACGGAGGTCGCGCCGCCGGTGGGCAAAACGGAGGTGGTGCCGCCAGTGGGAAGGACGGAGGTCGCGCCGCCGGTAGGCAATACCGAGGTGGTGCCGCCGGTAGGAACGCCGGAGGTGGTGCCGCCAGTGGGAACGCCGGAGGTGGTTCCCCCCGTGGGCGTCGTGGACGAACCGCCAGTGCCTACCGCCGAAGAGCCGCCGGTGCCGAGCGCGGAGCCTCCGCCTGTGCCTGTCATGGCAGTGGTGCTGCCACCGGTCCCGAGGGCGCCGCCGGTCCCGTACGGGGTTGCGCCGCCCGTTCCGGGAGGATTGGAGTCCCCATCATCTGAAGAACAAGCACCGATCGCCACCACGGCGACCAGCCCCACCAAGCTGTGACTCAATAACCTCGTCATACTGGATACTCCGTGGCGCAAGACGCTGCGCCTCAACTGCAAGCCATGAATTAGTGCCAAAGGCGCTTCGGTTGACACTCGAGTAGACTCCACCTCGTCGGTCCGAACCTGAGCCGAGCTCAACCTGCGCCACGCAGTATGTCACTTCCCGGGGTTTCGCCAAACGTTCCAGTGACCCAGCACGATGTTGTGACTGCTGAAGAGTAAGTGGTGACGGAAGTTTGTGGTGCAGGTGGATTCTTGAGCTGCCTCTCCAGGGCTCGTCGGGGTATGGAAATCGAGAGCCCAACCCGAGCCCGGTCCGTGACACGCTCGTCGAGCCAAGAGCGTTGCCAATCAGAAACGGTCTGGTGCCAGCGCAAGTCTTGCGTGGGTACTCGGGGGGGGCGCCCGTCGCCCCCCTCGACGAGGGAAGGTGGGGCACGAGCACTTGGTACGGTGACCGGCCAACGAGTGCTCACCGGGCTTGTTAGACGCAAGCCGAGCCGGTGCCCACCACCACTTCGCTCAGCGGCTGCCGTGCGCAACCGACCAGCGGCTTTGCCATGGCGGGTTGTGGCTGGGGGTGAGGCCAGGCAGGAACGCGGGGCAGGGCGCTCCGAACCGTGGAAACGACGCTAATCGACGGTGGTCGAGGCTATTGGCGGGGCGGCGGCGAGCTCGGCGTGCGGCGTGCCGGCTCCCTGGGGCGTCGCATATCGAAGGTAGATCGACTGATCTTGCCCCCTCGCGCGGACCCGAAGCGGGTATTCTCCGGTCTGTTCGAGGCTTCGAACCAGGACCGCGCCCGAGCCGGCGTCGCTGGTGTTGGCCCGTGCCGTGGCTACGGGTTGGTCTCGTTCGGGATCGTCTCCAGGGGCGAAGAGCGCGAGCTCCGTGTCCACGGCCGCGACGCCGAGTTCCGTCGCGATGACGTGGGCGCGCCCCCTGTCGGTAACGGCGAGGCGGAACCAGGTTGTCGTGCCCCCTTCGCTGGACCTCACACCGTGTCGACATGGGTTGCTCGCGACGAGTCGAGGGGCGTCGGCGGCAGAACCAGTCCCCTCAGTCTGGTTCGAAGCGGTGCAGGCTCTGGCGCGGAGAAGGTTGGCGATGGGGTCGACCGAGAGTATCTCGGTGTGACCGCTGCAGCGCTGGTTGCCCGGTACACTCTCATATGAGCGCGACACACCGTCTCGGTCTGTAATGGTGACGGCGTAGATGAGGGTGTCATCCGAACACGTCCCAGCTGTAGGAACCACGGCGAGCCCCTCGAGGTCCTTGAGCTCCGCCTGGCTGAGCTCTTGACGTGAGACCTCGATGGCGGACTGTCCCCGATTGGATTGGATTGCTTCGACGCGGATTCGCGTGCTGGAATCGTTCCAGGGGCGATTGGCTTCCCCGTGGCCACACGCAAGCAGGCCCACTGCGACGTGAGATGCGAGGCCGATCCGACAAAGACTGGAAGCAAGTCTCGATGACCGTGGGCGCTGGACGGGTGGGGGCTGGGGCATTGGCGGGGACCCAAGCAATCAACGTGCCATGCGGAAGGCTCGCTGGCCTGGGCCAAATCCCAGCGGGGAGCGCGCTGCTCGGTGGGCCAGGGTGTGCCAGCGCCGCAGCGGAGCATGCTTTGCGAGGTACCCGGAATGGCACCCAGGCAACGAAGTTGCGTGGGTCTGTCGGCGTCCACTCGATCGTCGCAGTGGGGTTTCCATGCAGTCAGCTGCCGCGCAGCGAGAAGGTCCAGCGCTCTCACGGGAGCCCGGGTCAACCCGAGCGCTCTCGAGGGCGCCGCGCTATTCGGCGAGCTTCTGCTCGATCAGGTCCGAGACCTCACCGAAGTCGGTGGGATTTTCGACGCGCGCGCCGTTGAGAAAGAGGGTTGGGGTCCCCAGCACCGGGAGCGATTCGCCAAGGGCATAGTCCGAATCGACCGCCGCCTTGTAGGTTCCGTCATTCAACGCCGTCGTGAATGCTTTCAGGTCGAGACCGAGGTTGGCAGCGAGAGTGTCGAGGTTTTCGCGGGCGAGTTGGTCCTGGTGCTCGAAGAGTGCGTCGTGATACTCCCAGAATTTGCCCTGGGCATGCGCCGCGAGTGCGGCTTGAGCCGCGAGCGGCGCATGCTCGTGGAACTGGAGCGGGAACTGGCGAAACACGAAGCGGACTTTGTCGCCAAATTCCTCTCTGACCTTCTGGGCGACTTCGGCTGCACGTGCGCAGTAGGGGCACTGGAAATCCGAGAACTCCACCAAGACGACTCTCGCAGTGGCTGGGCCGAACGACGGGGCGTCGGCTGCGGAGACCGTGGCCCACTTCTCCGCGGTTAGGGGCTTGTTGGCGGATTCCTGATGCTGCAGATCCGCGAGCAGCTCTTCATAGTGGTCCTCGAGGAGTACCTGGCACCGGTCGTCGGAGAATTCAGCTGCCTTCTCTCGGACGAGCTGGCAGGTCTCCGTCTCCGAGCCAAGCGCTGAGCAGAGCTTCTGCGTGAGGAGCTCACAAGAGGACTGGACGGATGCGGCACTCTGTCGGGTGTAGTCGAGGTGCTCCAACGCGGTGCCGCACGCCTCTGGTGGCAGCAGAGGCGCCGCGTTCCGAAGGTGCTTGCAGGCGCTGGAGCCCTGCCCAACCGCCTCGCAGGCCTGGCTCAGGTAGCGCTGGCACTGTGGAGGAAGCTTTGGGCACGGGGTGGGTCCGGTGCAATCCGTGGCGCCTGCGCCCGAGCCGGTCTCGGTGTTGCCGGCCGCCGATGCAGTATTCGGGTCCACCTGGCTTCCGCCGCAGGACGTGAGAAGCAAGCTCAGAATGGCTGGAATCCCGGCACCCAGAGCATGGCGGACGTGACCCACAGCGAGATTCAGCATGATTTGGGGGTTCCTGAGTTGGGGGAGCGCCGGGTTTCAGCGTCCGATCTGCGCGCGGGCGTACCACGGGACGATGGCAGGTGCACTCCAAGCTCGTCGGCGTCAGAGCGACCGGGTTCGCGCCGACACGAATACCTTGCTTTCATACAGTCAGCGTGTCGTCGACGGCCGGGCGCGCCATCCCGTGCCGGCGGAGCAGTTGCTGGTCGGGTGGGCGGGCTGGTTCGTGGTACGTTGGGTACCCGAAGGATGGGCAGTTTCAGGAGAATGTGAGGGTGTAGCGGTACCGTTAAGATTGCCCTTGCGCGCGCAAGATTGTGCAAATCGTCCTTCCGTGTATGCTCGCCGTTGGGTTGCCTGATGTAGGGCGTTCGGGTCGTGGGGTGTACCCCATCCAATCAGCGTCAAGCTGAGGCACGGCAAGCGTCCTGTCGAAACAGGAGTACGCGATAATGATTCGAAATTGCGGGAGCATGAAGTGGATTCTGTCGGTTGTCAGCGTTGCTGCCCTCCTTGGTGTTGCCGGATGCGGCTGTAGCGACGATGACGATGATGGAGCCGGCAGCGCCGGCAGCGCCGGAAGCGACACCGCCGGGGCCGGTGGCGGGGCAGGCAGGCCCTCGGTAACGGGTGGACGCGAGGACGCTGATGATGACCAGGATACCGGCGGTAGCTCTGCGGCTGGTGAGACAGGAACCGGAGGGTCATCGGCCGGCAACGGTGGTAACGAGGCAGGTCAAGGCGGAGTGGCCGGCGCAGCTGGGGCCTCCGCGGATAGCGGGGGCACCACTAATACAAACGCAGGTAGCGCCGGGACTTCCGGAAGCGCCGGCGAGCCTGCGCAGGCAGGGGGCGGCCAGGGGCCAACGGCCGGTTCGGGAACCGGTGGAACGACTCAGGGTGTGGCCGGCGGTGGTGGCGATGCCGGAGCTGGCGGGGTACCGGAACCCGCGACGCTCGAGGATCTGGTCGGAGCCATCTGTGACTGGGAGTTCCGCTGTTGCGATCGAGGCGAGCTCGACTACCGTCTCGGTGCGGTCGTTGCCGATGCAGCAGCGTGTCGTGCGCGATTCGTCCAGCAGCTGTCCAGCAATGCGACCGACAACCCCTACGTGGCCGGTGAGGCCGCTCTGCTCCTGGGGACCCTGGCATACACGATCGATCTCGAGCGGGTGACCGTCGACACGGCCAACCTCGACGCGTGCATCGCGCAGTACGAGGCCAAGGCGTGCAACGCCCCAGTGCCGCCCGTGGCCCCGCGCTGCACAGGGCCGGTGGATGCGCCGGATCCATGCGCGATCACGAGTCTCTTCCAGCCCAGGCTTCAGGCCGGAGAGCGCTGCACCTACGGTTTGCGTCAGAATGCGACCAACGACGTGGAGTGCGTAGTGGGGACGACGTGTCTCGATGCCGACGAAGGTAGTCCCGAGGCGTTTCCGACCTGCGTTACCCGTGGGCTCATCGACGACTTCTGCACGGAGGATTCGGACTGCGACTTCGATCTCTACTGCAGTGCCGCCGGGGTTTGTGCGGAGAAGGCCGGCGTCGGGGAGGAGTGCCAGTTCACGGATGAGGAGGAGCCGATTCCTGGGGTGCTGAGCGTCGAGTGCAAGCAGGGGCTCGCGTGCAACCCGGTGACCGGAACGTGTACCGAGTATTGCGCCGACGGCTACATCTGTTCTGCCGACAGCCAGTGTCCCGAAAACCAGTCCTGCGCACCGCTCAGTGTGCCCACGAGCAGCCAGGACAACTTCCACGCATGCCGAGTTCTGGGCGATTCCGCCGCGGATGCGTGCGACGACGACAGCGATTGCGAGCTCGCGCTGCATTGTGACAGTCAGGAAGGCGTGTGCGTCGAAGACGGCGGGGTAGGGGACCCGTGCGGGAGTACGGCGGGTTGCGAAGACGGCCTGTACTGCGCGGACAACGGGGAATGCACGCCGTACGCCGAGGTCAACGATGAATGCGAGCGTGGTTCATCGGGCGATCCAGCCGTCGTCGATGCTTGCAGTGACCCAGAGCGCCCGAGGTATTGCGTCTACGATGTCGATGCCGACGAAACGGTATGCGCCAACCAGCGGCTCGAACTCGAGGCGGAATGTGAGACGGACTCCGATTGTGAGTCCGGCCTGTGCGAGCGTGCGCGCAATCAGGGCAATGATCCGGTGTGCGTTGCCGGTGCCGCCGCTGGAGACGAGTGCGACGGTGATAGCGAATCCGGCGATGCTTTGCGCTGTGGCGTCGGCCTCTCATGTGTCGAGAGCGTGTGCGTCGCACTGGCGCTCCCTGGCGAGAGTTGCGAGGCGGACGGTGCCGCCTCGCCCGGATTGTGCGCCAATGGCGATTGCCAGAACCAGTGGGAGTCCTTCATGTGCTCGGACATCCCGGTGCCAGTCGTCAATGGCGGAAGCGGCGTGACCTGTGACGGTGGCGAGGCCGAGGCCAGCGGCGGGTAAGTAGGAGCCATCGCTACTCACCGCGAGGTGTTTCTCAGCACCTCGGGATGGAGCCCCAGAAGGCCACTTGGCGCTGGGGCTCCGCTCCTTTGTAGAGGACCCTCGGCACTCCGAAGCAACGGCGGGCGGTTCCAAGGCCTCGATAGCGAGGCGATTGCCGAGAATGCGAACGAAGGTACGAATCCTGCCTGCTCGGGGAGGCTCGGCGGGGCACAATCCCCGAGCCATGGAGATCCCTCGCGACGAGCCGCCCCTCTCTTACCTCGCCTACACCCTGCCGCCCCGTCCCGACGACGTGACCGGCGACGAGGTCCTCGATCGTTTTCTGACATACGTGAGGCTTCTTGGACTCGAGCTCTACGAGGCACAGGAAGAGGCGATCCTTGAGCTCTGCGCGGGGAAGAACGTCATTCTTGCGACTCCGACCGGGTCTGGAAAGTCCCTCGTTGCGTTGGCGGCCCACTTCCTCGGCTTGGCCAAGCAGCGTCGGAGCTTCTACACGGCGCCCATCAAGGCTCTGGTGAACGAGAAGTTCTTCGCGCTATGTCGGGATTTTGGCCCAAGCAATGTGGGTATGCTGACGGGTGACGCAGCGGTGAACGCCGACGCGCCAATCCTGTGCTGCACGCAGGAAATCCTGTCGAGCTTCGCGCTGCGGGAGGGGGCCGATCTCGACGTGGGGCATATCGTGATGGACGAATTTCACTACTATGCCGATCGCGATCGAGGGGCAGCCTGGCAAGTGCCGCTGCTTGCGTTGCCGCAGGCAACCTTCCTGCTGATGAGCGCTACTTTCGGTGAGTCATCCTTCTTCGAGGGGTCACTCAGCTCCCTCACCGGGCGCGAGACCGTGACGGTTCGTTCGGCGTCGCGCCCGGTTCCCCTCGACTACGACTATGCGTTGACACCGCTGCACGAGACGATTCAGTCTTTGGTGAGTCGGGGGCGGTCACCCGTTTACGTGGTCCATTTCGCCCAGCGTGCCTGCGCCGAGTCTGCCCAGAACCTGCTGAGTGTCGATTACATTGGCAAGGATCAGAAGAAGGCGATTGCGGACGCTCTCCGCGGTGTAAGATTCGATAGTCCGTACGGGAAGGAGTTGCAGCGATTCCTGCGCCACGGAATCGGTCTGCATCACGCTGGGCTTCTGCCCAAGTACCGCTTGGTGGCGGAGAAACTCGCGCAACGAGGCCTGCTGCAGATCATCGTCGGCACTGACACTCTTGGGGTGGGGGTCAACATTCCGATTCGCACGGTGCTTCTGACGCAGCTCTGCAAGTTCGACGGTCAATCCACGGCGCTGCTACGAGCGCGCGATTTTCACCAGATTGTGGGACGGGCTGGCCGACGTGGCTTCGATTCTCAGGGGAGCGTTGTCGCCCAGGCGCCCGAGCACGTGATCGAGAACCTCCGGCTCGAAGCCAAAGCAGGCACCGACCCGGTCAAGCTCAAGCGCATCGCGAAGTCGAAGAAGAAGCCCCCGGTCCACGGCTACGTGCACTGGGACAAGAGCGTCTTCGAACGACTGATAGCTGCCCCGCCGGAGCCCCTCGTCTCCCAGATGTCGGTGAGCCATGGGATGCTGGTTCAGGTTCTGGAGCGGCCGACTCGGGGGTGTAGGGCTGCGCTCCAGCTGCTCAGGAAGTGCCACGAACCGCTGCGCAGGAGAAGGCAGCTGAGGGAGACTGGGAGGCAGATGTTCGCCTCGCTCGTGGACGCGGAGATCGTTCAGATCGACGCGAGCGGTCGGGTCTCCGTTCACGCCGACCTCCAAGAGGACTTTTCTCTCAATCGCGCGCTCTCGCTGTATCTCGTGGAGGTGCTCGGGGCGATGGATCCGAATGCCCCAACCTACGCTCTCGATGTGCTCTCGATGGTGGAGGCGATCCTCGAAAATCCCGAAATAATACTCAGGAAGCAGCTCGACAAGCTCAAGGGTGAGAAGGTTGCTGAGCTCAAGGCGGCCGGCGTCGAGTATGACGATCGTATGGCGGAACTCGAGAAGCTTGAGTACCCAAAGCCTAATGCGGAGTTTGTGTATGAGACTTTCAATGTCTTCGTGAAACATCACCCGTGGGTCGGGCAAGAGAATATACATCCCAAGTCGATTGCTCGGGACATGATCGAGAAGGTTATGGGGTTTAAGGAATACATTCGGGAGTATGGTCTCGAGAGAAGTGAGGGGCTGTTGCTTCGGTACCTCAGCGATGTCTACAAGACCTTGACTCAGAATGTTCCAGCTGCAGCAAAGAGCGTAGAGATCGACGATATCGAGACGTTCCTGGGAGCCGTAGTGCGTTCGACGGACAGTAGCTTGCTCGATGAATGGCAAGCGCTCATCGGTCGCGAGGCAGCGGTCGTGGGAGACGAGGAATCGGCAGCCACCGAGGCCGACCGCGTGGACGTGACTGGGGACCCGAAGGCCTTCGGTGTCTTGGTGAGGAGCGCTGTCTTTGCCGTGGTTCGAGCTCTTGCGCGGGAGGACTGGCGGGACGCGTCGGACCAGCTTGAAGGAACGACCCCACTCCTACTCGAGCAGGGTCTTCAGGCTTTTTGGGACGAGCACGGACGAATACGCGTGGATCCCGCGGCGAGAGGTCCGCGCTACTACCGTGTTCTGTCACAGAGCGAGCCAGCCTGGATCGTTGAGCAACGCTTGTGCGCCGCTCCCTCGGATTGGGCAGATCAGTCGGATGACGAGGAGGGGCGCGGAGAGACCGAGTGGTTCCTGCGTCTCGAGATCGGTCTTGAGGCGTCCCGAAACGTCGGGCACCCAGTGCTAAGACTTGTTCACCTTGGAGTCTGAACCTGCGGGGTGGTCGACAGAGATCTGGTCGGCACATTGCTTCCGAGCGATGCCACGCCGTCTACACTTCGGGGCGATCTCGGATCCTGGTGGGCCGTAGTCGACTGAAATGTGATGTATGTGCCGTGGTTTCGTCTGTGGTTCGATCGAGCTGCATCGGCTGGAACGGCCAAAAATCCACGAGTTGTGCGCAGGCGGGGGCCGAGAGTGTAATCCGCTGCTATCCCCTGCAATGGACCCGACTCGGGTATTGAGGTGTGCTGTCTCTCGACGGGTCAGTGGAAACGTCGGATTCGAGCACAGGGGCCAGCGATGGAATGCTACCGTGAAGAGACTGGGACAACATCGACGCCAGATACTAAGCTCGTGCGGCAGGCGGCCGACTCGGGGCAGTCGTCGGACTTGTCAGTCCTGTGGCACCAGCTTGCTGCGGGCGAGCTTGCCATTCTTTCGAGCTTCTGTTCCGAGGAGCGTTGTTACGTGTGTCTTGCGAGGGGCAGTCGCCCAGCCCGCGGGCGGCGTTTCCTTACCAAACGCAACATCGAGGTTCTTCGGAGGATTCTACTTGGCGATCCCCAGAAGGCGGTGGCATTGGATCTCGACCTGGCGGCATCGACGGTGTCTCTGATTGCCAGTCGGTGTCTGCAAGCGGTTGGCGTGCAGAGCTGTATCGCGAAGGTCCCTCTGCTCATGGTGGCGGCCGCCCATGCTGGCAGTGGTGCCGCCGCGTCTTTCGACGCGAGACAGACCGAGATTTCCGGTGCCCATGGCTCGCTGCTCGCGGTGAGCTTTCGCCGCCCCGACGCTCGACTCGATCGTCTGCTGTCCAGTTCGCGGTGCGAGGTTGCCCGGCTACGAGTCGAGGGCTTCACTCATCGAGAAATCGCAGTGCTTCGGGGGACGTCGCCCCGGACCGTGGCGAATCAGCTTTCCGCCACCTTTCGCCAGCTCAGCGTCTCCGGGCGGATCGAACTCCTTCGCCGCCTGATTCGGGACGACGCGACTGGGCAGAAGCCTCCGAGCCGTCGATTCAGCGGGCGTCGCGGACCAGCTCAGTGCCGAGCGGGAAGCCTTGAGGACGGCGCGCGGAGAATGGAAACGCCCAGTGAGAGACTGGGAACGGTCATGCTCGCGTAGTACGTCCTCGTTGAAGCTCGCTCTCCGGGGGGACACCCTCGGGGATTCCGGGGAGGGCGGGCCGGGGCGAGACAAGACGTAGGTCCGTCCGCCGGCACCGGGAACCGTTACTCCGTCGAGAGCGCTCCCGCATCAATGGTGTTTTCCGCGACGCCATCGGTGCCCGGGGTCACCTCGCCGCCGGCACCAGGTCCTCCGAGGCCGGGGTCGCCGAGGTCGAACTGCGTGCTGGCCTCGTCGAAGTCGGGGGCTTCGTCACCTTGCCACAGGATACCGACGCTGAGCCCTCCAGCGCCGCTCCCGGACGCCCCGCCGTTGCCTCCTCGTCCTCCGTTGCCACCCTTGCAGGCGAGCCTCCACCCGGTGCCTCCGATGCCCGCGTACCCATCGTCGCTTCCCTGTCCACCCTGACCGGGAGCCCCGGTTCCACCGTTGCCCCCGCCCAGGGTGCGGAGGGTGGTTTCGGTGAGCGACACGCTCGACTCTTGGAGCAGGAGGGCGATGCTGGAGCCTCCGCCCTCTCCCTCGGTGGCGCCTTTCCCGCCGCAACCCCCGCATGCTCCGCCGCCCCCGGGAGCGTCGGTAGTGCTAGCGCCGCCACCGCCGCCCTGTCCAGTGGCCCCGTCCCCGCCAGGCTCACCGGATTGCGGCAGCCAGCCGTTCTCGGCGTCGAGGATGCCGTACTTGGTTGCCCCGTGTCCCTCGGTTCCGTCGAGGCCCGCGGCGCCGTGCTGGGTTGGCTCAGCGGAGCTGTCACAGTCGTGGACCCTTCCGGGTTGTCCGTGCGTTGAGTCGGACTCTGGGTGTCCAGGGTTTCCTGGCTCTCCGCCAGCAACGGCTTCGCCCCCCGCGCCACCGATTGAGTCCTCTCCACCGCTGATACAGGTGCACGTCGTTTGCGCGCCGCGTTCCGAGTCTGTTGCCGCAGATCCGTTCAGCAGGGTGAGGTCGGGATCGTACGGGTAGGCTTCGGTTCTTCCAGAACTGCCGGGAGCGCCCCTTCCAGCGGTGAGCGAGACCCGGTTCAGTCGCACGTCGGAGCTGTTCGAGACCCACATCGCAACGCTGTTGGAGCCTGGCTCCGAAGCTTCCTCGGTGGACTCTGCCCCTGTGGCGACGACGGCGATGTCAACGAGCTCCACTCCCACGGCGTCGTTGATGCGGAAAGCGTTGCCGACACCCAGCTCGAATCGCGCCTTGGTCCCAGGCTCGTAGAGCCAGTGCGCGGGATCGGAGCAGTCGAATCCACCAAAGATCTGTACACCTTCCACCCCGGCAAGGCTGGGAGCTGCAGGATGGACCACTGGCACTCCGTTTTTCTGGGCGCACACGTAGACCGCGTTCAAGTCGCGCAGGGCCGCAAGTGCGACGGCCCTGTCGAGGGTCGCGACGGGGGCAGCTGCTGTGCCAGGGCTTGAGTCGGCACCCTCCGGGGCGACGAATATGGCCACGCTGTCGTCTATGGCGCACACGTCTTCGTCGGGTCTACCACGGTGTCCCTCTGGACAGTCATCCAGCGTGCCGGCGGCTCCGGCATATCCCGCGGTTCCCGCGGCGCCCGCGGTTCCCGCGGCGCCCGCGGTTCCGCCAACCCCCGCTGCGCCGCCACTTGACGAAGCGCCGGCCATGCCCGCGTCACCGGCGAACCCGGTGCCAGCGGCTCCGGATGTGCCCCCCACGCCAGCCGCACCACCGCTGTCGCCCGCGAATCCAGCGGTTCCGAATGCTCCACTCACGGACCCTCCAGCGTTTCCGCTCTCGCCGGCGGTGTCTGTCATGCTCCCGCTGCCCGACGTGCCCCCCGTGCCGGACAGCTCCGAGTCTTCGGCACAGTCCATGCCGGGGGGTGTGAGGATGCGGGTTGGGTCGGGGTTCCAGACTTCGCCGTTCGGGTACCTCCACGTTCCGTCGGCGTCCCGCTTGGGGCAGTGGGGACAGACGCCGGTTTTTGTGCAGCAGATCCCATCCTTTGAGCATTCAGTGGGGTCCCGGCAGATACTGCCGTCATCATCTCTGGTGTAGTACCAGAGGCCGTCACAGTAAGGACGCGGCTCGTGAGGAGGGGCACACGTCAACGTGTTGTGACAGTCATCACTGTAGTTGGAGCAGGCTATCAGAAGGGCGGTCACGGACAACGACAGAGCTCGGCTACGCATGGAAGATCTCGTCAATCGGTTAGTCGCACGTCGTGGGCATGGAGGTTCATTGCCCCCGCACTGGAGCTGCCCGCGAAGAGGATACAGTAGCCCGACTCGTCGGGGCTAGAGTGGCGACGCGTTCTCTGCCGGCTGGCTGTTGTTCTGGGCTTCGCGGCGTGTGCAGAGGCGTCGGGCTGGATTATCCGTCCACATCCGGCGGCAGAGCGCGGGCTCGGGATGAAGACCGCGCCAGACGTCTCGCAAGTCAATGCCTGCTCTGTTCCGGCGGTGAAGCGTTCGGAGATCCAAAGGCACCCGAAAGCTGAGCTCGGCCTAGTAGCCCCTCCCGGACTCGAACCGGGATGCCTTGCGGCGAGGGATTTTAAAA
>CAYRKE010000223.1:0-4203 GCA_964424695.1 uncultured Polyangiaceae bacterium
TCGACTTCCAGTGAACTGAGCAGGACCACTTCAGGATGACTGCCACTTGCCAAGAACCGTGGCCACGGCGGCGCTGCAACGCTGACACTCGACTCGGCGGGAACAGGGACCCATCGTGCAGTAGCGCAGGCCATGGAGGCAAGGGATTCTGCCCGCACAGCAGACCTTCGGCAGTGCGCTCCTCGACGACGGCTGGTGGGTGAGCTCGTTCCTCCCGCATTCAGGGCGGACATGATGGCTCAGCCATTCTGGAAGTCAGGCATGATTCTTGATTGCTGCGACCGCAGGAAGAAATCAGGCTGCTTCGCTCTCGTGTCGACGGTTTGTCTATCCAGGACCCAGCGCTTTCGCCCACAATTGGACCGTCATGAAGTGGGGCTCTGTTGTCCTCTTGGGGCTGTGGCTAGGACTCAGGGCGACCCTGTGTCTGGCCGAGTCTTCGCTTTCGAGCGAGGCGCCCACGTCCGAGTCTGGTGCGACGGCGTCGGGGTCGGGGTCGGCGCTCGACGGCAGTTCAAACGGCGACCACCACGCCGCAGAGGGCGATCAAGAGCCCCCTGCCAGCGGGCGAGCTACAGCGGATTCTCAACAGGCTCCCACGGACGCGCAAGCGATGAAGAAGATGGAGGAGCGCTACGCCGCCGCACGCGACCGCTATCGGACGGGGGATCTCCGCGGCGCGCTGCGTATCTTGACCGAATGCTACGAGGCAATGCACGCTGCCAATCTGCTGTTCAACATTGGGCAGATCCATCGAGAGCTCGGTGAATGCGAAAGTGCGATCGCCTTCTATCAGCGCTACATCGACGAGGCTCCGACTGGAGAGCGCGTCGCTGATGCGCAGCGATACGTCGACACTCTCCGCACCGTGTGCGCGCCCCAACACGCAGTCGGTGCGCCCCCCACAGAGCCCAAGTTGGCGCCCGCATCAGGGGCAACACAGCTGCCCAGTGCTCGGCCAGTGCCTGTGGCGCCGACTGATTCGCGGACGCCGACAGCGCATTTCTGGAGCACGGCGGGCTGGACGGCACTGGGCCTGGCCACGCTGGCTACGGGTGGGACCGTCTATGCTGCGATCCAGACAGCGCGAGCTAGCCGCGATATGGAGCATCCACGAATGACCGAGAACGGTTTCGATGCCCACCACTGGCAGGAGCGGAAGGACGACTTCTACCGGGATCGCGCGTGGGCATACGCCTTGGGCTCGGTTGCCGTCCTCTCGATCGGTTTTGGCGTCTACGCTCTAGCCATTGCGGCTCCGGCGGAGCAGGCTTCGACCCACGCGCTCTTCACCACGCCGCAGCCCGGGGGCGCGGCGGTGGACTACCGCTGGCAGTTCTGAGGCGTAGCGTGACGTTCCGGCGGGCGGGGTGCAGGAACGACGCTACCAGTTGGCCCCGCGTGGTGTGCCGCGGGTTTCCCTGCGCCACCCTGGGAGCTGAGACCGCTGACGCGGGAGTGGAGATGACTAGGTCTCGGGGCTAGTCTCACCCGCTACAGTCGACGCGCTGGCGCGCCTGTTCTTCGCCTTCGCCAGCGACTTCCAGCTTAGATCAATTACGGACCCCGTGGCCACGGGGTCTCATGGTAGTCCTACGTGTCCATGCTGGCCCCGTCTCGGTTCTCCGGACGCGCCGAGGCCGAGCGCTTCGCGGTCGCTCGCGCTTCCCAGTTGATACGGGTGATCCGATTGTCCGATTTGACTCTAATAGTCACCGAGAGGGTCTTCCCGGGAACCGCGGCAGTCCTTAGACGATCGTACTCGGCATTCACCACGTGCACCTCCGCGCGCTTCGTGAGCGGATCGTAGGTTCCACTGGTCCATTTATGATAGCCGCCCTGAACCTCGAATCGGAGGGGGTCACTGTCTCCCGAAGCTACCATGATGATGGTGTCGTCGGTGCTGTTGCGTTCTGTGGCCGTTGATGTGAGTTCGTATGACACAGATGCCTCGCTGTTTGAAGCGCGGATAATCTCCACGCTGCCTCATGGCGCATAGTCAGAATATGTTCAAGTGGCAACCTGATAGCAGGTGCTCGAAGATCGTTGGCGC
This sequence comes from uncultured Polyangiaceae bacterium, assembly GCA_964424695.1. GTDB lineage: Bacteria > Myxococcota_A > Polyangia > Polyangiales > Polyangiaceae > JAEWRL01. The sequence continues at coordinate 2,054 of CAYRKE010000223.1, forward strand.
TAGTCTCGACGGCTGTCGTCCGTACTCGACTTGCTTGTCTTGGTAGTCTTTGGTCTGAAGCACCGCATCCAAGCAGCCCAGGAGGCTACTGAGTCGAGGAAACGGCGGAATCTGGTAAGGGTTGGAACCGGCCGGTGCCCGCGCAGCCTGCGCCACAGTCGGGCTCCAGCTCCGCCATCCCGATCGGCGAGAACCGCGGGAATAGCCTGAGGTCGAGCACCAGCAGACCCGCGTCTGCGTCGACAAACCCGATTAGCCTGGAATCCGGTGACCACACCAGCTCAGCCCGCCCCTGCTCTCGGCCGCACCAGCTGGCCTGGGCCAACTGTCCTTCCTGACACGCTGGTGACTCGAAAGCGGCAGTCCATTTTTGACTCGGCGCGCCAGTGGCAAGCTCATGAAGTCGTACCGAGGTACCATAGTGAGCCAGGAGCAGCTGCTCGTCCGGGGAGAAGCTCAGTTGGGTAGGCAGGGCGCTGTCTTCGAGTAGCGCACGCCAAGCCATCTGGGGAGTATCGCCGCGCAAGTTTGCCACTTGGATCTCACTCGCCGTCGCCAGCGCGAGCCAGTCGCCACTCGGGGACAGCAGACGCGGAAGGCTTTCCCAGGGGGACGAACCATTCGTGACTGGTCGCTCGCTATCGAGAACCGTATCGTGTTTGACGATGCGGGGATCGGAGCCGCTGATATCGTGGAGCTGGATACTGGCAACCGGTGGCTCGGCGGTCATGTCGACCAAAGCACAGGCCAAGCGTTCACGCTTGCCTGCCCATGTCAGTAGACTGCTGCAGCCGGCCGATGTCCCCAGGGGCTCCTCCCCGGAGAATGTACCTTGAGTCGCCCAGTAGATGTCGAGCGCATCGTCGGCTGCTGAGGCGACGAATTGCCCCTGGGGATCCGCCGCAACATTCGCGTGGTACTGCGGCACGACATCCCCGGCAGGAAGGTAGTCCAGGGCCTGCCCGTCAGGATCAACGATGAAGACCCCGGCTTCGCTGGGGTAGAAGTAGGACGACGGGTGGTACCCACCAACCGCCGTGTTTCCCGTGAACTCTGCATCATCATATCGCAGATACGTGACGTTGAGCGTATCGGGGGAATCTACAGACAAGAACACCAGGCAGTCGTCCTCGCCGTACCACGTGATCTCGGACTCTACAGACACGCTGATCGGGCTGAGCAGGCGGACACCCTCGATGCCAGCAGAACTAGAGTCGTCGGGAACAGCACTGACGTCCACGCCGCTGAGCTGGGTCCCCTCCTCGGACAATATCGCGGCAGCCAGCACCTGCCCATTCGCTGACCACGCATAGTGGGTGACTGAGCCCGCGAGGGGGAGCTCCTGCTCGTGGTTCCAGCCTGGCGCCTGCCATAATCGCAGGGCGAAGGTGTCGTCATCCTTCCTGATGCGGTAGGCAATGAACCTTCCGTCCGGTGAGAACTTGAAATCCGTCACCGAGTTGTCGGGCTCGTTCGATGCGGGCCGCTCGAGGCGCGCGCTGGGCACGAAGTCAACCAGGAGGGGATCGACCAGGTTCAACCGAGACACGCCAGACCCATTGGACAGATAGGCGAACCAGCAGCTCTCGCGCATCGGGACATCGAAGCTTCGCTGCACCACGCGGCCGTCAGCGTCCTCGATCTGGACGGTAAGCGCGCCCGAATCCTCTGGGACGCCCGTGAGGGTCTGTTCCTCCGGATCAAAGGAAAGCCCGGGTGGCACCTCAGTGAATGTCCAGTCGTAGTCCGCCGCAGGCTTGTCCAGGATGGCGAGCGTGGCGAAGTAAGGCGACGCAACGCAGGAACTCGGCGCCGGAGATGACGGGTGGAGGCCCTCGACATAAATAACGGGGCATTCAGTCGCCGACTCTTCGCGGACGTAGAGGTCGAAGTGGCTTGGTTCGGATCCTGCGCCGGTAGCGGTGTCGCGGACGCTGACGTCCAGCGAGAAGTGTCCTGTCGCCGCGATTACGCCACTCAGGACACCGCTCGGAGAGAGCTCGAGACCGAGCTCTGCCGGAAGCAATGCGGACCAGGCGTAGTTCCCCCCGCCCGTGGCGGCAAATGTCGCGGTGTACACCTCGCCGGGGCAGGCGGGGGGGAGGTCGAACGGAGCGACGATCGGGACCTCGGGTGGCACGGAGCCGCCT
>CAYRKE010000223.1:4303-12042 GCA_964424695.1 uncultured Polyangiaceae bacterium
CGCCTGCCGCGTCGCACGATCCCTCGTGGCCCGGGTGCACGCAGAGCTCGCGGTCGCACAGCATGTCACCAGGACAGTCACCTCTGTCGCTGCATGCCCATTCGCAGTCGTCGAAGCTGACTGTCGGAGCCGCGCAGCCAGGAATGGTGCCCGCGGCTGCCCCCACGCAGGCGACCAAACCGAGCATTGGGCGCCTCGCCGCAACGTGTAGAGCGCTTGGTCGCCCACCCCTGGCTTCGTGTCGTCGCATGCTCGTCCTCATCCAGTGGATCGACGGTCACCGAATCACTTGTCGCAGGCCATCGTCAACGATCACACGTGATGAGGCGTGGCCGCTCGCCTTGGAGCCCTGAAGACCTCAGCAATTCCGTGGCGGATGGGGCCATCGGCGGCCTCGAGGGCGCCGCGGCCCGGCGTGGGGTTGGGCGCAGGTTTGCGAAATCACTCGCCATATCGTCCCTGCGTCTCGACTTGGGGCCTTCGGCGCCGGTCCACCAACGGGCCGACGGTTGCGCAACGAGGGCGGCCCGTCGGGTCGCGCGAATTCCGACGAACTCGTGCGACTTTTATTCGGAGCATCGTCACTCCAGACAGGCCGTCTTCGGGGCACTCGGCGGGCAGACTGACTCAGACACAAGGCGATGCTGGTGGGGGGGACTGCGCGATTGCGAGCCAGCCACGGACGTGGAGCTCACGTCGACCCCGACGCGTGTCACCGGAGGGGCGGCGCGGCTTGGCGCAGGGCTGTGGGTCCCTCGCCGAGCCAATTTCAGCAGCACCCATCATCGAAGAGGCAAACCATGATCGGCAGCGTATGGCACGAGTTTCAGTCTGTTCCTACGGGGAGAACCCCGCTCTATCCGACCGATCCGAACGCACCCGTCGAGATTCGCGTCGGTACCTGGCCCGTTGAAATGGGACAGAGCGTTTGGGTCACATACCAGGAGTTCGATCAGAGCGGGAACATCCTCCACGACCCGAGGAGCCTGGTCATTGTTCCTGACCATGAGGCGAACCCCCTCCACTACGCGGAGTGCAACTGGCAGTATAACTTGGGCGCAAACTCCTACTGGGTTGGGCGCATCGGACCGTTCAGCGAGAGCACGGTCAAGGTCGTCTACAACGTCTATGCTCGCCAGGGGAAGACCGTCCTCACCCCGCCCTCGCCAGACCTCTACGCCTTCGAGCTCGGCCCGATCGTCGTACCGGCTCCCGATGGACCGGGCAAGCCGCCTCTGTGGACGACGGGCGCCAAGACGGGTGTCGGCACCGCAGCCGGCTCCGAGAGCAAGGTCTGGTTCTGCCATTCGCGCGGCATCCTCAACGAGGTCTACTACCCCAAGCTCGACATCCCCAATATCCGCGACTTCCAGTTCCTGGTGTTGGACGAGGCGGGCAAGTTCAACAACCCGCAGACCATGGACTCGAAGGTGGAGTATCTGGATACCCTGCAGCCGGGCAGCGATGGCATTCCTCGTAGCCTGGCCTACCGCATCACCAACTACGACCGGAGCTCCATGCCTGGCGCTGCATCGCTTGAGCGCTACGAGCTCTCGATGGACGTGGTGGCGCACCCCACCGAGGACGCGGTGTTGGTCAATATGCGCTACACGCCTGCGACCGACGCGGCGAGAAACTACCGTGTCTTCGGCTTGCTCGCCACCCACATGAGCAACTCCGGGTGGAACGATAGCTGCAGGTTCGTGACTCACAGGGGCCAGCAGATGTTCGTGGCTTGGGACAATGGGATGTACTGCGCCGTGGCTGCGACTCGGCGTTGGCCCAAGTACAGTTGCGGCTATGTGGGCACCAGCGACGGTTGGAAGATCCTGGTGCGGAACGGCGACATCAGACCCGAGGACATGCGTACCGCGGCGAGCGGAGGCAACATTTCCATCCTCTTCGAGCTCGAACTTGCCCCGGACAATCCGGAGGCCATGGTGGTGCTCGGGTTCGGGCCGAGCGAGTTCGAGGCGCTCGAACGTGCGTATACGGTTTCCTCGTGCGCCTTCTCGACGATTGCTGGCCGGTACATGGAAGGGTGGAGGAATCACATTGCTACCCTCGAGGGCCGCAGCCGATCAGGGACGTCCAAAGCCGGGAACCTGAAGGCCATCACTGAGGGGTTCGACGCGAAGACGGTGAACCTCGCGTACGTGAGCGCCATGGTTACCAAGGCGTGCCAAGACAAGAAGTTTGTCGGAGCCGGTGTCGCCTCAGTGAGCGTTCCTTGGGGAGACTGCGTCGGGGATTCCAACGCTGGCGGGTACCACCTGGTCTGGGGTCGCGACCTTTACCATTCGTCTACCGGCGCCATGGCGGTGGGCGACTACGAGACCGCCATCAACTCCTTGCGCTATCTCGACAGAGTCCAGCAGGAGTCGGACGGTTCCATGCCCCAGAACACCTGGCTCGACGGCACTCCGTATTGGGGGGGCGAGCAGCTCGACGAGACTGCGATGGCCATCATTCTGGCTTGGCGTCTGACCCATGAGCCTCGGGCAGGGGTCGGGGTGAACGAAGACTTCTACGCCGGCCTGGTCAAGGACGCTGCAAGGTTCCTGATGGGGCGGCAGAACAGCCACACGCAGGATCGGTGGGAGGAGCAGTGGGGGCTCTCGCCCAACACCATCGCCGCGGTCGTCGCTGCGCTGATCATTGCAGCCGCCTGGGCAGACGAGCGAAACGAGGGGGACGTCGGGGCTGGGTATCGACAGAAGGCTTTGGATATCCTGACCAATGATCTTTCCCGCTGTTGGGTGAGCGAGTCGGGCAGGGAGTACTACGCGCGTCTCGACAGGATACGGCAAGTGAGCGACGCCGGGTTCCTCGAACTGGTGCGGCTCGGGGTGAAGTCGCCCACGAGCTCGAAGATCGCTAGCAGCCTTCAGGTCGTGGATAGCTGCATCCGGATCGATATCGACGGAAGACCGTACTTCTATCGGTACGGGCGGGTCGATGGTCAGACCGGAGACGGAAGCGATACCTACGGCGACCGCGATGACGGCACGGGCTGGACCGGGGACGCGTCGGGCCGTGGCAGGCGCTGGCCACTGCTCACCGGGGAGCGCGGGCACTTCGAGCTGGCGCGCGGCAACCTGGAGGAGGCGAAGCGATGCCTCGAAGCCATGGTCGAATCGGCGAACCAGGGCTACATGCTCCCTGAGCAGATCTGGGATGCGGCCTCGATTCCCGCCAAGTTCATGACCCGAGGCAAGGGCACCGGGAGCGCGACCCCGCTCGCGTGGACGCATGCTGAGTTCCTGAAGCTCCTGTGCTCCATCGCTGACGGTCGCCCCTTCGATCAGCTGGATCCCGTGAGGGATCTGATGCGTCAGCAGCACCAGTCCCTCTACGACGAGTAGCCGATCCGGAGCGGTATGCCCGCGCCGTTCCCGGTCAAGCCCCGAGGGCAGGGGGGGGCAAAGACTGGGAGCGGCGCAATGTCGACTCCACCCTGCGCGCGTGAGATGGACCTCGAGTGGCGATGGAACGAAGGTTTGCGTGCCGCGGCAACGAAGCGCTGGGTTGGTTTTCGGGGGGTCAACGGACTCCGGCCGGGATCTTCTCACGCATCATGGCCTTTCGGCTCAACTTACGTCCATCTACGATGAACGTACCGTCGCCAACGGCATGCACCGTGCGCTTCTCCTTCCGCGCAGCATCATAGTATGCAGCCACACCTTCGAGCACGACGATATTGTGCTTCTTGACGATGTCGACGACTCGGCACTCGATGTTCGCGAGGCATTCCTTGATCAAGGGCGCCTCAACATGCTTCCCCTTCATGGGGGTCAGCGCGAGCGTGCCAAATTTGTCCGTATCGGCGCCGGAACACGTTCCCACCTTGATGACCGTGTCGAGCATATCCACGGTGGGGATCGCGATGACGCACTCCCTCGTCTTGCGTAGCGCGGCAAAGGAATGGTTCCAAGAGCCGGTGGTGATCGCAAATGCCGGAGCGAAGTCGTTCACCATCGTCCACGAGATCGTCATGACGTTGTCCTTTTTCCGGCCATGAGTCGTGATGAGCACAACGGGGCCAGACTCCATCAACGTGAACGCCTTGCCAAGCACGAGCCTTTTCATGCTCATGGGTTCCTCCTGTTCGCCAGACTCTCAATGCGTTGGTATCACCCCATGATGACCGTCGTCTCCTTCGTGACCAACCCCAACGACCTTGGCCACACTTCGCTCGAAGAGGCAGCACGTGAAGGCCAGCTCGAGATGCTGCAGACGCTGCTCGAGCTCGGGGCCAACGTTAACCTCGAGAGCGCGAAGGGATACACTCCACCGACGTGGCCTGTGACCGAGATCGCCTCGACGCCACCATTGCGCTCCGTGAAGCCGGACCGGGCGCCAACGCGATGTGGCGCGGTGCTTCATCGCAGCACATGACCCGAAACCGCCGCTATACCTTGGGAACGAAGGTCGAGAAGCCCTTGTGCTTCCCTCGCTGCTGGTTGTAGTGCCACTCGAGGCGCCCTATGTAACGTTGCCCGCTACTGACGAATGGGATTTCGGTGCCAATCGGCTCACCATAGTGTTCCCGCAGGAGACGTGTCGCTTGGGCAATGATGTCCGCGGTCAGTTCCCGGTTGGAAAGCCGCCGAAGCGGCTCCGCCGAGGCTGGTGGCGGCGGCGCAGGGGGCGATCCTTGAGTCGCGTGCCGTTCCGCCTCGGCCAGCGTCAATGGCCCGACGACCCCGTCGGCCGCGAGCCCATGGGATTTCTGGAAGGCGCTCGTCGCTCGTCTCGTGGCAGGCCCGAACCTTCCATCGGCTTCTCCCACTTCGGAATAGCCTTGAGCAAGCAGAAACGTCTGCCATGCCGTCACTGCCGGACCGACAGAGCCCTGGCGCAGAACACCGTCCTGCTCGTCTTTCCCGGCGAGCGATGCCTGTGTGGCATCATCCAGGATCCCCGTGGCAAGCAGGGCGTGACTGGCCTGAAACGACATCAGGGCAGCTCGCGTCACCGGGCCGAAGACCCCATCGACCTTGACGTCATGTCCCGCGGCTCGCAGTTGCTCTTGCAGCGCCCTCACCTCGGGACCTCGATCCCCCTCGCTCAGCTCATCGTCAGGGACCCGCGGCGCCCTGCCTTCGAATACCCCATTGTCGTGCCAGCTTCGCAGTTTCTCGCTTCCCACCTCGAAGTGCATGGCGTCCTCGCGCCCGAAGGCCGCGCCCCAGTACCAGCCATGCGTGTTGAAATTTGGAGCGATTCGGGCGAGCCCCTCCTGAGTGAGGGCGTTCCCCGGCGAGTCCAACACTCCATCGAGGTTGATGTCGAGGGCGACTCCCCAGGAATGCCTGCTGAGCCCAGACGAGCCGCGAATCAGGCGAACGCACAGCATGCCGCTCGACCCGAGAGCGGAGTAGACATCCGGGTGCTGAGCCTTTACCTCAGTGAAGATGAGCCTCAAATCGTCAATGGCTGGCTTCAGGCCGGTAACGCGGAAGGGACCCACGTCCTCGGTGACGATGAGTTTCGCGAGCCACTGGTTCGTGACGGGGGCGCAATCGTTCCCGTAGTCACTCCCTGGGTTTCCCAGCAGGGCAAGGAGTGTCGCTTGACTCACGGGTTTGATTCCCGCGTTCATGTTCTGAGGCAAAGGCACGAGACGAGTCACGGTCATGATGGGAGCCCTCCTTCTGCGTATTGTATGGGGTTCTGTCTTCGAACGGCTGTAGGTATTACTTCATGCTGAACGCATGGGCAGCCGAGCTTCAGTCTGGGCTTGCCGAACCATTTCGGCTGGCCCAAGAATGCGCGGCTTCACGCGCGCGTCTCGCCGACTCCGACGGGGCTCACTCGGGAGAGACCGCCGCACAGACCTGAACGCGCCCCTGAACCACGGAATACAGGCGGCGTCCGCACCGATCAATCTCAGCGTCCACCAGACTCTTGCAGCGTGCCAGCTGGTCGTCGGGTCGTTCGACGGCTTCGGTGGCCAAGGTTCCGTGACAACAGTCGCTGCCGTCGGACCACTTGCGGGCAGCCTCGAGACACCAGCGGTTGCGGATGCTGGTCTGATAGAAGTCTCGGCAGTAGGTCTGTTTGTCGGGTGCACCCTCGGCGCGGCCCGCGAAGTCTTGCAGCTCGGGCGACGCCAGCATCTCCTGCTCGGCCCCCTTCTCGTAGGCATCCACGCCCTGATGCTCGGGCCAGCGTGCGCATTCCTGGCCACAGTGACACCCAGTAGCAGCGAGCACGACCAGCGCCAGCAGCGCGCTCCAGGCATTGCCGAGGTCTCGTTTCATGGCTCCTCCAACGTCTACGATTCAGACTGAACATCAAGCCTAGTAGGTGTCGCGCCAATATGCGCTACAGTACTGGCCAACGACGCCGATTCGCTTTTCGAGATCATCGGCCGAATGTCGCGAGGGATGAACCACGTGGCGTAGAAGTATCGATTGGTAGTCATTTTCACCGCTGAAGAAAGCGGCAATGAGATCCGTTGAGGCGCCTGCCGCCAGGCGACACGCCACGTTGAACCGAAGATCGTCGACTGGGTCAGCCGCGGGGTAGTCCTTGGCGAGCAGAGAGTGGTTGGGTAGCCGCAGCGGCGAGGCCCCGGTGTGCCCCTTGAACCGTTCGAGGAGCCGCAGTTCGATCACATGTTGCAGGTAGAGAAGCTTGCCCGCCCGAGCCCACCGATTCGCGTCCGCACTGTCGTACTGTTCGAGCACGGCGCAGACGCTGCGTACCTGAGTTGCCTTGGCCGGGAAGTGCGCGACGAGCTCAGTCTCGATGAGCTTGATGGCGGCCTGCCGCGCGTACTGCCCGATACCCTCGACCACGGTCTTGTAGGCGTCGTACACCTTGAGCAGGAACCGGATGAGGTTCTTTCTCGGAAGATCCACCACGCCAAAGATCAGCGAGATTAGGAGATCCTCTTGGTTACTGTCTTCGCCCACGGCCATGAGCTGGCGCCTGTAGACACCCAGGATCGTGTAGAGGGTGTCGAGCGTGTCGAACTCCCCACCTGTGAGCGGCGTCTCATCGGGGCTAGCGCGATAGGCGAAGAATACGTCGTCTGCGGGATTCCAGCCGGAGTCCCCGGTCCCACGAAGCACGAAGCGCTTGTGGGCAAGGCTGTGCGGTTCGAGGAAGTCAGCAGGGCTGTTGCAGCGGGCGACGATGGGTTGCCGCAGCCGGTTCTGGCTGGCCATTCGCCACAGGAGGAGCTCCACATAGTTGGTGTGGGCGTAGAAGTCCTGCACCGTGTGCAGAGCGCGGCCAAGAAGAGTCAGCTTCTCTGTGCTGAGACGCCGATCGACGCCACCTTCTGACATCGCGGTGTAGAGGCGAGTGGCCGCCACCTTGTAGATGGCGCGGTGCACGGCTGGCGTGAGGCCGCTCTCCGCGTTGGCCTCGAATCGGTGGTTCACATTGCCGGGCTCGACCGGTAGCTCATCCAGGTGATCCGCAGGGTCGTACTTGCCGACGTCGTAGAGTGCGGCCTGGAGAGGCTCCATCTTGGCTGCCGCCGCGGTCGCGAAATTGGCGCTCATCTGGGTCGTGAGCTCGTTGAAGAGTTCCTTCTGATCGCAGGCCCACAGCTGGCGGAAGAACTCCTCAGGAAACTGTTTGTATCCGCCAGGCGCTCCCGTGAAGTCGAAGAAGCAGCTTGCCTGGTTCATGTCATTGATCCAGCCACCCCTGACGAGACGCGGAAAGTGGAGGAGCGGCGAACGGGGGTTCTCGGCTCCCAGCTGAAGCTTCTGTGTCGC
>CAYRKE010000224.1:0-12005 GCA_964424695.1 uncultured Polyangiaceae bacterium
GCTTGTCCCGACAACGCTTGTCCCGACAACGCTTGTCCCGACAACGCTTGTCCCGACCACGCTTATCCCGAGGCGCATTCTGTTGCCAGAGTCTCGATGATCGTCGCGCACCCGCCGCTCCGCACATGGTTGGCGTGGTCGCTCAGATCTTCGAACCTGCGACCGATGATCTCCGAACACTCGTACTCGTGGCCGCTCACCCCAAGGAAAGCACTGAAGATCGCCTCCGCCTTGGATTGGAAGACCTTCGAATCCCACAAGGATCCATCGAGACCTTCGTCCAGCTCACGGATGCCGGCGAGCCAGAGCGCGGCACCGAGTGCCCCACAACCGCCGCCGCAGAGGCCGATCCCGCCCGCGAGCCCTGCCGCCATCACCGTGTGTTCTGGTGAGGCGCCGGCCTTTTGTGCGAGCAGCGCCGAGCAACTCACGGGCGAGCAGGGCACTTCAGGGTGTTGATCGGATGCCGTGGCGAACGAGTCGCTTACCTCCCTGAAGGCAATCGGGGCATATCTGCCAGCCATTCGGAAGCAGCCTACGGTTCCGCCCTTCAAGACGAAGTACGTGAATTGCTTCACGGGCGAACTCAGATCCGGCGCGGTGAGCTCGGAGCAGTTGATGCAGCGATTGCACTTGCGGAAGGATGTCACGATCCGTTGAGCCGCGACGACGGCTGAAGTCTCTGCCTGCGGTCCCGCCCCGTGGATCCGATAGGCTTGGGCGCCAGCGGCCAGAGTCGCCCCCCAAATCATGCCGCATTGGTAGCCGCGCGTCATGAGCCCGCCTGCCAGGGGCTGCGCGGCGCGCTCTTCGGTTTTGCGATCTCGCGGTCTGAGCGCCTTGGATTCCGACGAGGGATCGAAGGCGCGGTCGAGGACGCTGAAGAGCGTGTCCGAGCATGCTCGACGATTCATGAAGGCGAGGATTGCTCGCTTGCCCGTCACCCCAGTGGCTGTCTTGGTTTTCACTCGCTCAGTTCTCCTCTCGTGTGGTCATCCCTACAGTCCCGACTGCCGTGCGCTCGCCCTCCGCGAGCGGCTACGGTGTCGAGGTCGAGGGGGTGCGCGCCCGAGATCCGGGACGACTACTCCCCATCGGACCCGCGACCGGCGCCGTCCGTCGAGTGCGAAGCTGCTCAGGGTCGACGCGCCAGACTGTCACGCCATTAACCGGTCGTCAGCCGAGTCTGTCAGCGCGAAGCCCCAGCCGCCTCGGGGACATGGTCTCGGCGCGAGACGCCAAGATTAAGAGGCGCCCGCTTCGTCAGTCGCGCCAGGCGTACGGGGGAACAGGCGTCGAGTCCCGGCCAGTCGCGAGACAGGTCGCGCTGTCCACGAAGCCCGAGCAGCTGCCACTCGCACGGCTCAGTCCCTGCCCGCGGTACTCGACGTCGCCGATGAGGGTGCCGCCCGACAACCCCTGTCCGGCCTCGAAGAAGCCGAGCGGATAGAAAATGGTCATCGCCGTTCCGCTGTTCATGGTGAAGGCGTTGTTGGTGGTGCCCACGATGGTGAGCGCACCGACCGTGCCCCCAGACACCGTGCCTCTGACCACGACGGCATGGTCCTCGATACGGGCATCGCCACTCACGGTGGCGCCACTCAACACGGTGGCATACGGTCCCACGTATGCCGTGGTGCCCGCCGGGGCACAGCCGCCCCCGTTCGTGGTTCGGGTGAGCCCCGCAGGACAGGCATCCTGCTCGCCGTTCTGGAAGCCCTCCGGCCAGGCTCCGGCGAGCTCGATCATGTAGGGATAGCGGGCGATCGTCGTGTACTCCTGATCCCAGACGATGTTTTGGAACTCGGTCGGCGTCGCCATGACCACCAGAAAAAGGGATTCCCCAGAATCGACGCAGAAGGTGAGAGCACCGTCTGTGCCTCGCTGTACCGCGCTGTAGCGAGCCGTGGTTATCTCGGGATCCGTTGCGACGAGGCCCCAACGAAAGTCCGGGTCGACGCTACCAGAAGTGACGCCCCGAAAGGTCACGGTCACGCTGGTGGCGGCGGGCTCGGGAAACAGTCGGACAACGTTGTAGCCGAAACGCTGCGGCGCCCAATAATGGGGCGACACGAATCGACGATGACTCGGATAGTCGGGGTCGAGGGGTTCGACCTTGGTGAGGCGGAGCCGGCGCTCGGCCGCCGACGTGCTCGTGATGTCCCCGTAGGCGCGGCGGTAGGCTTCCCCCTGGCTGCCGCCGCTCGTGGGAGGCGGATTCTGGTAGTCCCAGGTGATGTTGTGCATTGCCCACTCGGCCATGAAGTCACCGAGCTCGGCGAGCGTCCAGCCCATGCCGTTCATGATGGCCGTGAAGGGGCTGTCGCTTGGTGATCCCGTCCAGATCTCGTTGACGGCGCTGTAGCAGTACTTGTCCTTGAGGTACTCCAGGAACTGCCAGTTGCAGTACCGGTTACGCGTGCTGCCGAGGTACACGTGGGGCGTGTTCACCATGAGCTCCGAGCAATGCACGTCATCGCGGTATTCGGGGAGCTGATGGGGCGCAAAGTTGGCGTGGCTCTCGTAGATCCAGCCGCAGGTGTTCTCGCGATTGCAGGACATTCCGCCCTGGACGCTCTGCACCGCGTGCATGAACTCGTGCGCCAACCCCCAATGGTCGTTGAGGCCTCCAGTTCCGATCCACATCCCCATACGGGTCGAGCTCCACGCCCCTCCGCTGAGCCCCCAGTCCGAATGTACGTGGATGCTCGCTTTGGTCTTGGTGGTCTCAGCACAGAGCGGTTCCCGCATGAACATGGGGGAGCCGAAGTAGCTCGGCCACACGGTGTCTTCGAGGTAGCTCGCGGCGGATTCTGCCGTGGCAGTCGAGATGTCCTCGTCCGAGTACACGGCGAAGTGCGTCGTTTCGGCCTTTAGCGCGAATCCCGAATGGTCGGGGTCCGGACCTCCCGCGACCCACGTCCCGGAGGTGCAGATCGTCGGCGCGGTGGGGCAACTCGTCGCCCACGCGGTGGTGGCGCTGCCCTCATCACAGCTCCCGGGCGCGCTTCCTCCAGTGTCGCCCTGCCCCGCGCTACCCGTGGTCCCCCCCGGAGCTCCGCCGGTTCCGGTGATTCCGCCGGTCCCGGTGCTTCCCGTGCCGCTCGAGCTCGCGTGCCCCCCGGTGCTGGCCGTGCCGCCCGAGCTCGGCGCGCCTCCTGCGCCAGGCGCCCCCCCAAGCCCTGCTCTGCCTCCCACGCCGGGGTTTCCGCCGCTCGAACTGCCCCCAGAGTTCGCGTTGTCGCCAGATCCTGCTGACCCCCCCGTCGAGGTGCCCCCGGCGGTTGCGGCGCCCGACGGCGGGTTCCCTCCGCTTGCATCGGCTGAGCTACCGAGTCCCGCACCGGTCTGGGCAGCGGCGCCACCTGTGGGGCCCGCGAGGCCTTCGGTACCGCCGGCGGGCGATCCCCCGATCCCTGCGTTGGAGCCGCCCTGCTCCGTCAGAGCCGTTCCACCCGTGCTCGAGCTCTCTCCGCCGCCGCCTGAGCAGCCCAAGATGAGGAACGCCGAACCAAGGAACCAGTAATCGCGGCTCGCAGGACATCGCATCATGTGGGGTACTCCGGAGCGGGGCCACTCGCGGGCTCAGCTCTTCACACCGTCGACCGTCGCGACTGAAATCAGGCAGAAGAGTGCCTGGCGCGAGGCCTCGGCGGACGATTCCAAGCGAACGGGGTGGCGGTCGCCTTGCCAGGCACATTCGAGCATCAGAGGTTGTTCGAGTATCAGAGGTTGTCGTCCGTCCGCGCGGGGATCGCAGAGCACGAGGAGCAAGGCCCTGCGGAACCTCCGTCGAGGTCCTCTCCCGGTTCGCTTGTGTGGAGAGGTCGGCCAATTGACCTGTCTCGCGGGGGACGATGGGGGTTACCAGGCAGCGCGAAGACCGTGGCGTTGCGCCGAAATGCGGAAACGGTCGGTTGCGTGGTTGGTCCAGGGGCGCGTTGCGGGAGAGCCGTTGTCGCGGAAGCCAGTGCGCAGGATCAAGGTGGTCCGGTATCTCGTGCGGTTGTGTGCGGAGTGGATTGGGACGCAGAGAACCGCTACGCTGCGGGCGGGTTCGCGAAACGGTCCGACCAACCGCCATGCGGCCCACGAGTCATCGGCTCCGCAGGAGGGGGCGGTGGCTTTCCGGAGGAACCGCGGATGACGGAACAGCAGCTCCACCCTGGTAACCCCACGCCGCGCCCTGGCCAGATGACTGCGGTGATGCGGGCGGTGGTTGCAGCGGGGCCCAAGGTACTCCGCATCGGGGTAGTCCAGGCAGGGCGAGTCGTCGAAGAGCGGGTCATCAAACACCGCGTCGACGTAACGGTCGGTCCCAGCGAAAAGAGCATGTTCGTCGTGAGCGCCCGCAGCATACCTGGGGCGTTCACCCTCTTCGAGGTGGTGGGGGACGAGTACTGTCTCAACTTCACCGACAGCATGAGCGGTCGGATTGCGCTTCCGACGGGCATCAGCGACTTGGCGATGCTCAAAGGTCGCGCGAAGCGGCGCCGCGGAGACTCCTACCAGATCCGGCTGTCCGACGACTCACGAGGCAAGCTGGTCATTGGTGACACGACCTTCCTCTTCCAGTTCGTCGTTCCTCCACCTGTCCAACCGAAGCCGCAGCTTCCGGTAGCGGTGATGCGCGGAGGCACCGGGATCGACTGGCCGACGACCGTGCTCGCGGCGTTCAGTTTCTTGATCCATTTCTTGCTTATCGGTGCGCTCTACTCCGATTGGCTCGATCCCATCGTGGACGAGGAGCGCAGTGTCGCGGGCCTGGTCGAATCGGTGAAGAGTCTACCGATTCCACCGCCCATCGAGCAGACCGAGCGGGCCGACAGCAAGGCGGAGGAAACGGCTTCTCAGCCCGCGGCCAAGCAGGAAAGCAGGGGCAAGGCCGGGGGCGCCGGCAAGTCGTCGGGTGCCATGTCAACGGCGCAGGCCGCGGCGCTCAGCCGGGAACTCGATTCGCTCGAGCTCGCCACCGTGGGTGGTCTGGTGGGGCAGGGGCCAGCTACGGCTGGCGTTCTGGAGGGCAGCGACGTGGCGACGGGGCTGCTGGATCAAGCTGCGGCGAGCGCGGCCGGCGTCTCGGGCGAAGCGATTGGCGGTCTTCGCCTGGGATCGGGTGGCGGTACCATTCGGCCGGGTGAGGTTGGCGGTGGGCTGGCCAATATCGCGTCGACGGGCAAGGGCGAGGGCACGGCCGATACCGCTGGGAAGCAACAGAAGGTGCAGGGGCCCAAGGGTACCGCCACGGTTGGGGGAGCCACTGTCGCAGGGGGCACCGTCAGCAACGCGGACCGCGTGGTTGCCGGCATGCGGGCTGGATTCCGTGCATGCTTCAATCGCGAGCTGCAGTCGAATCCGGACGCTCAAGGGCGGATCATGCTGACCATCAAAGTGGGGCCAGGGGGCGAGGTGTTGAGCGTGAGCGCGTCGCCGAGTGGCAATCTCGGCTCGGCGGTCGCTTGCGTCAAGGCTCGGGCCGCGGCCGCTCAGTTCGCACCTCCCGAGGGAGGGACCTCCGTTATTCAGGTGCCCGTGACCTTCGTGAAGCAGTGAGTCACGGTGGCTCGTGGCCAGCAAGATTGGGTGTCCGGCCTCGTCGGTTGCG
Organism: uncultured Polyangiaceae bacterium; assembly: GCA_964424695.1. GTDB lineage: Bacteria > Myxococcota_A > Polyangia > Polyangiales > Polyangiaceae > JAEWRL01. The sequence goes on from CAYRKE010000224.1 coordinate 5,606, forward strand.
ATCCCAGGCTCGTGACCCTGTTGACTAAGTCGTCGCATTGACAGCAATTTCTGGCACTTATAGAGTGTTGGCCTGGCCTTCTGGTTGACGAGGGTTGCTTGGGGACACTGATGCTTGAGCCGAGACAATCCTTCTTCGTGGTTGCGTTCCTTCCAGCACTACTGGCAGGTGCTGCCGCTGCTCAGGACTCCGGCGCCAAGAAGCCGGCACAGGTCACTGCCGATGCGCCAGAGAACGCACAACCGAGGGATCTGCTGAAGACAGCCGAGGCTCAGCTCGAGGAGATGAAGCTGGTTCCGAACGGCATTCGCGCGCTCCTCGACAGCGCCCGTGACGATCGGGATGTGATCAAGGTCCTCTGTCTCAGCGACAAGTTGGACCAGGCGGAGGTTGCCATTGCCTCGGCAACCGAGCGATTGGCTTTGCTGCGGGTGGGGGTTGCGCAATCGGACGCTGACCGCATGAAGCACGAAGCGGCCATCATCGGGGTGCTGAAAGGGCGCGCGGTCTCGCTCGCATCCGAAGCCAACCAGTGCGTAGGCGAGGACATGGGGTTTATCGGGGAGAATGACCTCAAGCTCACTATCGATCCGGGGCTGCCCCCTGAGGCGCCGAACGAGATCTACCACGTGGGTCCCGGCGTCTCCCCAGAGGATGCCGGCTTCTTTCCCCCTTCGGATGTGGTGTTACTCCCGCCTCCACTTACTAGCCCTACGACCTAACATGGCGCAGGTTTTAGGAGAGCTAGCTCGCCCAGCGTAAGCCCCATGCGCCTGCTTCGGTTGATACTCGCGACGGTCTTCGCGGCTGCTAGTGTGGTCGCGAATGCCTACGCACAGTCCGCCATACCGTTGGGTGTCGGCCAGCGGAGAGCAGACGAAGCGGGGCTCCGCCTGGGCGGCATCGAGCTGCACCCCGCTGTGAACGCAGAGGTCGGCTACGACTCCAACTACTTTCGGCGATCGGGCGTCGATCTCGAGGAGGATGGGGAAGTCATTTCTGCCGAAGCTCCCATCGTGCACGCGTGGCGTTTTCGGGTGACGCCTTCCTTGAGTCTGGTAACCCCCCCCACCGACCCAGCGAGTGGACAGGATCTCGCTCTGCCACCCAAGCTCGTGCTGCGCGCTTCCACCTATGCCGCCTACAGCGAGATGCTGTCAACGGGCGGTGAGCCCGTGAATTCTGGTGAGCAGCGACGCTTGGATCTCGGCATTGCCTCGAACCTCAGCATCCTTCCAGAACGCATCTGGGGTGGCGATATCGGCGTCGAATACCTGCGCATCTCCGAGCCTTCGGGGAGCGATGACCCGCTCCTAGGGTGGGAACGGGAGACCGCAAGCTTCGGCGCTGGGGTCAGCTGGCGGCCCCTCGGAGGCGTGCTGCGTTGGCGTCTGGGATACTTGTTCCGCTACAACTGGTACCGGAAGACATTTCAGGAGCTGAACAACTTCGAGCAGGCCATCCAGACTCGGGGGAGTTTCCGTTTCCTTCCTCGAACGGCGTTCTTCTACGAAGGTCAGTATTCCTTCCTCCGCTATCAGTACCTCTCGACGGACCAGAACCACGGGGATTCGATTCAGACCCGGTTGGGGCTCAACACGCATTTCAGCAACCGCATTTCCCTCGTTGGGGCCGCAGGCTGGGCCGCGACCTACCGTCGGGAAGTCGGCAACGCCGAGGTCCACAACTATGATGGCCTGGTTCTGACCGCGGAGGGCAAGTATTTCCTTCAGCCCCAGCCGCAGCTTCGGCCCGGCGACACCACTGTTGGTATCTCCTCCTTATTCGCGGGCGCGGTGCGGGATTACGCTAATAGCTACCTTGGAGACTACTACGAGCGCACTCGAGGCTACTCTGGTCTTGACTACGGTCTCGGAGGGCGAATCGTCTTGAAGGCGCAGGTCGGTATCAGTCGAATCAGCCATCCGGCGTTCTACCTTCGACAGAACCGAATCGAGCTCAACCCCGAGACGCGATACGACCTGTTGGTAGCTGCAGAGTACCGCGTCCTGCGGACGATCGCAGCGATTGCCAGCGTGAGCTACGAGATCAATTCCAGCAAGAACCAGCTCTTCGTGGAAGCCGATCCTGCCGACCCGAACTCCCGGCCTTTCGGTGACGACCTCGCGTACTCGCGTCTTCAGCTTTGGGTTGGCGGCCGCTGGTTCATGTGACATCACTCGTGCCAGTGACCAGCACTCAGTACCCCGCCTTCTTTGTACCTCTCGGTGCTGGGGCGCTTGTGTTGATCTTGGCGTGCGGGCTTCAAGCGTGCAGCTCGACTCCAGAGGCCAGACAGCCAGATCTGCCCGCACCCGTGGAGAGCGCGACTCTCGGGCCGGGGGATGTGTTCCAGTTGAAGGTCGTCGGCGAGCCCGACCTGCCGGACGAGTACCAAGTAGCGTCGGACGGCACGGTCGACTTTCCCTACATCCATCGGATGCTCGTCGCAGGGTTGGAACCTCAGGAAGTACAGGAACTGATCCGCGAGAAGCTGATGCGTTCGCGCGTGCTGACCGACCCGAGCGTCATCGTGAGCGTGCGAGAGTACGCCAGCAAGCGGGTGACGCTGCTCGGGCAGGTGCAGAAGCCCGGCAAGATCCCGCTGACATCGGGGATGACACTTCTGGAAGCGCTGAGCATGTCGGGGGGATTTACCTCGATCGCCAGGAGCGATGCCGTAAGAATCACCCGCACCACGCGAAGCCGCACGGTTACCGTCGCCGTTGACGTCGACTCGATCATCGACGGACGCGCCAGAGACATCCTGCTTCAGGCAGGTGACTCGATCTACGTCGGTGAACGCATATTCTGAGCCGACATGAGCACGATTTCCGCTGAATCTCCCCTTGTCCTTGGGTCTGCCTCGCCGCGCCGCCGCGATCTCATTGCGGGGCTCCGAATCCCCTTTGTCGTCCTGCCGGCAGACGTGAGCGAAGACCAAGAACCGGGCGAACATCACGAGCGCTATCTTGGACGCGTCGTGCGCGACAAGCTCGAGGCCGTCATGGATCGCCTCTCCGCAGAGCCCCGCGCGCATGCGGCGGTGCTCGTCGCGGACACCATCGTCCTTCTCGACGGGCAGGTTCTCGGCAAACCCGTCGATGAGCAAGAGGCGGAGATGCTCGTCTCCAGGCTCGCGGGGCGCGTCCACGTCGTGCACACGCGCTACGCGCTGGCCCGCCAGGGAGAGCCAGTGCCCCTGATGGAGCGGACCGTTGCCTCGGAGGTTCGGATGCGGACGGCGACGGACCTGGAGATCCGCCGCTACGCCCAAACGGGCGAGGGGCTCGACAAGGCTGGCGCCTACGCGGTTCAGGGCATTGGGTCGTTCCTCGTGGAGTCGATTCACGGATCCTGGACGAATGTCGTGGGGCTTCCGGTCTGCGAACTGGTTTCCGATCTGCTCGGCACCCAGCTTCTTCAGGCGTTCCCGTGAACCTCGCATTGGGGTTGGGCGTCTGGCGACGCGCTCTCAGCGCGCCACACCTGGACGCCCTGTGGTGCAGCGCCGTCGGTCTGGGGGTCCGCGCTGCCTTCGCAATGTGGGCGGGGGGCCGCTTCCCCGCCGCAGAAGACGGCCGATTTTACCACGCCGTAGCGACCCGCATTGCGGCGGGCGAGGGCTACACGTGGGTCTGGCCCGACGGCGCGGTTACCTTTGCCGCGCACTACCCCGTGGGCTACCCGGCGCTGATGGGTCTCTTCTACGCTGCGTTCGGCAGCCACCCGCGGTCCGCCATGCTCCTCAACGCGGTGCTCGGAGCTCTGTCCGTCTACTGGCTTCAGCGGCTGGTCGCGTATCGGTCGTCCCGCTGGGCCGCGAATGCAGCCGCGCTGGGTCTTGCGCTCCACCCAACGCTCGTTGCCTACACCGCGGCCGTGATGACCGAGGGCAGTGCGGCCGCGCTCGTTGTTGGGGCGTGCTGGTTGGCAGTTCCGTTGGGGCGCCGCTGGGTAGACGGCGCGCGTGGGGTGGCACTCGCCGGACTTCTCGGTCTGGCGGTGTTGGTTCGGCCGCAACTGCTGCTCCTGGCGCCCGCACTCGGATGGTGTCGCGCTCGCTGGTCTGGATCGAGCTCGCTCCGCGCATTGGGCTCGGCTGCACTCGTGACTGCGGGGTGTCTGCTGGTCGTTGCACCTTGGAGCCTGCGCAACTGCCGGCGAATGGACCAATGTGTCCTGGTGAGCGCCAACAAGGGATGGAACCTGCTGATCGGCACGGCGCCCGCGGGCGATGGCAGGTGGATCAGCGTGGACCAGGTTGGGGTACCGGCCGAGTGCCGGGACGTGTTCGGTGAGGTGGCGAAGGACGAGTGTTTCTACCGGGCCGGCTTGAGACGCATCGCATCTGCCCCTGTGCAGTGGTTGGCGCTTGCCCCCAAGAAACTCCGCGCCACGTTCGACGACGTTGGAGCTCCCTTCGGGTACTTCAAGACATCCAACCCCGCGCTGGTGGGGGATCGGGTCGGCAAGGGGTTCGCGGTCGTCGAGGCTATCGTTCAGCGCGGCGTGCTATTGGGCTGCACGCTGGTGCTGGCGTTTCGGTCTGGGCTGAGTCGACGGCTTCGCATCGGCTTGACCCTCGCGAGCTTGTTGGTCATTGGGCCGGCTGCGTGGCTGGCGCTCCTGCTCATCGCGGGCTGGGCCTGGAGCGCGGGCGGATGGAAGACGCCTGCGGTCGGTGCCACCTGCATCGCGATTGGGGCGACGGCCGCGGTTCATGCGTTGTTTTTCGGCGCCGCACGGTACGGAATGGCCGTACTGCCGTTGGTTACGGCGCTACCCTTCGCCGCGCTGCGGGCCTGGTCCGCCGCGGCGCAGGGCGGAGAGCCCCCTCCAGGGCTCCCTTCCAGGGGTTGAAGCAAGCATTCGAGGCGGCCGTCGCTCGAAGTTCGCGAGCGCCCCATTCTTCTCGGGGGAAGGCGCTTGTCGCTTCCTAACCCACTTCCGCGCCGAGGGGACCCCGAGCCTACGACCCGGCGCTCCGCCTGGGGTGCTTGGGCATTTTGACAGCGTATCGGGTGGCGGGCGATAATAGGAGACCGACAAGGAGCCTTCCCGAAGATGCCGCTGATTCAGACTGAAGAGGCCGCCCGACGCCTCGCCCGAGCAATCGCCAGCGACCTTTCCCTCTACAACGAGGACAAGATCATTCGTGGCATCGAACAGGACAGCTTGTTCGAGGAGCTTGCTGAGGAGGTTGAGGAGGGCCGAGCCCTCTACAAGAGCCGTGTGGCCCCAGAGCTTTATCGACGCAATTACTACGATCGGGCGCTGGTGGATATCCTTGTGAAGTCCAAGTCGCACATTCGCAGCCCGCTGTGGTGAGTCCGACTTGACGTCGTCGCTTCGGTTCGAGCTCCCCGCGGAGCACCCGAAGGAGCGGGTCGACAAGGTGATCGCCTCCCTCGTCGAGGGGGTATCACGGGCCACGGTCCAGGTTTGGATCGAAGAGGGGCGGGTCTCCCGAAGCGGAGTGGCTCTTCGGGCGCGGGATCGCGTTGGACCCGGCGACGTGATCGACGTCGAGCCGGGCGTGCGCCCTTCGAGTCGAGCTGAGCCGGACCCGACAGTTGCGATCGTGGTGGTGTTCGAGGACGAACAACTGATCGTAGTGGACAAGCCAGCCGGGATGGTCGTCCATCCCGCGCGTGGCCATTCCCATGGAACGCTCATCAACGGGCTGCTTGCCCGGCCTGGCTTCGCTCGGCTGCCGGTCGACCCTCGCGATCCGAGCTCTCCGCTTCGCCCCGGTGTGGTCCACCGCATCGACAAAGACACCAGCGGCCTGCTGGTGGTCGCGAAGACCGAGGCAGCACGTGAGGCGCTGAGCGCGCAGCTTGCTGCTCATACCGTGGAGCGGCGCTATTGGGCGATCACCGTTGGTGTGCCCACGGGAGGAGAAATCCGCTCACTGTACTCGCGCCACCCGCAGTCCCGCCTCAGGTTCACTTCCAAGACGACGCAGGGCAAGCTTGCGGTCACCCACGTTCGTGTCGAGGAGGTATTGGCGGGGGGGGCGGCGGCCTTGGTGAGCTGCCGGCTGGAGACGGGCCGCACTCACCAGATCCGAGTCCACCTGAGCGAACGCGCGAGGACACCACTGCTTGGCGACTTGTTGTATGGGGGGGGGGCTGCTCCGGAGCGAGTCCGTGGTGTCGCGGAAGCGCTCGGTCGGCAGGCGCTTCACGCGGGCACACTCGGGTTCGTGCATCCAACCACGTCCACGTTTCTCCGTTTCGAGACCCCGATCCCGGGCGACATGCAGCAGGCGATCGTAGAGCTGCGAGCGGCCAGGGCGTGAGAGAGCGTTTACCGCGAGGTCGGAGAGAACCATGAGAAGTACGCGTTCACGGCCCCAGAATACCCGCTGCGCAAGCCGCCTCGCCCACGAGGC
>CAYRKE010000225.1:0-11962 GCA_964424695.1 uncultured Polyangiaceae bacterium
CCACGGGTCGGGTTCCGATGGTACTGTTGGCGCTGCAGGTTATTGCTAATCCGTTAGCCACGCGCCAAGCCCCCAGAGTTGACTTGCGCCGAAGTTGCGGTTCAACTTCTCGTCGTGGCCATCGCAGGTCGCGGCGAACGAAGGAACAGCACCCCAGAGTTCGCAACCGGGAGTCGCATGAGCTCCAGAAGCAGCGGAACTCACACTGAATCCAGGCGCGTCTGGATTCCCACGGAGGCGGGGGAATCGATCGGGGCGCTCTTCCCTATTGCGACGAGACAGCGCGAAGTCCAGACGGTTTGAGGCCGAAGACGCGCTAGCACTCCCCACTCAGTGAGACCGTCAGTTGCGAACTCGTCACCCAGGAGATGACCCGGTCATTCAAGCTCGGAAACCAGGGCGAGAGGCCCTGGCTGTCGGGCACTGTCTGAGCGCAGCGGGCGGGCACCTTCATGCCTTCGCCATTCCGCCTCCGGGCCGCTGTAAAGGCTCCCGACTCACACACGGCACGCCTCACCATTTCCGCTGCTTCGGGCGATCGGATAGCGCATGTCGCACCGCATACCCGTCGGAATCGCTCGGAAAATTCCGATCGCTGCGCGCGACAGTCGGTCACGCTAGACTTCCGCAACAACGGATGCCGTCATGACCTTTCCTCAATCGTCCATTCTCAGGGACCCCGACATTCTCTCGGGTACTGCATGCTTCACCGGAACCCGAGTGCCCGTTTCCACGCTGATGGACTACCTGATGGCAGGCGACCGAATCGACGACTTCATGGATGACTTTCCCACCGTGGGCCGCGAGCAGGTTGCTGCCGTACTTCAGATCGCGAGTGAGGCATTGACCGGTTATGCGCGTTCTGCTTGACGAGTGTCTTCCTCGACGCCTCAAGGGACAGCTTCGAGGTCACGAGGTTATCACCGTGCCTGAAGCGGGATGGGCCGGGAAGAAGAACGGAGACCTCTTGCGCGCAGCAGCGGGCAACATTGACGCTTTCGTCACAGTGGACAGCAATCTCGCCTATCAGCAGCATCTCGTGGATTTGCCGTTCGCCGTCGTTGTTATGGCTGCGCGCTCGAACAGGCTCCCGGATCTCATTCCCGTCGTCCCACTCATCCTCAAGTGTCTTGAAACGGCACGCCCTGGACAGGTCCTACGCATCGGTGGCTAACTCGGGCTTGCAGCTGGCGGCTTTCTGACTGGAAAGCGCCTGCCTCAAGGGCGTGCTGAAGTAGCACGCCCTTGGTCTTGATGGCTTCTAGGTCTAGCCGTATCCTGCTGGGCTGCAGCTGAAGCCCAAGCCGTTGGACCGAGCAGGCCAGAAAGACTTGCGCGGGAACCTTTCGGCGTGAGTGGACTCAGCGAGGCTACACACCGAGGTCTGCCGAAGCCCGGACGTCGACTGTGTGCTGGCTCGCGCGAACAGCTTCGTCTCGCTTCTGCCAGTCGTCTCGATCGAGGACAATGGGGCGGAACAGAAGGCTGGTGGGTTCCCCGCGGACGCAATCACGCCGGGTTCCGAGGGATAGCTGCCCTGGCCCACTGGTCCTGGCTCTTGTCGACGGGCACTGGTAGACTCCCTCGGTGTCGCAACCGTTGACGGCCAACGATCTTCTGCGTCTGGTTGCTCGCCTGGCGCCCAAGGAGCGCGAACGACTCGTTCATCTGATTCTCGCAGCATCCGAGCGTGATGCAGCGCTGTACGAGGCCTGTCCTCCAGGTCAGGGTGAGTTCTCGAGCGATGCGAACCCGCTCGAATGGGACGCTGAAGGCTGGGAGGACTTTAAGTGAATCGCGGTGACCTGCGGTGGTACACGTTTCGCCTTCCCGACAAGCGCCGCCCCGTATTGATTCCTACGCGCAGTGCGCTTGTCGAGCATCTCAACGAGCTCATTGTTGTGCCTGTCACGCGAACAATTCGCGGTCTCTCAACGGAAGTGCTTCTCACGCAAGAAGACGGAATGCCGGTATCCTGCGCGCTGAACTTCGATCATGTCTCGCTCGCGCAACGCGACCGTCTGGGGCCTGCAATTGCTCGCCTGCGAGACGCAAAATGGAGCGAAGTCCGTAGCGCGTTGCTCGCAGCGTGTGGACTTGAGGCCTCTGATGCCGGCTAACGATCTAGCGTTTTCGCGGCGGCGGAGGACGGCTCACTTCGTTCTCCGCGCGGAGACCGGCGTTGCAACGCTTGTTGAACGAGCCCGAGGCGGGACTCGTCAGCCGCGCTAGCTGCCTGCCCGCGCGGGATCGCCGGAGTAGCGTGACGAAAACCCTTCCACCACGCTCGGCGGGGCCGTCAGCGTCCGCCGAAGTACTCCACGCCGACGAGCGCGAGGTAGGACGCCAGAACGTCTTCGGGGAGGGCGCCACTCAGGTACTCGATGGCGGTGCCGCGTAGGTGCGAGTCGGTGCCGCCCAGGGCGTTGAGCGCCATGGCCAGAGGCTCACGATCGACGACGCTCCCCATGAGCGCATAGAGGTATTGGCGGCGCTTGCGCAGCGCGCTGGCGGGCGCGTGTCGCCCGAGTTCGCGGCGTACAGCCTCCCAGATCGCGCCGGAGAATGCGAGCATCGGAGGCTGCCCCGCCGTCACGTTGAAGAGCGCCCTAGCGCTGGCGAACTGCACCCCGAAAGAATCGCAGTCGAGGGCCATGGTCAACGCGAGGATGGCCCGCGGACGCGGAGCTTGGACGATGAGCCTCGGAATCCTGCGCCGCAGCACGGCGGGGCGCGTTGGATCGAGGAGCGCGTCGACGAGCTGCCCGGTGATCGCTGGCATCATTCGGCTGAGGGCGGCGGCGGCCTCGACGGCCACACCGTCGTCCTCGAGGAGGGCGATGAGCCAGGGTGCGCACCGTGGGTCGAGTGACGTCCCCCGGCTCAAGATCGCTCGCTTGCGCGCCCGATCGCCCCCCCCGAGCTCCAGCACCAGGCTCAAGAGCTCGGCGTCGCTCGACGGTGGCCCAATGGGTTCGGACTCCTCGCTCACCATCCAAGACCCGGCACCCCTCAGCGTGGGCGGCGCCCCATCGGCGGCGAGCCAAGGATGGGGACTCCCCAAAGCGGTTCCCGGATCCGGGGTAGCCGCCCCGGAGATGACGCGCGGTGGCTCTGACGGCCTCGACGAGGGTTGCTGAGCCGGCGCCTGGAGCGCAGCAAGAGCCGCTAGCAGGCGGTTACGATCGATCTCCACGGCGGTAGCGCCGATCGTCGTCAGGCTGAGCCGCTCGGCGAACTCGCCGTCGCCGGGCGTGAGGGTGCCCGCTCGAAGACCAGCCTCGATGGCCGCGGCGTGCCCAGGCCCGAGCTTCGCACACAGCCAAAGACTCACGAGCGAGAACAGACACACACTGAGCATGACGGATTGCTCGATGCGCGCTCCAACCAGCGCGATGAGCAGCGCCGTCACGCCGCTGCCGAGCGCGGTGCCGAGTCGGTCCGCACCGACGTCGATGATGGCCTTGGTACGGCGGCGCTGGGCGTGGGGCAAGGGGGCGAAGAGGATCTCGTAGCCTGGTCTGAATACGGCTCCGCGGGTCACGAACTCCGCGCTGCGCACCGCCACCGAGCTCGTGATGCCAGGGAAGATGGCACCGAAGAGACTCCCGATCCCAACGATGGCCGGCACCGACCCCACGGCGCCCACCAAGCCGAACCTCGCCAGCACCGCCTCACCGACCCCGAGTTGCCCCAGAAGCCCAAGCGCGTTGTTGGCGATATAGAACCAGCAGAAGAAGGCTGCCAATGACTGCCCACGGCCAAAATGGGCTACGGCGTGGGCGCTCAGGGCGTAGTCGAGCAGGGCCTGCATCGCGGCGCCAATGACGACGACGAGCGCCAAGTGGCGAAGGTACGGAACGGCGAAAACCTGCCTGAGCGGCGGCCGCGACAGGGGCGGCGGGTGAGTATCGGGGTCGACCGGGGCCTGGCCCTGCCGGTGGGCCCCACCGAGACCCGAGAGCCCAACTGCCGCCGCCAAGTTGAGCCCCCCGAGGACGGCCAGGATGGGGAGCGGATCCCCACCGCGGGAGAGCCCCCAACCCACCAAGCCACCCAGCACGCCGCCGAGTGACCCTCCCGCGGCGATGCGCCCCGCATGTCGCTTGATACTGTGGGGATCGAAGCGCTCGCTCACCACCGACCAGAAGCCGGAAGTGAGGACGGCCCCTGCCGCTACGACGTGCACGTAGAGGGTGAGCGCGACGCCCTGAGGCGCCCGGTGCCAAAGCACCGACTCTGCTCCGAAACCGAGCGCGTTGGCGAGGAAGAGCCGCGGCACCACCTTGTGCGGACCAAACCGCACCAGCAGCGACGACGAGAGCTCCGCCAGGGCGAACGAAACCACGGCACCCACCACCAGGATGGCAGGGAGCGTCTTCACCGAGAAGGCTTGAAGGAAGAGGGCGTCGCGGGTTGCCTTGCCAGCAACGACCTGCGCCATCATCGCCGAAGAGACGGCAATGGCGACCCATTGAGCGCGCTGGTCAGTGCCCGGCCGGGTCATAGGACCCTTGTAGCCGCGCGCCGGATCCCGCGCAATTGCCAGAAGCTTTGGCCCCAAGCGCCGAGGTCAGGGCTGGAGCTCCCGAGGCGTCGGCAGGGGGCCTCCCATACGTTCGAGCCCAACCAGACGATACCCACGCCTCGGTCCCAGGTCGTAGAGGTGGGCCCACAGGGGTTCGGGCGAATAGCCGTTGCCGAGGGCGACCACGACGTACTCGGCCGCACGACTGCCGAGGTCGGGTCGGCGCGGGAGCTCCACACAGACGCGCCCGCCCTCGCCGGCAACCGGGGTCACCGCTACCGGCCCATCCAGGGCGTCGCCGCGGTAAACCACGGCCCGGTAGCTCTGCCCCTCGTCGGGAACGATGCCCCCACGCCGCGCCAGATCCACCCCACAGAGAGCGTTCCCTTCGACCCGGAGGTGCGTAACGGGCGAGAGGCGCGTGAGGTACCGGCGAAGGATCGCGTCGCGCCGCGCGATCAGGGTCTGTGTGAGGTAGCGCGTGCTGGGTGCGTCGTACGCGCCGACGCTGACCGCTGCCGCCACCAGTTCGTCGCTGAAATGGGCGAGAATGCGCGCCATCCAGGCGCCGTCTGCCTCCGACATGCGGCTGAACGCGGGATTGGGATATTCCGCGCGCCACGCCTCGGGATCGAAGCCGCGAGCGCTGAAGTAGTTGAAGACCCCTCCGAGCCGCCGCGCACGCTCCCACGGTCGGCTCTGCGTGCCGAGCAGGAGGAAGTCCTCAGTCATGTAGGAGAAGTCGAGGAGGTAGCTGTTGCCGAGCCGCCGGGAGATCGCGTCCGAACTCCAGACGCTCCCGAAGCAGTCGCCCAGATCCATGATGTAGTGTCGAACGTAGCCACGCTCCTGCCCGGAGCCTTGGGCAGCCATGAACACATCCATGGTGTTCTGCTCGCGAGCATCGAAGTGGTTGATCCATGCGGCGAGGAGCCTTGCCCCGCGGAGTTCACGCCGGTCCTCGTGGTCCACGGCGTCGTTGGGGTCGTCCTGGCGCTGACCCCAGTAGCGAAAGGGGCCGAGTGGCTTTCCGGGAAGCCACTGGGAGGCGACCATGCGCACGAGACCCTGGCGCTTCACGGCGCCCGCCAGCATGGAATCGAGCGCCGCTCGGTCGAATGGGCGGGTCACTCCTTGGTTGTTGGTGACGGTCAGCCCGGGTTTGAGGGAGAGGATGGACGGGCGGAAGTAGACTACCGTGTCACAGGGAGCGTAGTAACCCACGGCGTGGTAGAGGCGCGTTCCGATGGCGGTGGCGCCCGTGGCTCTCTCGGGCTCGGTGGGCGGATCGGCCTTGAGCATGAATTTCCCGATCCCGGGGACATTGATGCGGAATCCGAGGTTGGCTCCGTCGTCCTTGCCCTTGTCGATGATCCACGTGCCGTCCGGCGCATTCGGATCGAGGCGCGGCCCCTCACAGGAGCCCCGCACCACGTCCTCGGGGGTCATGGAGCTCGTCCCAAGGCGATTGACGAACCAGCTGGAGTTCGGGACTTCGTCGAGGGCATTGACGTCGATGGCCGGCCCCGCCGAATCCACGGCAAAGGCGCGCGCGAGCGGACGGAACACGCTCTGATCGGCCGCGTCCCACGCGAAGGGGGAAACGTACTCCTCGGGGGCTGGGGTGAAGGGCGCTCGATCGTCGTCGTCCCAGAGGGGCTCGCGCAGGGGGAACTTCGGCGGCGTCTGGCACGCGGCCAGCACCAGCACCAGCAGCCCTAGCCCGGGAAGCCCCAACATCGCCCTAGAAGCCATTGTTCGTCCCCACCACGAAACGGAATGAATCGAGCCTTGCGCCCTGCTCGAAGGGTTCGGTGCCAAAGCCGATCATGAGCTCGACCGGATTGTCGGAGCTGCTCGAGGTCCGAAGCCCGAGCGCGGCCGAGAGGCGGAGGCGCCCAACGTCGAACCCTTCGAGCTGCTCTCCGAAGACGTTGCCCACGGCGGCCTGCAGACCACCGTCGAGCCACATCCACACGGGCCAACGGTAGCTCAAGGTCGAGACGACCGCGCTCTCCCCCGACAGCCAGCCTTCGGCGAACCCGGGCATGGGTTGGTTGCCCCCAAGCTGCACGAGCTCCGTGAAGGGGACCGGCCGCTCCGTCATTGGCTCGACGAACTCACTCGCCACAGACAAGCCGAGCACCCGCCCCTGGTCGTTGAGGTCCAAGAAAGCACCGAGGGTAGCGCCGTAGCGCCACCATCCCAGGGGATGGGCGCCAGGCGCGGCGCCCTGCTCCCCGGATGCCTCGAAACGCACGTGGGAGCCACGCACGGCCTTTTCTGCTCGCGAATCGAGCCGCAGCGTCGCTCCGGTGACCCCAGCGCCGTACCCCTCACCAAAGGACGCCGGCAGCGGCATGTCGCCGGCAGCAACGGCCTCGCGCACACTGGGCTCTTCTTGCCCCCGAGGCCCGTGGAAGCGGAGCCTTCTGGCGCCCAGCGTCGCTTCGAGGCTGCTGCGCCCAAAGAGGCCGTGATGGAGGGAGAGATCCCCCGAGAGCCGATCGGCGCCGTAGCGGGTCAGGTCGTCGCTGCTAGCGAGCCCGCCCTTGGGAAGATACTCGTAGTCCGGGCGGCGTACCCCGGCCAGCACGAGAGCGACCTCGTCGTCGTCCCCGAGGCGGAGACGATTCGTCACCTTGCCTGCCAGCCAGTGCTTGCCCCAGGTCGATGCGTGCAGTCGGAGGTCGTGACCCTCGACGACGGCGTCGTTCCAGAAAAAGAAGAGGCCGACGCTCGGGTTGAAGCCGAAATCCAGGAAGGCAATGGGAGCCCAGCCTGCCTGGTGATCCGGGCCAAACGTGAAAAAATCGTAGAGTGCCTGAGGCAGCTTCGCCCGCTCGGCTGCCGTGATGGCGATCCCCAAGGGGCGCCGGATCACGTACTCGCTCACGACGTAGGCCGGAAACAGGATGACCCGCGGCACCCAAAGCGCGACGTCCCCCGCGGTGGTGGGCGGCTCGCCGCGTCCGTCGTAGTCGGGTGGTGTCCGCTTGGCAGGGCGCGCAGCTTCAGCAGGGCGCGCAGCTTCAGCAGGACGCGCAGCTTCAGCAGGGCGCGCAGCTTCAGCAGGACGCGCAGCTTCGGCAGGACGCGCAGGCTCGGCGGGCTGCGCCGATGCGCGCCCCACCAAGACCAAAACGGCAAAGCAACCAGCCATGACCCGCCCCTGCTTCCCGGGCGAACGCGCGCCCCACGACCCTCGAGACCTCACGGTAAGGTAACTAGCCACGACACGCCTCTGCTTCGGGTGCCGCCGCGCTGCGCCGGGCATGCTCCCGCGTGAGGAGGACCAAGCCAGCCAGCCAGGTCGCAGCGAGGGTGATGTTGACGCCCACGAAGTGCACGGTTCCGAGTCCCCACTGGAGACCAATCCAAACGGTTGCGGCTGACATCACGTCCCCGGCGCGAACGAGAAAGGTGTCGACGACCTGCTTGGCCTTGTACTTCGCTTCGCGAGAAACCACGAGCCAGAGCGCTTGGCGGGTCGTGTTCCCGAGCGAGTAATCCAGGCTATTTTCGGCCACCTTGGCTGCGAAGATCAGCGACAAGAGGGGAGCGGCAGCCAAGATGGAATACCCGGCCAGGCAGATGGTGGGCATGATGAAGAGCGCCGGCCGAAGCCCGACGTACTTGATGATGCGCGACACGGCGAAGAGCTGGAGGAGCATCCCGATGACGTTCACCCACGCGAAGTAGTCGGCCTTGAACTGCCCAACGTACAGGGCCACGTCCATCCCGAGAGACCGAGCCTCGGGACCCGCCACCGACAGCAGGGTCCGATCGAGGACGTACTCGCCCGTGGTGTTGATCCAATTCAGGATCAGGGACATCCCGCCCAGGAGCAAGAGGTATCGGTCCTTCAGAACCAGTGAGAAACCGCCTTCGGCTCCGCCTATGCCCGCTTCGACGCTCGGCCCAGCAGGGGAAGGCGCGCCCGCCTCCCGGCGATGAGTGACGAACGCGAGCCCCAGTGTCACGAGGAGCAGCAGGGTCGACGCCAGCATCAGCCCTGTCGGCCCGAGGGGCATGAGCCGCCGCGCGACCATCGAGCCTGCGACCGCGCCCGCCGAGCTACCGATGCCGACAATGGGGAAGAGCCTCTTCCCCTGTTCGTCCGTGTACAGATCCGCGGCAAATCCCCAGAACTGAGCCACCATGGTGACGCTGAAGATGCCAACCCACAGGTAGAACGGAACCGCGATGGCCACGTGAGCCTGGAGGAGCCCCGCAAATAGCAGGATATTGGCGGCGAAGAAGAGCGTCACCGCCGTGATGAGCCGGAGGCGGCCCACTCGGCGCGCCAGTGCGCCGTAGGCCATCGACACGACGATGAGGGTGATGGCCTGCCCTGCCGAAGCGTAAGACTTCACTTCGGCGCCGCCATACAGAAGAATGAGCGGCTCTCGAGCGACCTTGAGGAGGTAGTATGCCGTGAGAAGGACGAAGACGTTGATGCTCAAGAGCAGCACCGTTGCGATCTCGCTCGGCTTAACCTCAGCAAACAACCGCAGCAGGCGGGGTAGTAGCCCCCTGGGACCTGAAGGCGGTGGTTCGGTGGTCGTCGCTGGTTCCAAACTCGAACACTCCTGGGATGGAGGTCAGGCCTCCGACACTACGGCAAACCGCTCAGACTGAAAAGCCAGGAGGCGGCTGGCACGGACGACAGTGGTTTGACTCCTACCCGCGTCCCTCCACGCCGATTCGCGCCGGCCCCGGTAACGGCTACCCTGGGTTCGGCCGCTTCTCTCAGAGGCTCCGGCTTCGCTGATTGGTCACGCCATGCCAACCCCCCACTCCATAATCCACGAACACATCGTCAAGGCTCGGCAGCGCGTGCAGGCCACGCCTGGCGGGATCGCGACTGCCCTTCGTCTTCCGGACGACATCCTGAACCTCGCGGTCGCGCGACTTGGCATGACCAGTATCATCGTGGTCGTCAGCGTCGTGGTCATGGTCGCGCTGTCGCTCCTGGTCGGTGCATCCACCCAGGCGATGCTGCCCCATGCAACGTTCAAGCTGGGCGTTATCGTTGGTGTGCTCGTAGCATCCATCGCGCTGCACCTGTCCACGCGAGTGCTCCGCGCCCGGCCCCACCTGGTCTGTAACCTTGGGCTAATCTATGAGGTGTTCGCCGGATTGCTGATTTCGATCGGTGAGTACTCACGGCTCACGGAGCCTACCCTCAGCGTGCACGGCGTCTCGGCGGTGTGCCTGTGGATGACCGCCTTCCGCGTCGTCGTCCCGACGCCGATGCTCAAGGCCGTGGCTTCGTCGTTGCTCGTGGCGACCACTGGGCCCATCGCGCTCGCCGGATGGGTCTGGTTCGGAGCGCCGCTACCCCCGGCCTCCGCCGTTCTGGCCCTGGTTGCCCCCAATTACCTTGCGGCGTGGTTTGCGTGCCTCGCCTCGGCGCTGGTGTTCCGGATCGGTACCAACGTGGACGAGGAGCGCAATCTCGGCAGCTATCGGCTCGGCGAACTGATCGGTAGGGGCGGGATGGGCGAGGTACGTCGGGGCCACCACCGCATGCTGGCCCGCGATGCGGCAATCAAGCTCGTTCCAAGGAACTCCCTCGGCAGCCTGACAGCAGAGCAGTCCCAGCTGCTGCTCCAGCGCTTCGAGCGCGAAGCCCAGGTGACGGCATCGCTGCAGTCACCTCATAGCATCGAACTCTTCGATTTCGGGACCACCGCGGACGGAACGTTCTTCTACGTCATGGAGCTGCTCAACGGGATGGACCTCGAGACGATGGTTCGACGCTTTGGACCGATGCCGAGCCGCCGGGTCGTCTACCTCCTGCGCCAGGTCTGCGACTCTCTCGACGACGCCCATCAGCGCGGGCTCGTGCATCGGGACATCAAGCCCGCCAACATCTTCAGCGCGCGCAAAGGCAAGCACGTCGATTACGTCAAGGTACTGGACTTCGGCCTGGTCAAGGTGACTCGGACGGATGCAGGCGACGACCAACTCAAGACGGCAGCCAACGCGGTCCATGGGACCCCCGCCTATACGTCTCCGGAAGCCATCATCGGCATGGTGGGCGTCGATGCCCGCAGCGACCTCTACTCCCTCGGCTGCGTCGCGTACTTCCTCCTGACGGGCACCACCGTTTTCGAGGTGGACGGGGTCATGAACACACTGGTTGCGCATGTGACGCGCCAGCCCGATCCACCCTCGCGTCGGCTCAGCTCCAGCATCGAGCCCCAGCTGGAGAGTCTCGTGCTCCGCTGCCTCGAGAAGGACCCGAACGCGCGCCCCGAGAGCGCCGCAGCGCTCGATCTGCTCCTCCGGGATTGCGGCGTCGATGCCTGGACCGCGGCGGAAGCGAGCGCGTGGTGGGAGGCGCATCTACCCGAGTGCACGGTCGCCCCGGGCGGCTCTGCCGAAGCGACGATGCGGGATGCAGTCATCGGGGCCACGCTCGAGACCGAGGCGGCCGAACGCCTCACCGAACGCGCCTAGCCGTGACGCGAGCGGCTGGAAATCGGTAATTGCAGCGCGGCGGGCGCCTCAAAGCCGCCGCCAAGCTTGGAAGGCTGCTCGGGCTGCCGCCACATGGCGACGCGGCGACGCGGAATAAACCCGGGAGGCTAGCGCTTGATAGGCGCCGCTCGCGGGTCGGTCCCGTGGCGCCCCCCCGATGACGCACCATCGCCGCACGCCCGCCGCAGAGTCGCCCCCGGCCAGGGTGCGTCGAGGCGATCCGTGGATGGTTCGCGATAGCGCCGCGCCGCCCGGTTGCGCGTTGCTGATGGCGGTCGGGCTTCACGCCCTATGGCTCGGGGTGCTCGCGCTCGCCCCGCCTGGCACCAGCCCTCGGCGTGCACCGACCTTGGACGCAATGGCCGGCGTCGAGGTCGAACTCATTCCGCCGGACATTCCTTTTCCATCGTCGGCCCCCTCGGCGATGGGCTATCGCGAGTCACCCGGAACATCCGAGGCTTCCGAGCCCCCCATGGACCGCAACCGGGGCCATCCGCGCCACGCGACGAACCGAGCGCCTGCGGCCGCCCGAGCAGAGCCCCTCCCAAGCCGACTCCTCACGTCGAGCTCGCCTGGGTCCGGCGAGGCCGTAAGCGTCCCCAAGGTGGCTGGGACGGCGCCGCAATCGGAGCCTGGAGGTTCCGCGCCAGCTGGCTCCTCCACACACCCCATCGACCTCGGACTCGACGGGAAGGTTCGCGACAGTGCCCTTCTTGCCTACCAGAAGTCGCCTGGCTCCCCATCCCCGCCATCACCTTCGCCGGGCCTCCTCAAAGAAGGGCTCGATGCGCTGGACGCCACGCGCGGCGTGTCTCGCTCGGGCCCTGCAATCCATGCGGGCTACGAAGCGGCCCGACGCAGTGCGCCGGATCTGGGCTCCGCGGTGTTCGACATCCTCACGGACGACCGTGGGGTAGTGCTATCCGTCAGTCTCGTCAGCTCCGG
>CAYRKE010000226.1:0-2784 GCA_964424695.1 uncultured Polyangiaceae bacterium
GGGGGGGGCGGGATCGTTGGTTCGTTCCAGGGGCGGAGCGGCGCGTTGTAGGGGGGAGGCGCGTCGCTTCGCGCCTGAGCCAGCGGCGCGAAGCGCCGCCGAGCGCGCACATATCAAGGGGCGGACCTGATCCGGGAAGACGCACTTCCGGCACGCCGGGGGTACCAGAGATGCAGCGGACCCCAGCTCGTGTGAGCTACAGTGCCGTACATTGAGGGAGGCGCTGCTCGGGTCGAGATCGATTGCGCCGCTATCTCGGAAAGGTACCCCCGACCTCAAAACGATTGCCGCGCAATCCCCGAAGGGTGAGCCCGACCTCAAAACGATTGCCGCGCAATCCCCGGAGCAGTGGAACTCCAGTATAGCGATTCCCGGGCAATAGTCCGGAGGTCTCGACCCATCAGATCGGATTGCCATTCAATCAGATTCTGGTCGACGTCGCCCCAGATGGATTGCCGCGCAATCCCCAGAAGGTCGTTGCCATAAGGCAATCCGCGGCCGGTTCCAGGCGCGCTCAATAGGCACTCGCCAATGGCAAGTCGCGACGGCAGCACGAACGGACGGATACCGAGAGGCGCCGACGAGGACGCTCGCGACTCCCTTCGGGCAGGCGCGGGTCCTGCTTCGGGTGTCGCGGCGACCGCTGCGGGCTGCCCAGCACCTAGCCAAGTGTGCGCACTTCTCAGATCAAGCGCCCAAGGTTGGCCAAACACTTCTGCGCATTGCCGCTTCATCTCGCCCAAGATACCGGTTGCGTGCGCCAACATCAGCGACACTTCATAGCCCACCGATCATCGAAACGCACCGGTCGCTCGACGCTATCGCCTGCAAGTTCCACCGTTGCCGTGGATGGTACGACTGGATTCCCCTCCGCGTCGACCGGCGTCTCGACCTCGAACCACCCGACCCAGTCTGCGTTCGCCGTCGAGCTTCCCATTGTCACACGTGCGCAAGGTTCTGTGAACCCGGACGCTGTCGCGTGTTCGTTGTTACAGAACGCCGTACTCACCCTTACGTCGATGCTCTCGCGACCTGACCCACACGCGCCGTAGACGCACACCCCGCCGAAAGCTACCAACCCAAGGAGCGACGTGAAGCCGTAGATCCAAACCCGCACTTCGCGCATCCGCGCCGCCCACTTCGGCTTGTGGATAGCACCGGGGATCGGGCGCGCCGCACCCGGGTTGCCTTGCCGAACGTCAAGCCAGTTCGCGATTGCCTGCGCGTATCCTGCCTGGTGCACGGTGTAGACGACGCAAACTCGCCCCTCCGATGTGGCACTCAGGACCCCCCCGTTGCTTGCGTCAATCGCGGGTAACGCTTGCGCCACCTCGTTCGATAGATGCGAAATAAACCGTTTCCATGCCCCTTCGCTGTCAACTGGCGGAATCACGATTGCCGTATCCCGAAGGCGACCATACGCGACGATACGTTCGAACTCCCAGGCAAAACCGCCTGCAGTCGGTTGATTCGGATCCTTGCCGCCAACGATCACAACGAGGTAGCCAGCCGTCCGGATTAGTTGGTCAACCACGCGCTGCCACTCGTCGTGCGAAACCTGGCGCCGCGCGGCGCCTGCACGCGGTGGCCATTCTCCCGGAAGCCCAACCGTCAGAAAGGGTCCTCGGCCGACAACACCATCGGCAATCGCTTCCTCAAGCGATACTCTGTCATCGTAGACCTGCGTGTAGTCCGCATCGAACGGGCGAAGCAACACAATGGGCGGACGCGGATCATTTCGCAACACTTGATCCCAAGTAGCTCGCTTGAACCTCCTCGAAAGCGCCATTTGCGCGCCGCCCGCGACAATGAGAACCGGAGAAAGGTCGAATCTCGTATTCCTGAGAAGCAGACCGACAAGCAGCATACCGAAGGCTCCGATCTGGGTTAGACCTTGCAGGAGCTCATAGGGCGCATTGGCGTAGCTGGGCGTGATCCGAGAAGCCGAAAGGTCGCGATTTGAAGACGCCGTGGCGCGAAGCGTGGTGACGACCACGATGAGAACCGCAGTCGCAATTGTCGCCACGGTCGCGCTTGCGGCCGAGGTATGCAGGGCCTGAACAACCGACGAGAAGTCGTCGTCCCGCCTCCACTCGTCTCTTGCGAGATAGGGCAAGACCCAAAACGTACGCAACGCGGCGCTCAGGACGAGAAACCACCACACTCCCGCAACAACAAACGCAATCCAGCGCGTCACGGCGAAGCGTTGCTCTCTCCAGAACGACAGCGCGTCGGCTACTCCGATGATCGGTGCGACGATGTTGAGGCCGGGCGCGAACGCGCCCCAAGTAGCCCAGGTCGGAGAAATGAGCACACGGTCGGGCGCGACCTTTCCTACGGCAACAAGGGTCTCGTGTAACCAGACGAGAAACGCAACGCTCGCTCCGAGCCGCAGCAGGACTGTCAATTGAAGCCAGTTGTGAAGCGCGGACGCCGCGACAAAGAGAGGAGAGGACCCCGACGCCAGCGCATTGCAGAACTCATCGCGCGTTGGACCGAGATCAAGTACCTCAGTCGCCTGTTGCGACATGCGAAATGACACTATTGCGGTCGTCGCGAGCAGCACAAGCGCCACGGCACCGCGAAGTCTGAACGCCCCCTTCATGACTGCCTCCTTTTCAGAAGTACCAGAACCTTGCCCACGGAGAAAGAGCACTTCCAGTGCCCGGCAACGATTTGACTGACCAAGCGCGGAAACTTGCGGGGGAGGTACGCGGCGTGCAGGCAGAATCGATTATCTGGCACTGCAACCCTGGGAGGCGCGGCGGCTTCCGGCGAGGGAGG
>CAYRKE010000226.1:2884-11943 GCA_964424695.1 uncultured Polyangiaceae bacterium
ATCGATTATCTGGCACTGCAACCCTGGGAGGCGCGGCGGCTTCCGGCGAGGGAGGTAGCGGGGAGACTAGTGCGGCTGGTGGAGGGGCTTCCGGTGATGACGTGAACGCAACGGGTAGCGTGAACGCGACGGCGGGGAACACTGCGACGAGTAGAGCGGGAGGCGGAAGCGCCCCTGAGGCTATCGGCTCGAACGACGCGGCGGCAGTACCGAACGCGCGCTGCGAACGGCTCGAAGTGTAGGGGCCAACGTGCGAAGGCTGCGCCGAGGTGCCTGGGGTCCGTCTTGATCGCTCAGAGAGAATCAGTGACCTGCCGGTTCGCGCGACCGTTAGTGAAGACGAGCAGGCACAGCGGGGTCATGGCGCCCCCGGGCGTCACGGAGGTCGACGTCGCGCCCCGCCTGGGAGACCTGAGGCGGGTATTGACCTGGTAGTCGGGAGCGCCAACGATTGGCCGAAACCGAGCCCGCCGGGGGGCCGAGCGTGAGAACGGTCGCCTACACTATTCCCAGTTTTTCCGCTGCGGGTTCGTCCAGGGCGCGGTGCAGAGCACGCAGTCATCGCCCCAGAAGTAGTGCGTCGCGCCCGTGTCGTTGTAGATCCAGTAGCGCATCCACGCGATGATCGCGGGCCGCTCGACACCGCCGGTGTCCCGCTGGATGTAGCCGTGATCGGCCCCATCTACCGTCCCGAGGAACGTCTGCACCTCGGACGCATCGTAGGTCTGCTGCTGCATGGGCAGCCCCACCGTGTCGCCCGTGCCGCTCGTTTGCAGCAGGGGTCCGTGCAACGCCGCCTCAGCGATGTGTCCGTGGATCGAGACGGTGGTGGCCACTGCCTGATGACTGCCGATCTCCACCGCGGCGGTGCCGCCCACGGAGTAGCCCATGGATACCGCGTGCTGGACATCGAGCTTGCCCTCGAAGACGCCTGGCTGGTCATTTTGCTCGATGATCCAGTCGAGCGCGTTCTCCATCGCGGCGCGATTGTTGGGATCGTTGGGGCCACCTTCGAGCACGCCCGTGCCGATGACGACAAAGCCATGCGTCGCGAAGCTCAGGAGGAGGTCCTGAAGTTGGGTGGCCTGCATCCCGATCCCGGGACCGAAGACGATCGGCGCGTGCAGGAAGCCGTTTTCGCCCAAGGTCGCAGGCCTGAAGATCGTGCACTGCCCGTTGGGGCCAACGTTGCGGTCGGTGGTCGTCTCGAACGGGCCCGGAGCAGAGTAGTCCGAGGTCGGGGGAAGCGGCGAGGTGCTCGATCCGCCGGCGGCCGAGTCACCGCCCCCCCCGCTTGCACCTGCGGTTGCATGGCCTCCCGTCGCGCCTCCGCCCTCGCCGTCGCCGCCCACACCGTCGCCGCCCGAGCCGGCTGCTGATCCCGCGGTGCCGGCCGTCGCCGAGCCGCCACTGCCCCCCTGAGCCGAGCCGCCCATGGCGGGCCCACTGCCGCCGGAAGAGCCGCCCGAGCCGGAGCCGCCCGTGGACATGCCCCCACTTCCACCAGCGCCCATCCCACCGGTCGTCGCGCCACCACTCCCTGCCGTCCCGCCCCCGACTCCGTCGACGTGGCCACCACTCGGAGCTCCACCGATTGCGGGCAAGCCCCCCGTTGCCGGCGATCCACCGCTGTTGAAGGCCCCACCGCTATGGAGTGCCCCACCGCTATGGACTGCCCCACCGCTGCCGGAGACAGCGCCGCCGGTCGATCCCCCCGTCCCCTGCGACGCGTAGCCCCCACCCGATCCCGGCACGCCGGTGTTGCCCGAACCACCCGAGGGCAAGGCACTGGTCCCGCCGCTCTCCGAGGATGCGCCGCCAGTCGATTGATCGGACGAGGTCGACGGATCCTCACTCGCTCCGCACGCAGCCACCACCAGCGATCCGGACATGATCAACGCTCTGAGACAGTCGGTACGCACTTCAGCCTCCGTGGCAGACGGTCGAGCCCGGCGCAGACGTACCTCGCGACCGTCCATCGCCGTGCCGCCGCACTCTGGGCGATCGGAGCACCTGCCAACAGGGGCGCATCCATGCCGCAGCATCGTGGAGGATTTCAGCGGCGTTGGCCCCGTGGACGATCCTGCGGGGCGAGCGGCTTCAGGGCGGCCCGGCCCGCATCCCACGACGGCCGGCCACGCAGGAGCCAAACTGTCTTCCCAGTAGCCCGCGAGGGCCAGAATTTCTGCCGGAGCAGAATGCGAAGTGCGATCCGAGCTTCATCAACGGCTTCCAGACTGCGATCAGCCGCTGCGAAGCTTCATCAACGGCTCCTGAAGCCCAATTCGGCTCAATTCGGTAGCCTGGAGCCACCCCCGAAGACCGGCCGTCGGCAATAAACGAGTCATTTCAAGACTGTCGAAGCTTCGAAGGCGTTGATCGAAGCTTCGAAGGCGTTGATCGGAGCTTCGAAGGCGTTGATCGGAGCTTCGAAGGCGTTGATCGGAGCTTCTCGACCACGTCGGCGGTGGCTCCGGCGACCGCTCGAGCCTGTCCGTCGCCGTCCGCTACGTGTGCAACCTGGCCGCCGGGGAACAGTAGGGCGTGCACTGGCTCGGGGGACAGCACTTCGCCGCCGGGCAGCCGCGCACGAGCTGTCCCGTTCGCCGAAATGGCCGAGCGAAGAGGCTTCATGATTGCACTTGGGGGCGCTGGCACGCGCAAGCCAAGCCGAGCCTGCCAGGACACAATGCCCGGCGGAGTACTCCGCGTTGACCAAGCAGGCTATCCCCGCTGGTTTGCAGGTTGACTCGGGCTCCTGCGTAGGGGTCGCGCCGCCAGAAGCGGGAAGCGGAGGCGAAGTTCCCGTGCCCGGGACGCAGCCTGCGCCGTCAACAGACAGCGGTCCATTGGTACACAGATTGACGGTCGCACCATGGACGTGCCCACGCTGCCGACTGAGCCGCAAGCTCCGCGCCGAGCCCCTCATGCCACCCGATCATCGCCGGCTGCTCCTCCTCCCGTTCGTTGCTGCCCGCTGCCAGGACCGCCCGTCAGGCTCCACATCGCCGGAAGGGCCTCCAGGTGCCTCGGTGGCGAACGACAGGGGTTGGCGCTCGCTTTGGTGTGCGCTGGCGCAGCCGTGAACGGTAGGGGCCGCTGCGGTAGGCCGCCGGTGATGATGGGGCGCACGCAAAATGCATTGTATCTTCAGACAGAGTGCGATTGAGTCGCCGTACCTGCAGAGTGCGGTTGAGTCGCCGTACCTGCTCTGCGCGATTGAGGAAAGACACGCATCCGGATGATTCAGGACATGGACAGCTTACGTTTTGGCGTGATCGGACTGGGCGCCCTGGGCGGCTACTTCGGTGGACTATTGGCAAAGAGTGGCCGCGACGTGCACTTCCTGGCCCGAAGCAATCACGACGCGATCGCGAGTGAGGGATTGCGGGTGGACTCACCCAAAGGGGGCTTTCGATTGCCGCGCGTGAACGTCTACGATCGCGTCGAAGCCATGCCCCCATGCGACGTGGTATTGGTTGCGATCAAGGCTACGGACAATGCCGCTCTCGCGTCCATTTTGCCGCAGGTACTGGCCGAAGGTGGAACCACTCTGCTGATCCAGAATGGCCTCGGGCAGGAAGAACGTCTCCCCGAGCTCGCTTTGCGCGGCTCCGTTTATGCGGGGCTTGGGTTCATTTGCGCGCACAAGGAAGGGCCGAATCGGATCGTTCACGAGGACTACGGAACGCTGCGCCTTGCCGTGTACCGCGAGACCGAGCTCGCTTTGCGACGGTACGGTGGTGTCGAGGGGCTGGCTCGGCAAATGGGTGAGGCGGGAATCGACATCGAACTCGAGCCACATTTCCTTGCGGCTCGCTGGAAGAAGCTCGTGTGGAACATCCCCTTCAACGGCTTGGCCGTGGCTCTGCGCTCCAACACGGCCGAGCTCCTGCAAAATCGGAGCTCTGCGGCGTTGGCGCGCCAACTCATGCTCGAAGTCATCGCTGGGGGCCGCGCCGAGGGCTGCGCCATTCCCGACGAGTACGCGCAGCAGATGTTGGACGGCACCACCCGCATGCGCCCCTACTTCCCGAGCATGTATCACGACTTCGACGCCGGAAGGGCGCTCGAACTCGAGGCAATGTATTGGATACCCATCGAACGTGCGCGCCAGGCGTCGCAGGCCATGCCGCGCGTGGAGATGCTTGCCCAGCAGCTGGAGTTCCTCTCGCAACGGCGCGCTCACGGTGAAATTGGCCAGTCAGGTAGCTGACGTACCACCGTATCGGCTTCAGCTCCGCAACAAGAGACCGGGTGACGCACGACTATCTCGCTGACGGGGACCTGATCGCCACGTTCTGTGCCCGATTCCCTCGACATCGGAAAGTTCAACGAATCGGGGAGAAACTCGTCCCCTGCGTCTGATTTCTCTGATCGGATATGCTTGGTACCAACATATCTCGTCGCGGTTTCGTAGCTCCCAAGTGGAGTCGCGGTCCTCAACTAGGACTGCGTCGCCATTTCGTTCTGGGTTTCCGTAGGCCGTCCAAAGGGTGAAGGTTCCACGGACCCCAACCGGCTTCTCTTCTTGCGATCAAACTCCATTGCCATCTGGTCCGGGACCCCGGAAGGTGCTTCTGGCTTCTCAGACCGGTCTGTAGGTGTTGGTACGTCATGCAAACGGATCTCTCCTTGCGCTCTCTTCATTCCGCGAGTTCGTGTGACCTGCGCTCCTGCTCCTTCGTGCTGCTCCTCGCCCTGCTGGTTGGCTGCGGTTCTGACGAGGGCAGCTCTGATAGCTCGGGAGGGTCGACTTCCGTCACAGGGGGAACTGGTGGGCAGTCTGCCTACGGTACGCTCACCGGCGGCTCCTCAACGGGCGGCTCCTCAACGGGCGGCGTGGGGACTCTGACGGGAGGGCAAGCATCGGGAGGAAGGATGGCGGTAGGCGGCCAACCTACAGGAGGGTCAGGAACGCAGTCCGCAAGCGGTGGCTCGTCTTCGGGAGGCACCGGGGGCACTGGAACTGTGACCACTGGTGGCTCTCACACGGGTGGGACATCCACGGGCGGCAACTCGACAGGGGGCAGAAGCGCGCATACTGGCGGTCGATTCTCGTTCGGTGGCGGCCCCGGGGAACAGACTGGGGGAGGGACCGGGGAACAGGGTAACGCTGGTTCGCCTTCGGGAGGCACCCACACAGAGCCCACGGGGGGCACAACTGCGGGCGGTGCCTCCGCAGGAGGCAGCGGCGGCGAAGAGGCCGGTTTGGGAGGCGGCGACAACTCCGGCGGCAGTGGCGGCGCCAGTGCGGGTGCTGGCACCGGTGGAAGCAACACGGGGGGCGAAGGCGAGACCTGCCCGCTTCCGAGCACCTTCCAGTGGACATCGACGGGTCCCCTTGCCGAACCCAAGAATCCTGGAGCGAAGTCGCTCAAAGACTTCTCGGTCACCACGTATAACGGCAAATACCTTGTCTACGCTACCACCGCGGACGGAAACTGGAACGGCTTCGTGTCGACCTTCTCCAGCTTCGATCAGTGGGCGGACGCCGAGCAGCGTTACATCTCGGGCTTGGTAGCGCCGACGATCTTCTATTTCGAGCCGAAGGATACCTGGGTGCTCACGTACCAGTGGGGATTCAAGTACGCGACTTCCAGCACCCCAGACGACCCAGGTTCGTGGACCGCCACCAAGCCGCTGCTCAATGGCGACCCCACCGGTGGTCGAGGGACGGGCCCCATCGACCAAACCGTCATCTGTGACGACTCTGATTGCTACATCTTCTTCAACGATGACGCGGGAGGTGTCTACCGTGCGTCCATGCCCGTCGACCAGTTCCCGGGGGCGTTCAGCAATGCCACGCGAATCATGGACCAGCCTACGAGCGTCATCTTCGAAGGGGTCCAGGTGTATTCAGTCAAGGGCAGCAGCAAGTACCTGATGATCATCGAAAACAACGGCACTCGCTTCTTCCGCGCCTGGACGGCAGACAGCCTCGATGGAGAATGGACCCCTCTCGATGGTGCGTCCTCGGAGCAGCAGCCTTTTGCGGGACGAAGCAACGTGACATGGCCAGATGGGCAGTGGACCAACGACATCAGTCACGGCGATCTCGTGCGCGAGAACCCCAGCGAGAAGATGGAAATCGATCCCTGCCACCTCCAGATGGTCTACCAGGGGCGTAACCCCAACCAGAACGCAGACTATATCGACCTTCCCTATCGGCCGGGTCTGCTGACGCTAGTCAGGTAGCAGTAGGCTTCAATCGCGGAACCTAGCCCCTGCGAGCCAGGGGCTACCCGAACTCCCCTCAACCGCGCAGGACCAGCACGAGGAGCCCTGGGCCACCCAGCACTACGCCGAGAAAGGGAAGAGCAGCCCACTGGCGACGCGACATCCACCCAGCGAGCCTCATCCGTCGATACACCACGACGGAGACGACCGCTTCCACCAAGATTGCAGTAGCCACGCCAGGCGCATAGCCTTCGAGCGCTACCGCCCCGCCGAGGTGCGTGACCACGTTGAAGGCCATGACCGCCTGAAACACGATGAGCGCGTAGGCCAGCGCCCCCCAGCGCAACGCCATGAGCCACAGTACGAACACTGCCAGCGTGAGCAGTGCGAGCATCGCCCAGTACTCATGGATCGAGGGAAGCGACCACCCGGCACCGAGCACACTCCTCAGCTTCTCTTCCGCGAGCGGTAGCATGGCGGGCAGAGTGGCGGCCTCCTCTGCGTTGTGGACGAGGAATGCCGCGGGAACCAGGCCCAGCCCGTTGGCTCGTTGCTTGTCGTGCATCACCTGGTGCTCCGCTGCTCGAGCATAGCCTGGCCGCTGAGCGCTAACCTCGCGACGCCATCGAGGTCGCTGCCGTCGGCAGACGTCGTGGGGCTCGGAGGGCCCAGCCACCGCCAGGGGGCGGGTACAGCCCCCCGACCGTCTGAGACGCCCAGGAACACGAAAGAGCCCGCGCATGAGCCACGGTGGCGGCCATGGCCGTCCAGATTGACGGCTGCCCCGTGGACGTGCGCACACTGCCGACTGAGCCGCGAGCTTCGCGCCGAGACCCCCATGCCACCCAATCATCGCCTGCTACTCCTTCTACCGTTCATTGCCGCCGGCTGCCAGGACCGCCCGTCGGGCTCCGCATCACCGGAAGGGCCTCCAGGCGCCTCGGTGGCGAACACCGGCTCGAGCGACCACGCTCGCTCCAAGGTCGACGTGGAGTCAACGACGAGCTTCAAGCTCCGTCCTGACGAGATCCTGGGCCAGAAGGATCCCGCGAGGTGGCTGAAGGCCTACTTGAAGTACCACCAGCTTCTGAGCACTGCCTGGTATTCGCAGGAGCCGGCGTTGTGCGAGACGGAAGCAACGTCTCCAGAACCCGCTCTGAAGCCTATCCAGAACCCGAAGGCGGTGCTGGATCAGGCGAAGCAGGGGCTGAACACCGTCGTCGCCCAAGCGAAGCAGCTAACGCGATCGACGACCCAGTCGGTCACCCCCTTACAGGGAGTCAGACCTTTGCACCTCGCCGCGATGTTCTGCGAGGAGGCCACGGCGCGCAGCCTAGTCGAGCACGGGGCAAACGTGAACGCCACAGATCTGCTCGGACTGACGCCGCTGCACTATGCGACTTGTGCCTCGGTCGCGGAACTGCTCATCAAGAAGGGAGCCAGGGTGGACGCTTCCAACGCGCAAGGCCTCACCCCGCTGCATCTCGCTTCAGACAGGGGGGTGGCGCTCGCTCTGGTGCGAGCCGGCGCAGCCGTGAACGGTAGGGACCGCTGCGGCAACACCCCGCTGCATCTCTCGATGTACAACGGGCTCGGTCCTACCCGCGAGTACGATGCCCCGCCCCCGGTTGACGCGGGATTGGAACCCGACGCAGGGACGAGATACCGCGGGATCCTCGCGAACCTCATTCGACTCGGCAACCTTGCTGCTGACGTCATCGAAGACGTGGTAAGAAGTCGTCAGGTTGGCGACGTGTTGGTGGCGCACGGCGCGGATCCGTCTCTCGTCAACGGTGCTGGCCGCTCTGCCAAGGTAGTTGGCGAGATGGCTCGCAAGCGGGAGGATCTGGACGATTGACGAAGGGTCGGGCTAGTCTCACCGGCATGCGCTGCCTCCCGCTCCTGCTCGTCAGCTGCGCCTGTGCTCAGCAACCCACTGCGACGAGGTGCGCCACGTCTTCTCCACCGCAGTCAGCGTCGAACGCCGCGTGGCAGAGCGCCCACTGCTACCCCGGGGTCATCACTGGCGCTCCGCTCCCTTCAGCAGTCGCCGAACCCACCGCGTGCGAGGCGGCAGACGGTTTTCGCTGGCTCGCGCATGATCCGCACGTTCCGCTAGCCGTTACCACGCCCACCGGGATCGAAACCGCGAAGACGTGCTGCGCGGCGTGGGCTCGCGTGGGGGACCGATGGACCGCGATCGATGGCCAGGGCGCCCCTCTCGGCGACGTCACGGTGCTTGGCGGCAAAGGCTACGATGTAACGCAGTGCTACGAGCTCGACCTCGGGAAGGTACCAGTCGGAACAGTGGCCTTCGTTCGCGGTGGAAGGCCATGGCAACAGCCGCGGCACCAGCCATGGCTGCCAACGGCGGAGCAGCGCCAGAATCTCTTGGCCTTGGCGAGAAGCCTCGACGAGGACTTTGCACCACCAGCGCTCGACACGGCTTCCGAAGAGTCCGCTCGCCCCATTGAGGAGCGCGTCCGCTTCTTCTCCGTGCCAGGGGATCCCAACGGGGATAGCGTGGCCACCCGCTTCGCGGCAATGGCTGGGCGAACGGTCGCCATTGCCGGGCTCGATCCGAAGGGCAACTGGCGGCTCCACTACCTCGACGGCTCGTGGGGGCTCGCGGCGGGGCCGTGGATCGTCGAACCCTACCAGCTCCTCGGCGTGTTCGACATGGATGGTGACGGGTACCCTGAAGTCCTCGTGCACCGAAGGGACGGTCCTTCCTGGGACGATGTCATTCTGGGCTGCAACAATAACGACACGCTTCGCCCATGGGCCCCTCGCGGGGAGAGCGTGGGAGGAAGCACAGCGTAGGGATGCGACGAATGCCAAGCGACCCAGCGCGGACCCCGGCCGCTCGTCGCGTCCGC
>CAYRKE010000227.1:0-11940 GCA_964424695.1 uncultured Polyangiaceae bacterium
TAGTTTCCTGTTTCTAGTTCCCTTCTGCGCAAGCGAAGTACGTGGGGCAGTAGTAATAGGAAGCCGCGCCATGACGATCACGGTACACCATGCCCGCGACAAGGAGAACCGAGGCTCAGCGCGCGAATTCGGAGGGACGCCATGGAGATGCGGGGACCATCGCCTCGTGCGTCACGCGCCGTGGCGCGCCAGGATCAATCGCTGGTACGCCCGAGCCATGCCGGCTGCCACCTGCATCGCGTCAGCCTCTGCCATGATGGGCAGCGCGCAAGTCGGGCCCGATTGGGCATAGATGAGGTTGACCGCTCGAGCCTTGAGCATGACCGGCAGAATGAGGATCTCGCGCGTGGGCTCGGCGTTGAGCACTTTCCAGAACTGCTGAAGAGCGGCCTCGGGTTGGGCTGGCGCCGCACCACGGTACGGTTTGGCGGTTCTCACCACCGTCTGGAAGGGCGATGGTTGGTTCAGGTGCACGCGGATGGATTCGACGGTCATGGACGTGAGCCCTGGCGCTGCACCGATCCAGCCGGAAGCGACCTCCCCTTTTACCACCAGAACGACACCGCAGCTGAAGACGGTTCCGAGGTAGTGGGCAACGATCTGCCCGATGGCTTGGCGATCCGTTGCTGACTCGAGTTCGGGCAGTACCCACGCCAGGGCATCCTCTGGAGCTACGATGCCTGGCCGGGCGGAGTCGTGCTGGTCGAGTCGACGCTGCATTGCTCCCAGCATGCTATCGAGGAGCGGGAGCTCCATAGCCTCGTCGCTTCTGGGCGGGCCACAGCTGGGGCGTGTTCGTCCACTCTCGGGTTCGAGAGTCAGTGCGGTTGGGTCGGAGGGGGCTGGGGGTCTCGGAGTCGGCTCGCGTGCCTCCGGGAGGGGGTCGAGGAGCGCGAGCGCGTCGTGTTCGGTCAGGTCATCGAGGGTGAGATCAGGCAACCCCGCTGCGCGCTGATCCCGCCTCGGAAACCGCATGAAGTTGTGCAGCGACAGGCGCGACGGCGGTGGCTGGCTGGGCTGTGCTGTCGCTGACTCGGCCTTGGGGCGACCTGGATAGCGTGGCAGTTGTGGCTCAGGGTCGAGCTCGAGCCTGGCGTCACGCGCGGGATCAGGCACGGCGTCGCCGACCTGGCTGCGCTCCTGGTACCCGCCTACCAGAGGAAGCGCGTTTGGCTGCGCCAGCCTTCCCGGTTCGGGTCGGGAGTCGCGCTGGGGCGAGGCGAGGCCATGCCGGGACGGAGCGGGGCCGCGCGACGACAGATCTGCGCGAGGCGGCTCGATCACCGGCGGCCTACGTGCCGTTGAAGTGGCTTGGGGGGGCGAGCGCGGGAGAGAGCCTTGAGGCGGCTCGGTCGGTGCGTATGGCGTCGCCGGAGCGGAATCGCGAGCTGTTGCCTGTCGGGCTTTCTGGTCCCGGGTTGGCGTTGCCATCGGGACCGCCACCATCGAGGGAGGCGTCAGAGAGAAGCCCCGCTGTGCTGGCTGAATGGGCATGCCCGTCGGGGTGTCCGAGGGCCGCCGCGATCGCTGCAGGAGCGGACGATCGAGTACCACGCGCAAGAAGGTCCTCCGCTCCGGCTTGATGCCGTAGACTCGCTCGAGTAGATGCTGCATGCGAAGCTCGGGTGTGACCAGGGGCGTCACCCGGCATCCGAGAATCGTCGCAATCTCGTCGAGTGCGACGAGATTGTCCGGGTCCATCATCGCCACCTGCACTACTCGTGGGTTGGTGGGGGAAGGACCGAGAGGTACCGCGAGGTACATCTTTGCTGCTCGCGGCGGCAGGAGGTGTATGAGACTACTGTCCATCGTCAGGAAGTCGCTTCGGCCCGCAGCGGGTACGCCGTGCTGCCGGCTGAGAGCGGCAGCGAGCCCGTCTAGGTTCAGGAGCCGGAGCTCAACCAGGTTGGTGCCGAGCCTTCCGCGGAACTGTCGCTGTGCGCTCAGTGCGGCATCGAGCTGCTCATGAGTGATGGTGCCAGCGGCGACGAGCAGTGAGCCGAGGCGTTGACGTTTGGTCACGGCGGGCTGTCTGGGTTCCGCCCCGGCTGGAGCGGGCTATCTGTGGGGAATAGAAACGTCCCACGATACCTCGGTCCGACGGGGCGCGTCAGCACGATCGCCCTTCCCACCCAACGAACTACCGCGCCCCGAATCCCGTCGACCCAACCCAGCTCAAGCTAGACGAGGCGATCAATCCGGCAGAGGGGCTACCCTACATGCTCCTCCAAGCGGCGAACGACACCTACCAGTGGTTACAGTGTGTGGTAGAAGCGTTTCCACAAAAACCTCCCCCTCCGTCCACGAGGCGTCCCAAGGTCAGAGTCCAGAACGGTATCTGGCGACCGCAAAGCGAATCAGGAACACGCGCCTAGAGACGGAAGCGCTTGCAGTAACCGTTGGCAGTCCTCTCGTAGCCGTTCCCATAGGCAAACTGCAGGTAGCGTGCAGCGAGGAGCTGCTCGGGATCGAGCCCGTAGTTCGGAAGCGCCGCCCACGAGAAGCGACCCGCGCACACTGCGGGGACGTTCACGACGCCCGAGAGGAGCTCGAGCTCGGCCCACTCGATGGCTTCGAGGGCGACATTACCGTCGGATACTGCTGCCCTAACGTACACGGGAAGAGCTGCCACACCGGCTCCCTTGAGCAGGTCGCGGGCCTCGTTCAGCGCCTTGAGATTGCGCGTGAACGAACGGGCAGCTTCGGCTTGCTTGCGCTCTCTCACGATCTCCCAGAATCGGACCGTCGAACCCTTGAAGTCAGGGTTTTCGGGGGCAATTCTTCGAAGCCGCTCGTAGAGGACGAACAGCCGCTGGGCGTCGCTGTTCGTCAAGGGGGTGTCGCGAGTGAGCAGACCGCTCATCTGCTTCAATTGCGCTCTGACGTAGGCTTCGTGTTTCGCGAGTGAGGTGAGCGGAAGGGTGGTCCCGCTGGTGGACTCCAGCGCCTTCGGCCCCCGCACCATGACGGTCGCTTCCGCCGGTGCGGCCTCGCCGTACAGCGATAGCTCGAGGCGGTCCGAGAGATCGACCCGGACGACGCCGGCTCTGTCCGTTTTCCCAAGCTCGAAGACGTTCTCTCCAATCTTCAGGGCGACGTCGCTGTCCGTCGCATACCCCTTCTCGCATTCAGCGTCGCCTTGAGGCGTGCCGCTACTCTGCCGCGGACTCAAGGGTTTCCGGCTCACGACCTCGTCGCCATCGATCGCTTCGTCCACGCGGTTCATGACCGTGACGGGGATCCGGTCGCAACGGGCGGCACGAGTCACGCGCAGCGTCAGTGCATCATGTTCCGGCAGCACTTCCGTTGCGTAGGTCCAGTCGCGCGGCGCGCCGAGCGTCACGCTTTCTCCTGCCGGTGATTCGACGATCCGGTGCGTCAACGGACCAGAGCAACTCGCCACCAGCACCGCGACAAGCGCCTTGGCTAGACGCCCGCCTGTCAGTTGGGTTCCATGTAGGTAGTCCACCGCGACCTCCGGGCCCGCATCTTACCATCCATGGCTCTTTCGTTCCTTCGCGCGCCGGAATTTTGCCCTCGTGCCCCTGCCAGCGCCAGCATGCGGCTACAGCAATACCCGGCGGCTCAAGAGCCGGGCCTAATTCTTCAGCTCGGGGTCGTGGGCGAGCCCGGGCACGTAGCAGAGGACCAAAGCAATGACTCGAATGGTGCACGATCTATCGGCCGCAGGTTGGATTGCAGGACTCATACTGGTGGCAGGGACAGCCTCGGCTCAGCTGAGCGCCCAGGTCGGCGCCAGCGCAGGGGCCGAGGCCAAGGCCGACACCACCGGCGAAGCTTCGGCCAGCTCTGACACCGAGGCAACAGGGGACGCGGAGGCAGAGTCCGAGGCCACCGAGGAGGCAGAGGTCGCGGCTCCTCCGCCCCGAGCGGCCGAGGACAGGGCGGACCCCCCGGCAGCCGCTGGTGCGAGCGACCACGAAAGTGTCGTGGGAACCCTGGCCGTCGGCTATCTCGGCCGTCGCGGGATGCTGGTCCCCGCTGCAGACGTCACCGTTGGTGCGGTGCTGGAGCGGGTAGAGGAAGAAGCCCCCATCATTGGGGTCCGGTACTGGGTGGACTCGCTGGTGGGCATCGACGCTGGTATCGGTTTGCTGCTATCGACCGGGTCCTACGAGCCCGACGGTGGCGACGAAACGGACCTTCCTGGTGCGACGGTCTTCATGATCCACGGCGGCGTTCCCCTGTCTCTCGTCTCCAGCGGGCACTTCAGCTTCCAGATCGTTCCCGAGCTCAACTTCGGCATGGCCAGCCGCAAGGTGGAGGCTGGCGAAGACGACGTTGAACAGTCTGCAATGCACTTCGACATTGGCGCCAGGGCTGGTGCCGAGGTGCAGTTCGGATTCATCGATATTCCCCAGCTCTCCCTCCAGGCTGGCATTGGACTCCTCTACGCGATGGACAAAGCGTCGGTCAAGGTGGACGGAAACGAGGACACCATCTCTTCCGGTGCGCTTCGGACGGACGTGGGTAACAACCCCTGGAACATCTTCACCAGCAACATCTCTGCGCTCTACTACTTCTAGCCCGATCGCGAGAGGTCGTCGGAGCACCGCACGACTGGCGAACGCGACGCAGAGTTGGCTCTCGTCCGGAGGAGCCGGGCTGCCGCGAGGGGGGCCGCGAGCTGCCCGCTCTCCGGCTGTCCCGGTGTCTCACGTGGCGTCGGGTGGCCGCCGCTCGGAGCACGGGATAGAATGCCGTCTTCCGGTGAGTGAGCCCCTGGTTCGGTCGGCGTGTGCTTCACCAATGAGGTCGTCATGAACAACCAAAAGATAGGGTCGTCTCTGGTCGCGTGCCTGTGCGCGGCGTTCATCGGCTCGGGGTGTGGAGACGCCGGTGCAGGCCCCACCTCGGAACCCTTCCCCGGAGTCGGCGAAGCGGCAACGTCGGACCAGGAAGCGAGCAGCGACGGCAATCTGCCCGCCACCAGTGACGGCGAGGCGCTCTTTGCTGGAGGGCAGGTACGCCCAGACTCCTCCAACGAGGCTGGGGTGAAGGCTTTAGCCCAGTGCAGCGAGATCTGTCGACATCTCGTGGCGGCGGGGTGCATCGAGTTGGACTGCGCTGCGGAGTGCCCCACGGCCGTGACCGACCCCTGCTTCGACGAGTTCGTTGCCTTCTACGATTGCGCGTTCCGGCATCCCGGGTTCTCCTGCGTCGACGGCAACTTCAGGGCAGGGGACGTGTCGGGGTGTCTCGCCGAGGCCGAGGCCGTGAATCAATGCCAAGAGGCTCACGACAACACGGAACCCGCCCCACCAGATGAACGTATGCCATCTTCAGACTAGCGAACGTCGCGCCATGCCCCGCGAGCCATGGCGCGACCCGACGGACTCTCCCCCACTGATGGGGCGAAGCCGAGCGACAGCGGCCACGGGTCGAACGGCGGGGTCTCCCCGCCGAACGTCGCCCTTCACATCCTCCTTTGGGCTTTCCGAGATCTCGAGGATGACAGGAGAGTGAGGGGCTCGCCGTGGCTCGGCTCGCCGTGCTAGAGGATGAGGATGCGTTCGGTCGTTGCAGCGAGCCTGGCCGTGGGAATGGCCGTGCTGAGCGTTGGCCACGCCGCGAACGCGTTCGAGCTCTCTTTGGAGGCGTCTCCGTGCGGCTCCCCGGCGGCACTCCTTCGGAAGGTGCAGGCCCGCCTCACGCGGTCGCATCCAGAAGCCTGGCGCTTCACCGTGCGGGTCGATCGGGATGGCGACCGCTACACCGCTACGGTGGACATGACCGATCCCGCGGGGCAGCCAAGCCGTCGAGTCATTGCGGGAACCCAATGCCACTCGGTGTTCGATGCCGCAGCATTGGTCACGGCGCTCACCCTGGAGTCCGGCTTCTCCGCGCTGCCCGTCGACGCGGATCTGCCAGTGTCCGCGCGAGAGGAGCGTACCGAATCAGCGCCGCCATGGAGGCCCGCGCTCGGCCTTACAGGAAGCGGTGGGGCACCGGCCCCTCTTGGAGATCCCGTGGGGTGGCAGGCCTCAGTGGGGCTCGCTTTCTGGCAAGCGGGCACGACTCCGTCAATGGCCTCGCTGGAGTACCTCCGGGGCCAGGGTTCGGTCCGCGACGGCAGCTGGAAGGCCTCACTCGTTCTGGATGCAGTGGCGCTTCGGGTGGCGCCACTGCTGGTGGAACTCGGCTCGGGGTTGGGCTTGGCGTCGGCTCTGGGGCTCGAGCTCGGCCGGTTGCGGGGGAGTGGCCGGTTCGAGGGCGGCCGCGAGTCTCAGGGATTCTGGGGGGCCGCTGTGGCGGAGCTCGGGCTCGAGTATCGGTATCGATACGTCCAACTAGGCATCGCGCCGACCGCGCGGGTCGTGTTCAAGCGGCACGAATTCGAGGCAGGGGGCGAATCGCTCTATCAGATACCCCGCGCCGACGTCGGCGGGCGACTTCGCGTGACGGTGTGGATCGACTGAGCATCGGGAGTTACCTACATACGACCCAGGGACCCAGTTGAACGCCCGGGGTTTCCGTGAAGGTTCGGGGCGCCCATCCAGCGTTGGGAAGCCCCTCATGCGCTCTGGGGAGCCGCTGAGCGTCTCGACGCTTTCGTGCGGATTAGGTGAGCCAATCGCCAAGGGCCCGCACATGGGAAATGTGGGTATGCTGAATGCCTTGACCCACGAACCAGTCGCTTCGGAGCCTGATCGGCCGCCCCAGGATGCGCGATTGGTCCGGGCACTCGTGGCTCATTTCGAATTCGTGTGGCGACTCTTGC
Source organism: uncultured Polyangiaceae bacterium (assembly GCA_964424695.1). Lineage (GTDB taxonomy): Bacteria > Myxococcota_A > Polyangia > Polyangiales > Polyangiaceae > JAEWRL01. The sequence continues at coordinate 6,743 of CAYRKE010000227.1, forward strand.
TTCGGCTGGGCGTCGAGCCGGGCCGTGTTCAGGACGAAGCGCAGCGCGTCTTCGAGATCCTGCACGGCAAGCTGGATCAGGTGCCCGAGAGCCACGTTCGACCTTTCCTTTCGAGCGTTGCCGTTGGGGTAGCAGCCAACGCGCGGCGCTCCCAGCAGCGCCGCCGAGAAGAACCTCGAGGCGACGAGATCGACAAGATCCTCGATGACGCACCAAGTCCCGAGGAGCTGGTCGAGCGCAAGCGGCATCGCGAGCTCCTCGACCGGGTCCTGGACCAGCTCAGTCTCGAGCAGCGCGCCGTGTTGGTTCTCAGCGAGCTCGAGGGGATGAGTCGACGCGAGATCGCTCGCCACCTCGATTTGCCCGTAGGCACCGTCTCTTCGCGACTGCGCCTTGCCAAGGAGCACTTCGATCGCCTCGCCGCGCGCCTTCATGCAGAACTCTACGGTGGTCGAGAACGGAGGAACCAGTGACCGGCGTCAGGGATGACCAGTCCCCCCATACCGCGGAGCAGTTCGCGCGGGAACTCCTGCGCGCGGCAGCCCAGGACGCGCCGCCGCGAGCCGCGCTCGAGCAGGTTGCTCAGAACCTTGGCATCGACGCGTTCACCCTTTCTCTTGCATCGAGCCAGCTCATGGCGAGCACCGTAGCCTCGGTCGAGGGGGCGGGGGCCGCCTCAGCGTCTGCCTCTGCCTCGGCGCTCAAGGTCTCCGGCTCGGCGGCTCTCATCAAGTGGTTTGCCGGCGGCTTTGTCGTCGCGTCACTGACGCTGACGGGCGCTGAGGTAGCGAGACGCGTCGTTGGGGATCCTCGGCCCACCCAGGAGCACGTGGTGTCCGCGCAGTCGAGCATCGGGCACCACGTGTCGCCGACGGCGGCGTTGCGACGGGCGCCCGCCGAGGGCCAGGCTGGGGTCGTGGTGCAGCCCTCTAGCGGAGCCGGTGTAACAGCCCCCGCGGGTGACTTGGCGTCGAGTCATCGAGCCGGCGCTGAGCGTGGTGAGCTCGGCGGTGAGCGGTCCGGGTTGCCCGCCCTCACGACCGACGGGGCTGCCAACGCCCGGGATTCGGTGGCGCCGCGCCTGCCTGGCGCTTCCGGCCGTGGCGCGCCAGCGGAACCCGTCGCGGTGGAGTCGACTGGGAGGCTCGAACTCCCGGCAGTGCCTGCCACCGAGGCCGCGGTAGGGGGTACGACGTTCCCGGCGCCCGTCCGGGCGGCACCGGGTGAGCTTCGTCAGCCACCAGCGACGAGCGGCAATCGGCCCGATCCCCTTGCCGCTGAGGTGTTCGAGCTCGATCGCGCCCGGCGTGCGCTCCGTCAAGGTCGTGCCGGCGAGGCACTGGTAGCCGTCCAGCACTACCTTCGCGCCTATCCGCGGGGCGCTCTTCGCGCCGAAGCCCTGGCGCTCAGTGTCGAGGCCCACTTGCGGGCGGGTCAGCTCACCCAGGCTCGGCGCAGCCTACAGCGGCTTCGCTCCGAGTATCCCTCGAGTGCATACCCAGAGCTCTTTCGAGAGCTCGACTCCGAGTGATCCAATCCTCGCGTGCGTGAACATCGATGTGATGAGGACGGAGAGTTCTCACTGTTCGTGCCACGCCCATTTCTGATCCACCATTCCCCAAGGGAGACTCCCATGACCCGATTGACGTCGATTGCCCTGCTCACCCCTGCACTCCTATTCGGTTGTGTCGACCAGACGCACGATCTCGGTGGCGCCGAAGCCGGAGCTGGAGCGGTCGGTGGCGATGTCGCGGTTGCCGACGACGGCTCTGCTGGGGACTCCGTTGACGAGGGGGGGCGCGACGGCGCCGACTCGTCAGCGGGTGGCACTTCTGGGGCGTCAGGCGGGATGGGCGGGGCTTCCGGAACACCCACCCCGACGGGGGGCAGTTCCGTGGTGCCCGAGGTGACGGGGGGCAGGTCTTCGGTGCCGGATCCGACTGGGGGCGCTGCGGGAAGCGATCTTGGGACGGCCGGGTCTGGGCCGGGCATCAACTGCGTGGATCTCGACGAGGATGCGTGCCGGGCCGCCGCCGACCTTTGCGGGGAGGTCATCGTTCTTGACGTTGGCACCTTCGTCGAGTGCATCCCTCGCGAAGGCTGTATGGGTTCGAGCGTCTGCGCGTCCAATGGCGAGACAACCCGTAACTTCGCCGACAACTGCGTGCCTTCGGCGTATCACATCGTCGACTCGGCGCTCTGTGAAGCCGACTGCGCCGAGCTGGGGACCAGGGAGGAGTGCGAAGCGGCGAACGATTGCAGCGCCATTGTCAGCACGGACGGGCGATTCTGGGAGTGCCAATCGAGCGAGATGGGCTGTCCTGCCGCAATGACGTGTGCCTCGGCCTCTGCCGACGCGCCGAACTACCTCTTCCCGTCAGGCTGTGTTCCGACGGGCTGGGAGAGCACTCACGACACCGCGAAATGCGAGCAGGAGGCCTGCGAGGTGCTGGGTGAAGAGGAGTGTTCGGAGTCGCCCGTCTGTGCGCCGGTGCTGGACACCGAGGGGGTCTACCGTGGATGCCTCTCAGCCGACTTGAGCTGTCCTCCCACCATCACCTGCGCTGCCAATGACGAGTATGACGTGGCCGAGTTCGGCGGTTGCCTCCCCAGCGGATGGCATAGGCTCGAGGTCGAGGACTGTAGCCTCGAGGCCCAGTGCGCGGCTTTCACCGCTGCGGCAGAGTGCGAGGCAGCGGAAGGCTGCAGCGCCATTGCCCCCATCGACGGCTCGGGCTCGGTGTTCTACTGCGGGGCCACGAGGGCGTGTCCCGAGGCCGAGACGTGCGCGGTATCCCCCGACGGAGTGGCGCGGCTCTTTCCGACGGAATGCTTGCCTCCGGGGTGGGAGAGCGTCGACCTAGGCTGTAGCCCGTAGTTCGACGAGGATCTTGTCTAGTACGCGACCTGGCACCGCTCGCCGGGCCTGCTCACGGCGTGCTCGGGACGAGATCGGAAACGACGAACGCGACGACGGCCCTGTCGCCGAGGTTCTGAGCCCGGTGCTCGGTCCCTGGCGCCAGCGAGTATGCATTGCCGGCCTCGACGACCACTGAGTTGTCGCGGAGCTCGAGCGTCAAGGTACCCTCGACGACGAACAAGACGTGACTGCGCGAACACCAGTTGGGATCCGCGAACCCCGGCGCAAATTCCAGCATGACGAGCCCTGTCGGCGACGTCTTCTTCCGTTCGAGGGGGTGGGTGCCAGGTGTCCAAGGCAGCTTCGAGAATGCGGCAAGTCCATGCATGGTCCCATTTTGCGTCAGAGCCGACGAGGAGCGAAGGATAAAGACTGTGCCCATCAGGAGCGGTTCCGAAGAGCCGCCGCCCGTTATCCGCCCTCCGCGCAAGACATCAAGGCATTGAACTCGCTAATGCACACGCCCAGGTTGGGCATGAGGTCGCCGCCCGTGCAGACCGTCGGCTGGTCTTCGCCAACCAGGCACGCGGCATAGGTCTTCAGGGGAACGTCCGAGCAAGCCTCTCCCAGGGGGGCGACTAGGTCAGTCTCGCAGCCAGGGACGCAGGTGCCTTCATCGTAACAGTCGAGCTCCGCCGACGCGCCGCACAGGAGCTCGCACGGGGTTCCGGGCGGCAGTTCCACGCTACCGCCGTCCTGTTGGTCGCCACTGCCTGCGTCGTCCGCGCCACCTGCTTCCGCCTCACCCCCACTGTCGGTACCCCCGGTGCCACTCACCGTCTCTCCCAACACCGCCTCGACGCGGGAGCGAAGTGTGGGAAGTGCGCTCTTTACCCACGCGGCGCCCTCGGCCATTTCGCGGTAGCTGATGAATGGGTCGGCTTCCATCGCCGGGGCGAGCTGTCGCAGGTACCCATCGATCTTCTCGCAGAGCCGATCGACCACGAAGACCTCGTCGAGCAGGCGCCGAACCGATGCATGGTACCCATCCTTCGATAGGGCAATGGCGCGGATGGTCGGGTCGCAGGCCGCTGGAATGGTGCTGTTGTTGCCGTCTTCGGTTGGGATCAGGGTGTCGCAATCGACATCCAGCGTGTCCCAAGGCGGGAGCTCTCCGAGCCAGTGATCGAGGAAGAAGACCGCGTTGAGATCCCAGGGGATGAGCGTGAAGGTGTTGGTGTCTGGGTTCTGATAGAGGTAATAGTTGTGGTTGCTGGACCCCCAACTCCCCGCGTAAAAAGTCGTGATTCCATCCCAGTTCGCGATCGCGTAGTCGACGGCCATGTAGTCCATGACTTGGTCGAGATCCATGTGCCGGCCGAGCGCCCCGGGGAGCTCCTCGTCGGTAGCTGTCAGCATGTCTGTGACGAACGCCAGGATGGCTTCGTTCGAGGCAGTGTCCTCATTGGTCTCGAGCGTTTCCGTGTAGGCGCCCGCGTCTTCGCGGTTGGGCCAGGCCTCTTTGTAGAGGTTGCCGCTGCCATCGCGGAAGTGACGGTCGGTGAATCTTCCGTCTACGACCTCGACGACCCGGTAGATTCCCAGAGACTCCCCGTTTACGGTCAAGACCGCATAGCTCGTTCTTGGCGCGACGATCCCGAAGTCGTTGAAGATCTGGTACGCGAGGGTCTCCGGATACAGGCTCCATGGGTCCGAGATCTGGTTCAGTACGAGCCGCTTCAGTCCGTAGAAGCGCCCCTCGGGGTCGACTTCGCTGAACTTGATCTTGAAGGACAGCTTGTCGCAGGTGAGCCGTCCAGCATCATCGACACACGTGTCGAGCGAGTACTCCCCTTTCGGGCGGAACCCCACGTTCCCCACGGTCTGACCGTCGATCGTGACGCTGGCGGTGGACCACACTTCGTCTTTCGCCGTAGCGATGAGTTCGTCCCAAGCCTCCTCCGGCATGGTGACTTGGATGTCCAGCACCCGATCCTTTGGAAATACCCCCTCGTCGTCGGTGGCGTAGAGCCATTGGGAGGCTTCCGCCCCACCGGAACCCGCGTCTCCTTCCGCGACTAGGGCTTCCTGCCCGCCCGTCCCTCCCTGTTGCGCCGCTCCAGCAGTTGGGGACTCCCCATCGCCACATCCAGCTGCCGCGACGAGTGCGAAGAGGACAGATGAGCAAGCCGTAAACCGAATCATGAGACGCCTCCGGGACTGGGAGCCAAGCGAGTCGCTATCTCGCGCGCGAGGAAGGGTCGCCACGACGTCCTCGTGTCGTCCTCTATGTCAATTCCATCGACGACCGATCGATATTTCGCGCAGCACTGCGCTC
>CAYRKE010000228.1:0-11719 GCA_964424695.1 uncultured Polyangiaceae bacterium
GTCGTCATCGGCAGCGTCGTCATCGGCAGCGTCGTCATCGGCAGCGTCGTCATCGGCAGCGTCGTCATCGCTGCCCGGGGCTCCGGCCGCTGCCACACCTTCGCTATCGCCGTCCGAGGAGTCGCTGCAAGCAGCAAGACCGCCGCCCAATGCCAACGCAAGGGTCCACGCAACAAGGCTCGACGTCGTTCTACTTAGTCTCATCGTCAGTTCTCCTACGGTGCACAGCCAGCACACGAGCTCCACGTCTCCGCGAAAGCGGGCTCCCCCGTTACGGCAGAGGCCTTCGATTGGGTAAGGGGGGGCGGTCTTGTCAAGGCGCGTTCGTGGTGGTTTCCCCTACGTGTGGGGTGTTGGGCCGACCGCCAACCGCTCGCTCCGCCATCCCGACTGCCCGAGGGCGCTGCGCGGACTCCGCCACCGTGGCAGGGAACCCTTCCAGCTCGTGGTTCGGGAGATCGCTTCAGCTCTGGGGTGAATTCGTTCGACGGCGACTGGTGGCGCGCGCACTGCACCGCTGGGAGCAACTCCCCCGGGCACTCGCTGCTAGGCCATGGTCCGACTGGGATCCGCTGCCGCGGTTCCCTCGTGGAGTGCGGATCGCGGCCTGTCCCCGTGCAAGGCGGGTACGGATACCCTGGGGGAGGCGTCCCATGGATGCGAGGGGTATCGTTCCATCCGGAACTCGAGCTGGTGCAACGCGAGGCACGTTGCGTGCCACTTCCAACCCAATCCCTGGCCCTGAAGGGTTCTCCATCGCCGGGGTCCCGCACAGCCCCCTCGCTCGTTGGGGGCGCCGTCGACGCGCTGGCGCTCCAGTCGCACGCAACGGTTCACACCACTGCGGCAGCGTGCCAGATTCATCACCGTCGATTCAGCCGCGTCGTCGAGTCATCAGTCACCATGCGGCTATTCGCGGGCGAATTTTCCGTTTCGGGCTGCGTCAAACCGATGTCGATGAGCGGTTTGTGGGGAGCAGAACTGGTCTCTCCGGGAATCTGATTTCATACTGGTTCGAGTGTCAGCGGTGGGCTTGCCGGGCATGAGTCAAGCCATCGGGTTGTCTGTGCTCGGGCGCGGGCAGATGCGGTGCATTCACATCCGAGCGATGCAAGGGACAGAGCGATGAACGAAGCGGCGGAAGCATTCAGGTTTCAGAGCGGGTTCCAGGCCTCCCAGGAGTCGGCGACCAACGATTATGCCCTCGGAGAGATCCGAGCTGCCAATGAGACCCTGCTGCAGCGAACGGGGCTTCAGCTCGAGCTTCCAATATCCGTTCTTGTCGAGCAGCGCGACAACGCCTTGAGGTGGTACGTCTATGAACGCACCAAGGGCGAGCTGCTTCAGGCGGAGCACCAACGCGAGCTCGACACAATTCGACAGGCCGCCCGCAGCGACCTCGAAGCGGCGCTTCAACAGCATCGGGCCCAGCTCGATGCCTTGCGCGCGGAACAGGGGACATCGGCTTCTAGTAGAGCCGTGAGCGCGGGCCCGAGCGCTGCAGCAGCTCCGCTCGGACCTTCCACCACCCTCACCGCGGCCGGGACGGACTCCCGTGTGAAGACTGCGGTGTCAGCTCTGAGCAACGCAGAGACTCCGGTCTCCAGGGCGACCGTCGTGGTGCGGTCCGGGGAACCGAATCTGCTCGGCGAAGTCGTGGTGGAGGACCTTCGGAATCGTCTAAGTGAGCTGGAGCAGCACAACCACCAGCTGGAGCAGCGCAACACCGAGCTCGACATCTTGCTCAAGGAGGCGATCGCAGTAGTCGAAGAAACCCGCAAGGAAGCCCACCGTGCCCAAGGCGAGCGGGACGAAGCTCTGGCTCGGGCCGACGACACACGCATCCGCATGCAGACTGAGCTCGACGGAACGCGGGACGAACTCAGCGCGCTTCAGGCACTGCTCGACGAGACCCGTCGCGACGCCGACTCGGCGCGGGATCAGGCCCAGCTCGAGATGATGCGTCTCAACGAGGAGCTGACCGAGCTCCGTGAGTCCTTGGTTTCTACGTCCTAGGCTGAACCTGGTCACGCCTCACGCGAAGGCGTGACTGCGATCTGCCCCGCGAGCAGGGGTGCCAAGGCCCAGCACGCTCGGGGGCGGGCACCCTGATGGCGTCTGCGGGGCTCGTGGGATCCGGGGGGCCGCCCGCCCACTCGGGGCTCCTCCCCGGTGCTCACGTCGGGTCTCCCCCAATGGGGCCTCGGGTTGGGGTACGCCGAAAATCGGCGGAAATCCGCCAGTGCAGAGACGCCGCTGGAGACGCCGCTGGAGACGCCGCTGGAGGTAGTGGCGCTCAAACGACGGTTTCCGAAGAAATGACCACAAAGAGCCTCTCCCAATCGAGAGCGGACCATGATACCGATTCCCGTGAGCGTCCGCGTGCTCGGGCGTGCGTCGAGTCCCTGCATGACCCTCTCCGATCCACATCCCAGCTTCAAGCCCGGCGAGATCTTGCTCGGCAAGTACGAGGTGGTCTCGACTCTCGGGGTTGGCGGGATGGGCGTCGTGACCCTGGTGAGGCACCAGCAGTTGGACGAGCTCTTCGCGATCAAGGTGCTGAAGCCGCAGTTCGTCACGATGGATCACACTACCGCCCGATTTCTGCGGGAGGCTCGCGCGGCGGTGAAGATTCGGAGTGTTCACGGCGCCAGAATCGTCGACGTCGGGGTGTTTCCCGGTGGTTCTCCCTACATGGTGATGGAGTACCTCACGGGGCGCGATCTCGCGACCTGGATCGCGCAGGATGGGCCGCTTCCTCCGGACTTGGCAGTTGACTTCACCCTTCAGTCCCTGGAGGCCTTGGCAGAGGCACACGCCCTTGGCATCGTCCACCGGGATATCAAGCCGGCCAATCTATTCGTCACAGTGCTGCCGGGCGGCACCTCCTGCGTCAAGGTGCTGGATTTTGGCATCTCAAAAGCCTCGGGGTTCTTCGGGGCAACGCCTACCGGGAACGCGACGGAACCGGGGGCACTGATGGGCTCGCCGAGCTACATGTCCCCGGAACAGTTCTCGAGCGCCTCCACGGTCGACGTCCGCTCGGACATTTGGGCGGTGGGTGCGACGCTGTTCGAACTCCTCACCGGGGAGTCAGCGTTCACGGGAAGCAGCCTCGCACAGATCTACGCTGCAGTCGTTCACGAGCCGCTGTCACCTATTCGCGCTCTTCGTCCCGAGATCAGCGAGGGTTTGGCTCACGTTGTGGAGCGCTGCCTGGCCAAGGATCCTGCGGATCGCTATCAGAACGTCGGGGAGCTTGCTGCGGCATTGGAAGACCAGCTGCCCGCGTCCTACTCGGGGCGTGCTCAACGAATCGGCCGTGTCGTGGGGATGAGTGGGCTGGGGGGATCGGCCTTCGACAAGGCCGGCGAAGTATCCTCGAGCCCACCTGTTGCGGGGACGGTGCCGATCGCGTTGGTGCGGCGCTCGGAACGGCGGCAACGGCGGATGCGAGCCCTGGCGACAGGCGCGGTCGCCGCAGTCGGGCTGGCGTTGGTCGTGGCTCTCGGGTGGGGAAGGTTCGATTCAGCCGGGGGCTACGCCAAGAGCGCAAGGGCGGGTCTCGTGGCACCGGCACGGGACAGGGCGACGGCCGTGTCGAGCGAGAGCTGGAGGCCGGGGGTCTCTCGGCAGCGCATCCAGGATGATGCCATTGCTGGGGAGCGGGCGGTCGACGCACCCAGACACTTCGGCTCAGGGGGAAGCCGCCCGAGCGAGTCAGAGGTTGGTGCTCCGAGGCCCCCAGAGGGACGCGGCGCATTGGGTCGCTTGGGGCGTGAGGTCGTGTCGGTCGGGGGGCGGGCAGGCGTTGCGGCAGCTCCGGTCGAGCAACGACTCGCCGAGCCCCGGGATGCGGAAGGGCAGCGAGAGGACTCCAAAGCGGACGTCGCGTTGCCCCTCACCGAAGAAGACAAGCGTCGACTCTACGGGATTCGGAAATGACATCATTCGGGCGAGAACCAAACGGGGAAAGGGCGGCGTCGATGGCCAGGGGGTTCACGTCGCCGCCCCGGTCCAAGGGACGTTGGCTCGGGTCTAGCGTCGCGCTGTGGGTGTTCATGGCGTCGCGCCTGGTGGCCGCGCAGACGGCCTCTTCGGTTGGGTCTGGGGTGCCGCCCGACCTTGGCACGTCCAGCGAAGCCGACCGACTGTTCCTCGAAGGGCGCCGGCTCATCGAGACGGGACAGCCCGCGCGTGCATGCGAGGTCCTTGCAAGAAGCCAAGAGCTCGAGGGAGCCGTCGGCACGCTCCTCAACCTTGGCCTCTGCCATCGCCAGTGTAACCGCCTCGCCAGTGCTTGGCGCTCGTACCTCGAGGCCGAGCGCCAGGCGAGCGACGACGGCGACGCTCAACGGGCGGAGCTTGGGCGCATGGAGGCCGCAGAAATCGAGCGCCTGCTCGGCCGTGTGGTGATCGAGGTGGGACACGAGCCGGAGCCGGGGCTTGTACTCCATCTGGATGGAAAGCTACTGGGTCGGGACCAGTGGGGGAGGGGAGTTCCCCTCGATGCCGGCCCACACCTCCTGCGCGCAGAGGCACCGGGGCATCGGCCTTGGCAGGTCGAGTTGGGCAGCAACAACGGGTCGAGCCTCGCGTTGCGGGTCCCACCCTTGGAGCCAGAATCGAGGGGTCAAGCCAAGTTCCCGGTGGAGTCGGGGCGGCGCCAGGGGCCGGTCGCGCCGAGCGCGACTGCTGGAACACTGAGTAGCGCGCGCCAAGCCAGTCCGGCGGAGGAGTCCTCCCTGACGGGCCGAGAAGCGTTGGTGCTTGGTCTCGGCGGTGTAGGATTGGTGGCTCTCGGCGCAGGGAGCTACTTCGCGCTCGCCGCCATGGACAAGAAGTCTGATTCCAGCGCCGAGTGTCGCTCGAACGTGTGCACGTTGCGTGGCGTTGCACTTCGCGATGAGGCTCGGGACCACGCCAGCGTGGCAACGGTCTTGGGCGCGGTCGGCGTCGGCGCCCTCGTCGGGGCTGGCGTGCTTTGGCTGAGCGCGCCTGCGGAGCCAGAGGCGGCCCGCTCCGGAGCGTGGCACGGCGTGTCTCTGGATCTTCGGACGACCCGCGTTGGGGTCGGGATCGGAGGGGAGTTCCAATGAGTGACTGCGTTGTGAGGGGGCGGGTTCGATGGGGCTTTGCCTGGTTGCTGACGGGCACAGCGTGCGGCAGCATCCTGGACATCGAACCGGGGGAGGTTCAATCCGGCACCTGCGCGACGACCGCGGAGTGTGACCCGGACAGTGTCTGTGTCGACGGCCGGTGCCATCGGGGATGCTCGAACTCGTCCGAGTGTGGCGCTTCGCAGGAGTGCGTCGAGCCCGAGGGGGTCTGCGTTGCCGTCGACGATTCGGATTCGGGTGCCGCGGGTACAGCTGGTGTTTCGAGCACCGGGAGCACCGCGGGCATCTCGGGTGTCGGCACCGGGGCGGGCGCGCCGGGTACGGGCGGTGCCGCCGGTGAGCCCAGCGGCGGGAGCTCGCTGGGGCCTCAGCAGTCCGCGGCTGCGGGGGCTGGCGGAGAGGGGCCATGCGCTCAGGGCGGTTGCGAGTGCACGCCCGGCGCGCGGCGCTGTGACGAACTCCGCCCCATGCTCTGTTCGGACGCTGGGGTCTGGGGGGCGGATGGTACGGACTGCGTGCAGAGCTGTTCCGACGGTATCTGTCGGGTTGCGCCCAGCTGTTCGAACACGGATCTCTGCCGAACCGGCGTATCGTGCTGCATGGCGGATCCAGTGCCTGCAGGCACCTTCTCCATGGGATTCGATGGGGTCTCCGAGTCCTTTCGCGATCCGCGCTTCGTGCGCCACGTGAGCGCTTTCATGCTCGATCGCTTCGAAGTGACGGTGGGGCGTTTCCGCCGATTCCTGGAGGCCTACCCCATGTCCATCCCAGAGCCTGGCAGCGGAGGGCACCCGGCGATTGCCGACGACGAGGGATGGGACGAGGACTGGGTGCTGCCAGCGACGCGCGACGACGTGATGGAGGAGCTAAAGGCAAGTGGGACGACCTACTCGACGACGGGTGAGAACGACTACCTCCCCATCATCGGCGTGTCCTGGTATCTCGCGTTCGCCTTCTGCGTCTGGGACGGTGGAAGGCTTCCAACCGAGGCCGAGTGGAACTACGCCGCTGCGGGGGGCGCCGAGCAGAGGGTCTACCCATGGTCAGTGCCCGCATCGAGCACTGAGATCTCCCCGGAGCTTGCCATGTACGCCGCGGACTTTCTGAACCCACCCACCGCGCCTGCGCCGGTTGGCAGCTATCCCCGAGGCGACGCGCGTTGGGGGGCGGCAGACATGGCGGGCAATGCCATCGAATGGACCCGTGATGCATTCCTGGAGGAGCCCGCGATGCAGGGCTGCGAGGACGTGGACTGCGCCGATGTCGACGCGGCTCGGGGGCGTTGGGTCATCAAGGGCGGAACGTTCCGGATGCCCGCAGCGGACGCGAAGACCGCCGTGCGCTACTCCGCTTCCAACGATGATACCGATCTTGGTCAGAGCTTTCGCTGCGCGCGAGATTACTAACCAATGCGAGAAGAAGAGGTACCGCGATGGCAACACGACGATTGGGTCTGATGGCTGAGATGCTAATGCTGATGGGCATGGCCGTCGGCTGTGCGGCGCTGGGCACAGACCAAGCCGCACCGGCCACCGCGACGGCCGCCGCGACGGCCAAGACATGCTCATCGAAGCTTCCTAGCCCGTTAACGGTCCACTCGTGCACCACGGACGCAGCTTGTCGAGTCACGGGAGTCCTCCCCGCGGCCTGCGTGGAGTCCAGATGCATCTCGGGCGTCTGCGTGTTTCGGCCCCCCTTCTCGCCGCTCTGTCCCTGCGTTCCTGGTACCGTCCAGGTCTGCACACTGGCGGATGGCACGCGAGGGGTTCGGACCTGCAGAACGTCCGCGACGTGGGGGTCCTGCTCTGCAGCCTGCTCGAGCTGAGCAGGTCCAGCCAGAGGCTGCAGCATCTGCGGATGCATCGTTGGCCGTTGCGGAGCGCGCTCGCGTACTCTGGCGCGCTCCTCGCGCTCCTCGCGCTCCTCGCGGCCGGTCTCGCCTGCGTGGCGCTGCAACCTCAATCTGGAGCTGTCCAGTTGCTTGTCTTAGAAGGATAACCAACGTGCTTGTCGTTCGAGGGGGCTACCGCTGTCCGCGCTCGTCGGATCCCCGGGGTCGCTCAGGGCCTGCTCTGGAGGGTGGCGGCCCGAGGTTCAGCTTCGGGCGCCGCTCGAAGGTGACCGCACCTGCGTGTGCTCGTGATACGGTTGCGGGACTATGGCTCTAGCGGTCCTTGGGCCGGCCAATGGCGATGATGTGGCGCTCGGTCGTGCAACCGCACATTTCGTCGAGATGCCCGAGGTGGAGCGGGTGATTTACCTCGGGGCTGACGGGCTCATGGATGAGATCGTGGCTGCGTGGGCGCATTCACTCGTGGGCGATGACCCCACCGACAACGGGATTTGGGCACGTGCCGCCTCGGCGTGCGCGGGTGCCGTGACGCCAGAGGCAATTGATCGTTTCGTTGTGGCCGAGCGGCGGCGTTCAGCTTTGCGATGCGTGCACTCGGTCGCGGACGAGGCGGCCTGGACCATCGAGCTCCTCGGGGGGCGCTGGACACTCGTGGCTGCGTCCCTCGGTCGCATGACGGAAGAGCACCTGGCCTCGGTCTCGTTCGTCATTTTTGGGGACGCGACCGAGCCGGTGATGGAGCGGCGTGGTCCGCGCTGGGTGCTCTCCCCAGGACCGATCGGCAAGAGCTCCGGTCTCTTGCTCGACGAGTCGGGCGGCACCGTGACGGCGAAGCTCTTCGGGGGCGATCTGGCGGTGATTCGCGAAGAACAACTGGTCGTGGGGCAAGCCACGAAGGTGCGGGTTGCTGACGGGAATGGTGGGTAGCCTGCCCTATTCGACCCGCGCGATGGTCTCCGCGGCAAGCCTCGACATGAACTCGGCCATCGCACCTTCGACGGCTTCGCGGCTCGTGCCGTCGAAGGTGATTTTCGTCTTGTAGCTTTCGTCAAACCACTTGGGGTACGACCCGACCGCAACTTGGGGAAACGCCGCCACGACACTGTCGAGTAGAGGGGCAAGCTTGGGCTCGTCGATTCGGGTGTACACGGCCCTCGAGTGGAAGGGGCAGGGGCCGCGCACCCACGCCCGGAGGACGTCCAGCTTCATTCGGAAGAACTCGGGGACTCCCGGAAAGAGCCACACGTTGCCGTAGACGACGGTTGGCCACTCCACCCCCTCGGTCGTGGCGAGTCCCGCGCCCTTGGGCACTCGCGCCATGCGTCGATGGGCTGGAGTGAGCGCAGGCCCGTAGGTTCGTTCGAGGAGGCGGACAATCGTCTCGTCTTCTGTCAGCTCTGCGCCGAAGGCGAGGGCCACCGCGTCTATGGTGACGTCATCGTGCGTGGGGCCCACTCCACCGCTGGTCACGACTAGGTCGAACTCTTGGCTCAGCTCACGGAGCTCCCGAGCGATGGCACCCGCCTCGTCTCGGACGATGACGACGCGCACGAGGACGATTCCGAGGGCGGAGAGGGTTTGGGCGAGTCCGTAGAGGTTGGCCTCCTTCACCTTGCCGCTGAGCAGCTCGTCACCAATGAGCAGCGCCGCCGCGCGTGACGCGCAGCGCGGGGTCACGGCGTCTCCGGAGCGTCGAGCTCGACGACGACGGGTCGCCCGGAATCGTCAATCGCCAAGAGTCTCTCGATGCGTTGCTCGGCGGCTTCGAGCCGCGCCTGTGAGGTGCGGGCCAGCTTGATTCCCTCCTCGAACAGGGCCAACGATTCCTCAAGGGGCATGTCACCAGCCTCGAGCCGCTCCACGATGGTACCGAGTCGCTGGATGGCTGCCTCGAAGGAGAGACCTTGCGTCTGCGTCTCAATTGCCGCCTCGCTGGGGGCCGAACCCTCGGTCGCTTCGGGCTTGGCTGCTCGCTGTCTCTTGGTCGTCATGGTGTCTGCTGCTGCCTCTCACGATACTGCGACTCGTCGGCGCGTGCCGCCTGGGGCCAAGGGCTCGCGGCTTACCACGCTCGGGCGATCGTCCGGGGGCAAATTAGCCTACTTCCTCCCAAAGTCCCAGAGTTGCTGGGGTTCCCGGGGCGTTGCCTCTCGGGCCACCCCGCCGGACTGAACCCAGTGGTCACCGCGGAAGGCGCGCCGTCGATGGAGCCTCTTCGCCGAGCCAGCCCGGGTCGTTCGGGCTGTGTGCGAGCGGCTTTCTCTCGCCACCAGGGGCGCTCGAGGAAGCGCCCCCAACTCTGGCCCCACTACTCGAAATTCGCGTCGCCTTCGATGAGTAGGTACTCGCGCGAGGTGGGCAGCCGATCGACGAGCACTTGGCCTTCCGTGGCCGTGATGCGAACGTAGGTGCTTCCGATGCCGAATCCGCTGGCTTCGATGAAGTAGTTGTAGGTCTCTCGTCGCATCTCCGTCCAAGAGCTCTGATCCTTCGACCACTCCATCTTGGTGATGGGAAGGCGATGGTTCTGGACGAGAATCGCGGTCCAGCCCTCGCTGGAGCCTTCCTTGAAGAAGTACGTGACCGGGCCCGTGACGTCACAGGAGACGAAGGTCCAGGTGATGTCGACGCGTCCAGCGACGCGGTCCGCGATCAAGTCAAAGGCGGCTGGGCTGAAATCGAGATCTCCGGCCGCGCAGGAGGGGCACGAGTCGACGATGCGGACCATGACCTCTCCATTCGGGCCCTGGACGCTTGCGCATGCGCCGCACCAATCGGCGCTGCCGTAGTCGGTCGTGTTGAGCGCCGCGATGAGCATCTCGTCGGTGATTCCCTCGTAGCTGCAGTTGACGACCCCGCTTCCGTTGTAGAACGTGCCTTCACCGGTTCGGGCCGTGCCAATGACGACCGGCTCATAGGGTTCCGTGCCCCCCGTCGAGGAACCAGCCCCTCCGGCATTGGGGTCAGCTCCTCCAGTGGCCCCCCCGCTGGCTTCCGGTTCGCTGGCGCCCCCGGTCGAGGCGGTAGTGCCGCCTGACGAAGCGCTCGCGCCACCGGTTGAAGCGGTCGTTCCACCGGTGGAGGAGCTGGTGCCCCCTGAGGAAGTGGTTGTTCCACCGGTGGAGGAGCTGGTGCCCCCTGAGGAAGTGGTTGTTCCACCGGTGGAGGAGCTGGTGCCTCCTGAGGAAGTGGTTGTTCCGCCGGTGGAGGAGTTGGTGCCCCCTGAGGAAGTGGTTGTTCCACCGGTGGAGGAGCTGGTGCCGCCGGTGGGCGAACTCGAGCCGCCAGTGCCGAGCGCTCCCCCGGTCGGAGATCCTGTGCCGCCAGTCTCGGGGATCGCGGCTTCGGTTCCGCCGCTGGCCAGCGATCCTCCGCTGGCCGGAGGTGCCCCGCCCGATCCCGGAGCTCTAGCATCGCTCGTGCCGTCGCTGCAGGCACAGGCGAGCACGGGGAGGACGAGTAGGTTTGCGATGGCTGAGGGCACCCAGCCTGGGCCGCGGTGTAACATAAGGCATTCTCACAAGATCGGGTGTCCGACGTGGAGCACTCGTTCACAGCGTAACGCTCGAACGCGGAGCGGACCAGAACGACCCGCCCGTTCCGGTCAAACGAGGCAGCAGCCTCCCCTTTCGTGCTGCAATTTCCTGACGACGACGGAACGTGGACCCAGCGACGAAGCAACTCCACTTGGGTCCGTCTTCGCCGCTTCGGGTGGGGTCGCCACGCAGGGCGCGACTCGG
Source organism: uncultured Polyangiaceae bacterium (assembly GCA_964424695.1). Lineage (GTDB taxonomy): Bacteria > Myxococcota_A > Polyangia > Polyangiales > Polyangiaceae > JAEWRL01. Next base: position 10,713 of record CAYRKE010000228.1, read on the forward strand.
TACCTGCTCAGAACTGACCCATCAGGCCCAATCCCGGGTACCAGATCGTGCCGCTGAGCTCCGGTTCGTACGGTTCGAGCCCAGCTTGATCCGCGCTGAACCGGGCCGAGCTCGACATGTGGACTACCGTCAGCTCCGCCCCGACGAAGATGTACTTGTAGCCGAGCGCCGCACCGGCTTGCCCGCCGAGGTACCAGCTGCGTCCTTCCATTTCGAAATCGTACGTGGTGTCTTCGGTCGGCACGGACAAGGTCATACTCGCGCCGAAGGATCCCATGAGGAACTTTGGTCCAGCCCACCACCGATACCAGTTGCCGTGCTTGCCGACGAGCACGGGGATGTCCACAATCCACCGATGATAGTCCTCGACGTCGAGGACATCGGGGATCTCGGGGATCCCGATTGAGAAGGTGTAGCGGCTGATGCCAAGCCCTGCGCTCAGATCGACGCTGTTCGAGTCTTGGTCGAGGAACTGGTAGCGGCCGCCGAGACGCCACCCACCCGAGACCAGGCGTCCCTGAACCTCGATGTTTTCGTAGACGCCCACGCCGATACCGAGGTGCGTGTTGAGCGAAGGAGGATTGAGGACGATCGAGGTTGCCCCGCGCAGCAGGCGTTGTTGCTCCTCCTGGGTCAATTCTCGGCGCTCCGCAGCGTCGCCGAGGGCATCGGCACCGTCGATGAGGCTCGAGAGGGTTCCAGAGGGATATGAGACGTCCGAGCCCACCTCGGCCTGGACGTGCCCACTCGGCGCCACGTGGGCTGGGGTGAAGGTCGATAGTGTGGGCGCGCAGCCGACGACGAGCGGGAGCAGCAGGCAGGGAAGCGTCGTGGGCAGGCGAGGGCGTGGCAGTCTCATCAGCGGCAACCATCCGAGGGTAAGGGAAGGCCGACATACTACCACGAGAATCCGCCTCGGCGCGTTCGGTTTGGCCAGGCTCGCTTGGGACCGACGGTGGCCTCCCCCAGAACCGGGGGGCTCGGGCCGTGAACGTCTCCGCTTGAGC
>CAYRKE010000228.1:11819-11887 GCA_964424695.1 uncultured Polyangiaceae bacterium
TTGTCCCGACAACGCTTGTCCCGACAACGCTTGTCCCGACAACGCTTGTCCCGACAACGCTTGTCCCG
>CAYRKE010000229.1:0-11882 GCA_964424695.1 uncultured Polyangiaceae bacterium
GACTCTCGCCGACCATGATGACCAACGCCGCCCGCATCCTCGAGCGCATGGGGATCCACTTCGAGCTGCGCGAGTACGCCGTTGACGAGACGGATCTTTCGGCGGAGAATGTGGCGGGAGCGGTTGGTCTGCCGCTGGATCAGGTGTGGAAGACCCTGGTCGCCCGCGGCGACAAGACCGGCGTGATCTTTGCCGTGCTGGCCGGCAGCGCGACCTTGGACCTCAAGGCGCTGGCCAAGCTGTCGGGCAATCGTAGCGTCGACACCGTGGCCCTCAAAGAGGTGCAACCGCTCACGGGCTACATCCGCGGCGGCGTGACCGCGCTCGGCGCCAAGAAGCGCTACCCGGTCTTCGTCGACGAGACCATCCAGGTCTTCGACGTCGTGGCGGTCTCGGCCGGCGTGCGTGGCACCCAGATCCTACTGGCTCCTGCGGACTACCTGCGCGCCACGGGCGCCACCGTGGGCGCCATCGCCACGTTTTGCGCGGCGGCCACGCTGTAGTCACCCAGGACGTTGGTCACGCGTGGGCACGGTCGAGTTGCGGTCGCGTGACCGGCGGATCATGCTTCCGCTGCCCGAGCCGTTCAGGCTGACCATTGAAGTTGGGTGGCGTTCATTCCGAGTCGACAAGGAGGGCAGCACGCGCGCAGCCGTCATCACCAAGTACAACGCGGACTGCGAGCTCAAGACCCCGCCCGACCCGAGTCCGTTCGCAGGTCAGGTGTCCATCGAGATACTCGCGTGAGGCATGTGTGGGACCGACCTGCACGTCCACCACGGAGCCTTCGGCTTGCCGTTGCCCGTCGTCGCCGGTCACGAGCCCGTGGAGCAATTCATCTTGCACAGACCGCTTCGCCGTGTGAGCCTCATAGCGAAATGGAGATCCGGTGCCTGGGGAGGCGTGGGAGCTGTTGGCGCCCGACGGCAGCAAACGGTCGGGGGTGCTCGACGATCAAGGCCGCTCGCTCGTTTCGTCGTTGCCTGAGGGTGAGTGTCGGGTGCTGTTTCCGGGGCTCGATCCCAAAGCCTGGAAGCCTGTCGGGAGCGACGGGCTGTGAACGCGGAGCCCGCGCCAATGACCACGAGGAGACTTAGCCAATGCCGCTGCAACTGAAGGCGAAGGTCGCGCGCACGGCCGCAGGTTTGAGCCACGGCAACCACCTGCGCGTCGCCGCTCGCCGAGAACGTCGGCGCGAAGCAACCCGAGGCTGCGCCCCGCACGTTCATCACCCAGGCCATCGACTACTACAAGGACAACGCCGACGCCCACAACACCCAGAAGGGCAAGGTCGTCACCCCCAAGGGTGACAACGGCCACGTGGACCGCGGGGGCAAGCGCGGCCTCAAGGCGACGCAGGTGTTCCCGCCCCAGAGCGGCTACGCGCCCAAGGCGACCCTCACCGAAGGCGCCTTCCCGTTCGAGGTCAAGGCTTGCCCGACGCGGGCTTGGGCGGCCATGAGTCGGGGGTGGACCGACGGCGAGCTCAAGGGCCGGACCGGGTGTCTGTTCCAACCCGCGCGCATGGCCGGCGACAGCTACAAGCTGCGCGTGCGCGTCGCCGTGGAGAAGCAATACGAGCAGGACGCCAAAGCCAAGAAGAAGGTCGAGACCCTCACGGTCGACACTGCCGACGCCCTCCCGCTCAAGGCCCACGCCAGCCTGGTCACGGAGGTCGCCACGTTCGAGGTCTGGCGCGAGCTGCACATCACCCGCTACATCCGCAAGCAGGTGGCCATCCCGGATTTTCTCGCCACCAATCTCGCGGCCATCCAGGCCCCCTACGCGGAGTCCTACGTGCAGCTCGAAGACCGACGGGGAGCGACCGGCACCTATGCCTGGTCCGACCATCGCTTGGCCAACGACAAGGTGCCCGACTACGACAAAGCTTGTCGCAATGCCGTGAGCGCCCTCCACGACCCCGTGCTCGCCCACGCCGTCGACCCCGCCGCCAATCACGCCGCCGCGCGTGCCGAGTTCGAGGTGCGCAGCTTCGCACAGTTCAACGTGGCGGTGCTGGCCGCCAACGGCGGCAACGTCGCCCAGGCCGATGCGTTCAAGACCGTTCATGGGGTGGCCACCCGGGTCGACTACTTGAACTACCTCACGCAGAACCTGCCCGGGCACGTCGTGCTCAACTCCCTGCAAGTCCTGGCGGGACACCGCAACGGCGATAAGGATCCTGCCGCGGACGGCATCACCGTCATCCACTTCGACCATCTGCACAGCCAGGTGACACCGGCCATCCTGGCTGGTCTGGCGATTAGCGTGCTCAACGGGATGGCGGCCGATTCGCCCGATGCCACCCGTAATCGTTGCGTCTTCATTTTCTGGAGCGCGCACGTCGACACCTTCGTTCACGAGATCGGCCACCATCTGTTCCTGCCTCACTCGCCCTTCCCGGTGGGGCATATGCCGGGCGGCTCGCAGCCCGAACGCCACGACGAGCTCGATGTCCACTGCATGATGACCTACAATCGGCCACGCAAGAGCTTCTGCGGGTTGTGCCAGCTGCGGCTCCGTGGCTGGAACCCTGGCCCCAACAGCGCCAAGTCGCTGCTCAAGAAGACTGGGGCCAGCAACAAGAAACCCTAGCGGCACCCATGGCGAAGCACCGAGCCAGCTCTCTTCCAACCAAGTTGCTCTTGGGCGCAGCCCTGGTGCTGGCCGGCGCCGCCTTCGGCTCCGATGGTCGATTGCATCAAGCCTCACTCACCGCGGCTCTAGTCGCAACCACCCCTTCTTCCAGCTCGAGCAAGACAAAAAGGGACACCATGACAAGTCTCCAGCTGATTCCGATGCGACCGCTGTTCACTCCGGGCGAGTCGGTGGAGGTGCGCGTGCGCATCGTCAACGATGGTCCAAACGCCATCGAGCTTCCCCATCCCAGCCGCACGGGCAGCAAGCAGCCCATCTACACCATCGCCGGGCCCGGATTCGCCAACCCCAAGACATTCAGCCCCGCCTCTCTCGTCAGCGAGCCTGGCGACGAGGAGTTGGTCGCTGCCGCCCAGCTCGTCACGATCCGCGTCGAGCCGCACTCCACCTGGGAAGAGCCGCTCGAGCACCTGCACATGCTGGAGCTGTCGGCTGAGGGCGAGTATCAACTGTCGGCTCGCTATCAGCTTCCGGATCGCACGCTGCAGAGCCCGGTCGCGACTTTTCGTATCGGCCGCTTCGTGCCTCGCGACGTCGGGATCGGGCAGGGCACCATCGCGGGACAGGGCGTAGGGGTCTACACTGCGCTCTTTGGCCAGCAGCTAGGGCTCTACTCGTGCATGTTCAGGGAGACGCGTGCGGACATTGGCGAAGCAGAGGTCAGGAACGTGCGGAATCGCGGCTTCGCGCCTGTCCGGGCCCAGGACTTCCTGGTCGCCGAGAAGAACTTCCCCACGCTCGTCGAGGACCACTCGGTCGACGTGATCGTGTGGCGCGAGCAGCGGACGGTGCACGTGGACTCAGCCTATATGCCGAGTCCGGCGGCTTTCGATCTGGGCCAGGACACTGCCTACCTGGCCCGCCCCATGCTGAAGGCCCAAGGCGTGCCGTTCGAGATCCTGGCGGTGGCCAAGGACGAGAAGCACCTGGTCCTGATGCGCCTGGCGCAAGACAAGGACGGGGTGGCCAAGAGCCTCACCACGGCCTGGCAGTACGCGGTGCCCGAGCGGCCCATCGACCCGACCATCGCCCTGGCATCGCCGCGTGAGCCGGACCGGCGCGACCTGGCCTTCGCCTCCATGCGAGACGAAGGCACCGTGATCTACCACGGTAGCTACACCAAGGGCGCGCCGCTCGCGTCGCTGCAATCCACTCTGCTTGCCGGCATGCACATTCTGCCCTCGTTCCCGCTCTCGTTGTCGATCGATCCCAGCAGCGGGCACGCGCTGGTCTCCCTGATGGTCGCGGGTCCGGAGGCGACGACGCTGTCGTTGGTCGATCTGGAATACGATCAGCCGGCGGGGCCGCCTGGCAAACCCAAGGTCTATCGGTTTCGGTCTTTCCCGGGGCAGCCGGCCGCTGGTGGCGTGTTCCGCAGCTTTCCCGAAGGACAGCCCGCGCGGAGCGTCGTGGTCGTCGTCAATGACCGCAACGAGGTCTACGCGATGAAGCGCAGGGGCAAGCTTGTCCGTCAGCAGTCTTCTCTGGCGCCGGCGCGGCCGCTCTCGGTGCTGGCAGGCAAGAACATCGACTACCTGCTCTACACACACCCGCAACGGGGCCTGGTGCTCGAGCCCATCGACTAAGGAAGCGGCCATGGCCAAGACCCACACCGTACACGAGGGTGACTGTTGCTCGAGCTTGGCAGCTAGCCACGGATTTCTCGACTACAAGGGCATCCACGACGCCGCGGAAAACGCGGATCTGAAGAAGGCGAGGCCCAATCCCAACACCCTGGTCGAGGGCGACAAGGTGGTGATTCCGGACAAGCAAGAGAAGAAGGCCTCGGCCGCCGCCGGAGCCAGCCACAAGTTCGTGGTGAAGAAGGCCGGGGTCACCCTGCAGATCGCCTTGCTCGACAAGGCCGATCAGCCCATCAAAGGCAAGGATTGGACCCTCAAGATCGGCGGGAAGAAGCTCAAGGGTACGAGCCCCGATGGCCGGATCTCGCAGGACATCGACGCGACCGCGAAGTCCGCCGTGCTCGAGATCGACTGCGGACCGAAGCCGTCGCCCGCGGCACCGGCCGCCGCCCCCGCGCCCGCGCCCGGGCCAGCGAGCTATCCGCCCGCCATCGTGCCGGCCGACTTCCTTGATGAAGCCGACGAGGCTTACCTCGGCGAGGACGAAACTAAGGTGCAGTGGCACCTCGCCATCGGGGCGCTGCCCTCCTACAACGTGGCGTCCGGGGTGCAGCAACGCCTGCAGAATCTGGGCTTCGATCCATTCGGCGCGGCCACCGACAAGGACGACGAGGCCAAGACCAAGGCTGCGGTGTCGGCCTACCAGGCCCAGTACAAGCTCGCCAAGTCGGGCAAGACCAAGGACATCCAAGACGACATTCGCGACCGCCACGACAAGATGACGTGAGCCTGGGCAAGGCCTGCGGCTCCGCGGGCTTGGCGCGCCCGAGGCCTGACGCGACGAAGAGCCCACCTCCCATTGCCCCGAATGCCAGGATGGGGATGAGCGCTGCCAGGGCGAACCACGAGTGACAGGCATGCCACGGCCACCACCCAACTGGCATTGAACGCGGTCACCACGCTGGAAGCGCTGGATGTGACCGCCTTGGTACCCGCGAAGACGAGGCGGAACTCCCATTCTGGTCTGGAATCCACTTCCCCGTCGGCTGCGTACGGGAGTAGCATTCGCCCCACCATGGCCAGACTAAATGCGGCGCGTGCTGTTTCGACATTGGTAGTTACTGGTCTCTGTTCGCTCGCTCTGGAGGCCTGCGGCGATTCGGGGAGCAGCAAACACCCTAGGGACGAGAACGTCGGCGGAAGTGCAGGCGCCGCTGGGGCCGCCAATATCGGCGGACGTGCGGGCGCCGCTGGGGCCGCCAATGAAGCGTCGCTCGCAGAGCTCGGCAACGACGTCTTCGACGAGAATGAGCTCAAGTCGTACTACCTGACCTTCTCGGACAAAGAGTACGAAAAGCTCACGGACCTCTCGACGCTTCTCCTGGATCCGTACACCGTCAACGAGGATCGCTACGTCGAGGCCTCTCTACGCGTGGGCGACACGGAACTACCGTCGATCGCCGTGCGCTACAAGGGCAATTACTCGATCTGGGGTTGTGTCGACTACGAAAGGCAAGAGCGTGTGGTGCGCGTCGAGCCCTTCTTCGGGAACGTCGATGTCTGCCAACGCTTCTCGCTCAAGCTCGATTTCGACCGATTCGACAGCAAGGCGCGCCTCGATGGCTTGAAGAAGCTGAACCTGCACGCCATGGCGGCGGACCCGAGCAAAATGCGCGAACGGCTCGGGTACTCCCTGTTCCGAGAGATGGACATCGAAGCACCGCGGGCGGTGCACGCGCGCTTGTACATCAACGACGAGTACCAGGGGGTGTTCGCCGTGGTCGAGAATGTCGATGGCAGGTTCACGGCCAACCGATTCGGCGAGTCCGGCGATGGCAACCTCTACCGGGACCTATGGCCTTCCGCGGACACCAGGAGCTTCGACGCAGAACGCGCCCTCAGGACCAACGAGGATCCCGACCTCATGGACGTCTCGGATTTCATGGCTTTCAATGACGCGGTGGCCGAATCCACCGAGGCCGACTTCGCGACGCGGATGGAGCCCTATCTCGACTTCGATTTTCTGGCGCGCTACATCGTGGTCGACCGCGGAATCACGAGCTTCGACGGCATCATGTCGTTCTACTTCGGCACCGGCTGGGGTCCGAGCAATCAGAACTATTACTGGTACGACGTCGGGGGCGGGCGGTTCACGCTCATCCCCTGGGACCTCGACAAGATTCTCTGGGACCCAGAGCCGAACCTCTGGTCCGACAATGCTCCCCATGACAACGGCCCGGTGCCGAACTGGAACGTCATCACCAAGGACTGCGACGGCGAGATGACGCATTTCGACTCAGTCGTCACCAGCGACGGCGTGGCCTTTGAGGGAACCTATGGGGTGCGGGAGATCGACTGCGATCCCTTCCTCAGACTACTGCGCGCTCAAGTGTACGATCGCCAGAAAGCCATGGCCGACGACTTCATCGCCGGGCCGTTTTCCGAGGAGAGTGTGTCGGCGAAGCTCGAGACCTGGAACGCTCAGATCGCGGAGGCGATGCAGGACGACCCGCTGCTGGACAGCGCCGCTTGGGAGGAGGCGGTGGACGTTCTGCTCGCAAACGTGCCGAAGCTGCAGGACAATCTGAGTCTGATGATGAGCGGCTTGATCTACGAGAGTGACGTGACAGGGCCGCCGGATACGCACGAAGGCGAAGGGACGGTGACGCTCGAGATCACGGACATCGACGCGGAACACGAGGGGATGTACGTCGGCGCAGCGCTGATCCCCGGCGAAGCCGAATGCGCGACGTACGCCAGTTCGGCCGCCTACAGCGGCGCAGCTCCTATCTCGAACGGCCAGAGCACGGTCGTCATCAACTTCGTCGAAGCGGGTACGTACACGGTGTGTTCGCTCATCGACGCGGACGACAGCGGACAACCGAGCTCCGGTGACCTCACTGGAACGCTCACCATTACCGTGGCGGGCGATTTGGATGAGACGTGGAGCGCGGCGGAGTGGGTTGGGGTGCCGTGATGGTTATGGGCCGGGCGAGCGTCATCGTCGGAACTCGGGCGCCGGTCTGGGTTTCTGCCGGCCCATCCTGAGGCTCACCTACCCTTCACCGCAAGGTGTTCCAGTAGAAGAACCCCACGCCATAACCGTCATGCTCATTTCGGATCCCTCCCCTCGATGAACCATTGCGGCATGTAGCCTGACTCCACCGTGACCTTCGTTCGCCGCAGCAGCGCCATCGACGCCAACGCCATTGCCTGGTGCTCGAGTATGCCCCCTGGAGTACACTCGCCCGATTCTCGGGCTCCAGTGGACTCCTCAACCCGCGCAGGAGGCGGCTCTCCATTGGCACCAACGGACTGGTTTGGTTGCTATTGCGACGGCTCCGCGTCTACACATACATGTGTATCATCGAGCAGGCGTCCTCGAGCATGAGCAACTCCTTCCTATCGATTCTCCTGCCAGGAGTACTCCTACTCCTCAGTGGCTGTGGTCACGCACCGCCTCGAAGCACCTTCAGGGAACCAGAAGGGTCGGAGCCTACGGCAGTCCCCCAGCACGTGGGGGGCAACGACCTGCTCTCGGCGGCGCTGCGTGGTGACATCGCATCCGTACGTCGACTCCTGACCAGAGTTGATGTCGACGCCGCCACAGACGACGGGACAACTGCCTTGATGATTGCTGCCGACCTTGGGAATGCCCGGCTCGCAGAGCTACTGCTACGGAGCGGCGCCCGGGTCAACGCTGCGACTCACGATGGTACCACCGCCCTGATGAAGGCAGCACTGCAGCCTCGCACCAGCGTCGCGCAGCTGCTCCTGGAACGAGGAGCCGACATCGACGCGCTCGACCAACATGGCTGGACGGCGTTGGCTATCGCTGCGGCTCTGGGGCATGACGAGCTTGCAGAGCTCCTGCTCGTCGCTGGCGCCACGCCGAACCCCGCTCCTCGAGGACGCGCCGCGCTGGTGGTTGCCACCCAGCGGAACCACGACCGAGTTGTGCGCCTCCTCCTTGACCAAGGCGCTGACGTGGATGGAGTCGACGCGCTCGATGGCACTACCGCATTGTGGGAAGCTGCCCAGCGTGGGCACACCCAGCTCGCAGTGCTGCTCCTGGAACGGGGAGCCAACGTGAACCTCACGCGAAGGGGAGACTTCTCTCCGCCACTCTGGGCCGCGGCCAGCGAGGGGCGCCGCGAGATTGCTCGGCTGCTCCTCGCCAGGGGCGCCAAGACGGATGCGGAACCCGGCGAAGACTTCGCGCCCCCTCACGTCGGTGCCGCCGCGAACGGCCACATTGAGATGGTCCAGCTCCTCCTCGATCATGGCGCCAAGCTTGACTCGCGGACGAGCGTTGACGGCACGACGCCGCTCTGGGCTGCAGCTGCCGCAGGCCACAATGCCATCGTTTGGCTGCTCCTCGACAAGCACGCTGAGGTCAACGCGGGGCAGACTACAACTGGGGCTACACCGCTCTGGGCCGCGGTAGCTCACGGACACGAGGAGATTGCTCGGCAGCTCATCACCAGGGGTGCCAACGTCAATGTCCAGAAGTGCGATGACGGCGCGACGCCACTGTGGGCCGCGGCGCAGCAAGGAAGCCTACCCCTTGTCGACATGCTGCTCGGCGAGGGTGCAAACGTTGACGTAGCGAGAACGGACGATGGGACGACACCACTCTGGATTGCGGCCAGGCGCGGCTACGAAGAGGTTGTCGCCCGCTTGCTCGGCAGTGGGACCCTGGTGGATGCCAAGGGAAAGGATGGGACGACGCCACTTTGCATGGCGGTGGCGAATGGGCACAGCGGAGTTGCCGAGAGGCTCTTGGCGCAGCGAGCAGCAGCAAACGTGGTGAAGGCCGATGATGGAACGACGCCGCTGTGGCATGCCGTCAGCCATGGGGACATCGCCGTCACCCGGGCCCTCCTGACTCATGGCGCTAGCGTCGATCCCAAGCTTCCCAACGGCTCGACACCCTTGATGGTCGCCGCATCGAACGGTGATACGGGTTTGGTCATCCACCTGCTGGCGAAGGGGGCTGATGCTAACGCGAAGGCCATTGACGGGATGACGCCTCTGATGTTCGCCGCATCGCGACATGACCCAGCAACGGCCAAGGCACTCATCGCGGCAGGAGCTGATCCGAAGGCGACAAGAACGGACGACAAGGCTACCCCGCTGTTTCTGGCAGCACAGGCTGGCTCGAGCTTGGTAGTCAGACTACTGCTCGAACAGGGTGTATCCAGCACCCCAGAGGTGTTGATGGCAGCCGCGAGCCGCGGGCACGGTGGCACCGTAGCGCAGCTCCTTCAGCACGGCGCCAATCCCAACGGGAGAGTTGAGCGCGATGGCGTCACCCCACTGATGGTCGCAGCTCAACGTGGGTCTAGCAAGGTCGTAGCCTTGCTCTTGAAGCATGGCGCCAACCCCAAAGCGATGGCTTCACAGGGCACGCGCACGGCACTCACGGACGCAGCCAAGAACGGCCATTCCGGTGTGGTTGGGCACCTGCTGGCGCATGGTGCCGATCCCAGTGGTGAAGCCTCGCGCCGAGGCTCCTCCCCTTTGCTTCTTGCTGCAGCCCGAGGGCACGCGGGCGTTGTCAGAGCTCTTCTTGCAGCGGGGGCCAAAGCTAACGTGACGTCTCGCGAGGGCGAGACTGCGCTTGCGATCGCATCCCGGCTGAACCACACATCAGTGGTACAGGCCCTACTCGCCGCGGGTGCCTGCGCCATGATCGCCATTCCAGAGGCTTCGTTCTGCTTGGGATGCCGGGAAGACGGCGAAGGAGCGCCAGTGCAAGTCCACGTCCGCGCCTTCTCCATCGACATCACCGAGGTAACCGTTCGTCAGTACGCTCCATGTGTGGCTGCAGGTAGGTGTTGCCCGCCGCGGCACGAAGAGGAGTGCAATTGGGGCAAGCTCGGCCGAGAGAACCACCCCATCAACTGCATCAGTTGGGATGAGGCGACGGCCTATTGTCAATGGGCAGGGAAGCGTCTGCCCACCGAGGCGGAGTGGGAGCTCGCTGCGCGTGGCACGATGGGGCACCTCTATCCGTGGGGAAACACAATCTCAACCTCTCTATGTGTGAACAGTGGTGGCACCTGTGAGGTCGCGAGCTTCCCAGAGAGTGACAGCCCGTTCGGCGTGAAGGATATGGCTGGCAACGTTGCGGAGTGGACTGCAAGCTACTACTCCAAAGACTACGAGGGCGACCTCTGCGAGTCGGAAGACGAGTGCGTCTACCGTGGCGGCAGTTGGGGAGATCGCGAAGCAACCACGGTAACCGACCGCGAAGGGGCACCCTCGACGCACCGCTATTCGAACTTCGGATTTCGTTGCGCGAAATGATGCAGGGCGGCGGCAACTTGGCGCTCGTGCCGGCGGCGCTCGCTGTCACTGCTCAGAGGCTAGCATTGAAGATCATGGACCACGGCAACATTCCCCCGCGCTCCGCCCGGTTCACGAGCCCCAACTGTATACCATCGAGGTGATCCGCAGTGTTGTAGAGCCCAATCTGGAGCCCGTGCAGTGTCTTGTTGGCGACGTTGATGACCCCCAACTGGAATCCGTTCATGGTATTGGCAACGTTTACGGTCCCGAGCTGCAGGCCGCTCTCTTCGCCCCAATTTTGGTAGTTGACGACCCCGAGCTGCGCGCCACTCCCATCGCCGAACTCAACCACGTTGCCCAGACCGAGCTGGAGGCCGGCGAAGCTGATATGGGCATAGGTGCCCCCTCCGATTTGCACTCCTGTAACGCGTTCGCCAGCGACGAGACCACCGACCCCAACGCCGGACATCGAGTGCACTGCCCCCGTGATGAGCCCGAGCTGAAGGACGCCGGCGAAGTGGTTAGCCACGGCGACAAGCCCGAGCTGCAGCGGAGCGCGAAATGTCCCCCCCGTCCAGACGATCCCACCCGTCTGGAGTAGCCCGGTATAGTCTCCACGCGTCGATGTGAACAGCCCCACCTGCGCTATCCCTGTGAAATCGAACGACGGGGACATGCAGGTCACCTGCTCGAATTCCCTGAATATCTTGCCAACGCTCGTGACAGCTCCCACTTGGAACAAGCCCACGAACTCACCCTTCGTCATCGAGACAAGCCCGAGCTGCAGGGCACCGAAGAACGTTCCCTCTGTCTTGGCCATGCCGGCCAGCTGCAACGCTCCGACAAACGACTGAGCGTATCCGAAGCCGAGAGCTGCTTGCATGCCACCATAGAAGCGCTCGACCTCCGCGTACCCCAGCCCTGCCTGACCGAGACCATAGAAGGTGGAGGCCTCCGCCACGCCAGGGGCTAGTTGGGCCACACCCGCGAAGTCTCCCACCACATCCCTCACGAGGGAGAATCGCAGCCCCCCATAGAAGTGGGTCGCATCCCCATCCACCAGTGCGAGCGTGCCGATCCCTCCGAACGTTCCCAACCGGGGTCGGATGCCAGCGTGGAACACCGCCCAGTCGTAGCGGTCGTCAGACTGCGCTGAGACGGTGGAGGCGCTGGAGGCCTCGGCGCCCGCGGGCTTGCACTGCCATTGCTCCTCTGTCGCTCGGGCCGGCCCAGCTACGAGGCAGCTCTCCAGCAGGAGCAGTACCCCGAACCCCCTCGAGCTCATCGCACGAGCTGGACTGCAAGAGAGACGAGGGAGCGATTCCATGATGCCAGGACCGCACTTGT
>CAYRKE010000230.1:0-11870 GCA_964424695.1 uncultured Polyangiaceae bacterium
CGCCCGAGCCGCCCGAGCCGCCCGAGCCGCCCGAGCCGCCCGAGCCGCCCGAGCCTCCAGTGTCAGGCACGCCCGCTGCTCCCCCGACGTCTCCGAGAGACCCTGAACCGGCGCCACCAGCGTTCGTCGCACCCATTCCACCGCTGCCGGAGTGGCCCCCCGTCGCGACAGGGGGGACGGTTCCGGCCCCCCCGGACGCTTCAAGGACGCCACCGGTAGCTGGAAACAGAGCGCCTCCCACGGGCGTCGTGACGCCCCCCGTACCCCAGGCAACTCCCCCGGTGCCCGAGGCTACGCCGCCAGAGCCCCGGGGACCCGGGGCAGTCCCACTTCCCCCGCGCCCGTTTCCGAATCCGGAGTCGTTTCCGGAGTGTGACGCGGTCCCGGCGGCCCCCCCATCAGTGCCTGATGAGTGGCCTGCGGTTCCCGCGGAGTCGTCGCTCGTCCAGTGCTCGTCGTTGACAGTGCTCCGTGCACCGCACCCAAGCCATGAGGCAACCACGAGTACGACAAGCCAATCCGTCTGGATCATGGTGCCAATACCCTATCCGAACCGGCGGGCATATTCCCCTCCGAAGTGAACCATCGACCCAAGCCAACACCAGGTTGTCGCGTATCGAGGCACCGGAGCTGATAACGTGGGCGCGGCCCGGGCTGAAAATGGTGTCCTCACTACCACAAGGAAAACCCCCTGGCTGAGGGGGCTGCGTTGGGCATCCCGCTCGACATTGCTGCGTCGACGGGGGCTGGTATGAAGTATACCGCAGACCTTGGGGCGCGTCGGTCATGTGTGCTGGAGCGGTGGCGAGAGCACAGGAGAAGTTGGGAACTGATGGATCACAAATGGCTTTTACTGTTGGCTCGCATCCCCGGTGCGCGCGGCTTGGTCCGCGGCAGCCGTCTATGCTGCTCTCTCGTTGTCGTGGCGCTTGGTTATGGGTGGTCGAGAGCCTTGGAGTCTCTAGGGTAGCATTGGGCGACAGATGACCAAGACCAAACAAGAGGAGGTAGAGCCCGGCGACGTCGTGGTACTCGAAATCGAGGACTCCATCGACCTGCACGGCTTCCACCCGCGAGACGTCGTGAATGTCGTCGATGACTATCTCGAAGCCGCGCAGGAGAAAGGCTTCCGGCAGGTTCGTCTCATTCACGGCCGCGGCAAGGGTGTACAGCGCGCCCAGGTGCAACGGTTGCTCCGCTCGCACGCGCGGGTTGAGTCGTTCACCGACGCGCCACCGAGCCGGGGAGGGTGGGGGGCGACGCTGGTTTGGCTCAAGGCGCGCCCCGCCACCTGAGAGCTTTCGGCAGTAGGATTAGGGGGCGACGTTCGTGGTAGTACTAGATGCCTCCGACGCGCCACCTTCGATCAGCAGAGGTCGGTCCAGAGGAGGTCAGCACTACCGGAACCCCCGTCCACCCTTCGATGGTCTCGACGAGGTGCTCGCAGGGCGACAGCACCGACCGTACGCTGCCGAGTGCCAGCCCGGTGGCTTCCGCCTCCTCCAGCGTGTTGGGCAGCGCCAGCTCATCGAGCCCAGCGTACTCACGGCAGACGAGGGGTACTCTCCCGACTCGGTCGAGGCAGGTGACCGCAAGGCCATCCATGGGCGCAGCCCGCAGAGCATAGCGAAGCAGGACCAGGTCGAGCGCGCCGACTCGGAAGCGGCCCGCGTGACCGTCCGGGTTGTGGGGTTCCGGCATGAACATGTTGGGGTCTTCGGTGGGGAAGGGGCCAGCGCCGTGGCGCGTGCTGTACGCACGAACGACGCCCAGTCGTGTCGACGGGCGATCCCCCGCCAGTTCCATCGCGCCCGCGGCCGTGCAACGACTCCAGGTCGTGTGGGGATGAAAGCCGTATCGCTCGTCGAGCAGCACCCCCTGCGCGCCTTCGAAGACGACCTTGGGCGCTTGCCGCACCTGGCGCGTGAGCGCGTCGTCGTCGAGTCGAGACAACCGCGAGGCGACATGTCCCCAGATCGCGATGGCTCGGTCCACAAGCGCCACATCGTCGAACAACATGAGAGCGCTGGGATCAGCGCCAATGGCGACTAGTTCGGCCCGTTTGCGCTCGCGTTGACGCAGCAAGCGGCGCCGTAGTTGTGCTTGGTCGTCCAGCATTCCCGCGATGATCCTGTCGTCCGGATGGGTGAGCGCATCGCCGACGCATTCGCCGACGCCCACCCCACAACTCCCGTGCGCAGCTCGACCGCGTAGGCGTTCGCGTACCCGATTGGCGGCTTGCTGATAGGGAGTGATGACTCTAGCGCGATCGCTCACCGCCGTGCGGGAGAAAGCGTCACCAATGCCAACGCTCTCGAGATGCTCGGCCTCCACCGCCATTCCTAGCGGGTGCAGCACGAACTCGGGACCCAGCAAGCCCAATACGCCAGGTACGAAGGAACCCGAGCAGAACTGCGAGAACGTATGGTGTCGTCCATCCGGTGTGACGACGTTGTGGCCCGCTTGGGCACCACCGCTGAACCGCACCACCAAACGAGCCCCTGTGTGGCGCACCAACGTATCTACGGTTGCGCCCTTTCCCGCATCGCCAAAACCGAGGTCAACGACGATCCAGACGCTCATCCCCGCACGATGCCACTTGCCTGGGTGCCCACGGGTAACTCGACACTGACCCGTACCGGCTTGGGAGAACCATCACGCTCGATACTTGCGGCAAACGGGACCAGTGTACCCGCGACGCGGCGGGCCTGGCTGTCAGGCGCGCCACACCTCTGAAACTGCGCAGCCAGTGCGACCAAGTCCGGGGCAAGGCCCTGCAGCAGTGCGACCAGGCCAGCTGCGACAAACGCCGCGTCGTCCATGTCCCGCAATCGCACGACCCGATCGCCGAAGAGGTCGCGCCAACTTCTGTCCGTGGCGAGCGGCGCGTGAGGGGCCAGCAGAATGAACGGCTCGTAGGTGCGCTGGACCTCCTCAATGAGATCGCGAATCGGCAAGTCGGCGTCTAGGTCGTCGCCAATGATGCGTTCGACTTCTTGGTGGGACACTGCTGGGTTGGGGGCGACATCCGCGGTGATGAACATGAAGGCGCGTCTTCCACGTTTCTTCACGCTATCGAGGCTGGTGTGACGAGCCGCGAAGTACATTGCGAGCTCGTAGCTCTCATGCTGCCCCTTGCCTCCGCCTTCGAGGCACAGGTACGTTAGCCACTGGTCGATCAACGCCGCAGTGGATTCGAACTGGCCCACCTGAAGGGGCGCTGAGTCCACCCCCGCCTGACCTACTGCCATGAAGCACACCTGCGGGTTCGCGACGCGAGCATCGAGAAGCGTCTGCATGAAGCTTGGCAGCGTCTGAGTGGCCATGCGCTCGGGGACGCGGCCCATGGACCCCGTCACGTCCAGCACGAAGACGATCCCGAGTGACTCGGGGTTGTCCGGACTGTCCTTGCATTCCCGCGTCGTCACGCCCCGCGGGTTCATCAAGGGATGACAGTGAGTTGCGGAAAATACCGCCTCCGCACCGGTCTCGGGGCGAGCTCGCGTGAGGGTGAGATGCGCGGCGTGGCTGTATCCACCGAATCCCATGGCGACTACCTCCAACCTCGAAGGATCAAGGGGTTGTAGGCGGGAGGCCCGTACACCTGTCGAGACGCCGCCCGAAGCTGGTCCGCTAGCGTCCAGGCGTCCGCACGGCCCGACACTCCGCTCTCCAGCACGCGTTGCAGGGGGCCTTCGAACCGCGTGACCCGAGCGATCGTCCGGCACGCCATGGCGATATCCAGGGGCGGCTCTGCGTGCGCCACTGAGCCATAGAGCTCCCGCCATTTCTGTGGCATTCCCAGCAGGGGTGGTGAGCCGCCGTGGGTTTGCGCCAGCGTCCAGCCGATGAGCGTCGCTCCGTGATCGCGGGGATGGATCAAGACGTGGTCAGGCGTTACTGCCCCGTGGACGTAGCCGGAACGGTGCACGAAGCCGAGGAGCTCCAGCAGCCGTGTCAGCATCCAAACGCCAATCCTGCCGTCCACACCTTGGGGATGCTCTCGTTCGACGGCCGAGAGCGTGTGACTGAAACCCGGTAGCCACCCGAACACGGAGGCGAGTCGCGGGGTGTCCGTGGTGATCAGGCCGTGCGCCACGGGTGCCGGCAGCCGCATGACGAAATGGTCCGCCCGCTCCGCCCGGCTTCTGCGTAGTGCTCCCAGTGTGACCCATTCGTTTCGCACCAGATCGGCGTCTGCCTGTGCCGTCAGCAGCTTGAGGTAGACTAGCTCTCCCAGCCGCATGACCCAGCGAGCCCGGTAGATCCGCGTCGAATCCCCTACGCCGAGCGGGCCTTCCACGACGTAGCTGCGGCCACCAAGGTTGAGCCGGGGACGCTTGTCGAGCGGAGCGTAGGGAGCCACTGGCTCCAGCATTCTCCCGTCGAAGTTCTGTGCTCCGCAGTAGGAACAGACAATGACGAGCTCGGCCCAAGGGGCGTCGATGGGGCCACCACACGATTCGCACAGGAAGATACGCACTCAGCCCACCTCGAACTCTGCTATTTGGGCGACGGTCTGGGCCGCCAAGGCAGCGCCCACACCGGCCTCCACGAGGAGCCGTTGGGCTTCGTCCTCGGTGAGATTGCGTTCGCAGAGCCCCAAGGTGGCTCCGATGAGCTCGTTGATGGCGTCATCCTTGTCGAGGAGGAGTAGACCCTGGCCCAGCAGCTCCTTCCAGGGATCGACGACGGACGAAGGCGGAATTCCGCCGGAATTCGCGACCAGGATGTGGAACACGTTCCACCGTGCTCGCGCCGCAGCGATCACGGACGCATCATCCGTCGAAGTGGTCGGTGCATAGCCGAACACGCGCCGCACGTGAGGGGGCGTCAGTTGCTTGTTCGGGGCGTCGCCGATCGTGAACAGATAGCCCTTTTTGCGCCGTTTCTCCCAGGCGTCCGTGGCGGTGTGGTGCGCTGCGAACCAGTGAGCCAGCAAATAGGACTCAGCGAGATCCCCGCCGCCACCCTCGAGCCAAATGCGGGTGAGCCACAGATCCATCTCGAGCCCGCTCTCGAACTGACCAATCTGCAGTGGCGCTCGGTCCGAAACCGCGTCTCCGACGGCGCCGAACAGGAGCTGCGGATCGGTGACCCAGCCATTCTCCACCAGCTGGCTCATCAACCTGCCCAGGCTCTCTTGGGCGAACCTCGTTGGGATGTGGCCCATGGACCCCGTTACGTCGAACGCCACGATGACGGGAACCGAGCGCGGATGGTGCTCGCTGTCACGCGCTTCGCGGACATTGATGCGGTATGGGTTCATCAAGGGATCGATCGCGGGCTCTTTGCGGAATATCTCATCCGCGCCCGACGAGGATCGCTCGCTCGCAATCCTCCGGAAGGCCGAGTCGCTCCAGCTGGAAAAACCCATGATGCGCTCCCGTCAACAAAGCCGGACTCACCGCGAGGCCGAGCTGATAAAGTACCGTGTATGGGGTTTGGTCAGTACAGTCAAGACGTTGCACACGAAACGCGCGCGTGGGGGGCGCCTCATTGCAGGGGAGGAGCGAGGTTCACCCATCCCTCGATCCCCATGTCGCCGACCAGTCAGTGCTGGCGTCTATCGTTGCTTCGACCTGCTTGGACGGCTACGAGCGCCACCGACCTGAATGGGTTGCCCCCTCAGCTGAGCGTCGAGGCGAGGCCGCCCGTGCTCGCTCCGCTGCGCGCGGGCGCGGCCCCTGCCAAACTCGTGCTCGCCAGCGCCGGGAGCGCTGGCTGCGCGCGAGCGGGGGAGCCAGCGCTTGCTACGACGCGGCAGCGCGAGGCATTGCGGTCAGTGGCTTCGTCACACGTTGCCCGAGGCCGTTGGTATCCCCGCCCAGCGCAGCGCGACGAAGGAGCGCGAGCATGGGCTTGGGGGTCCCTGGCAGGCGCAGGCGAAGCCGAGCGTGCCAGGCCACGCCACGAGCGACAGCTGGGGGGCAACACCAGCAGCGCGCCTGATGGCAAGAATGGGCTTGGCGCCGGAGCCCGCAGCCAGACCGTCCCATCCGTCCCTCGAACAGCTCCGACTGCCGTTCGATTCGTAGTGGGGCTTGGTCAAGGCGAGCGGGGGAAGGGAAGGAGCCGAGCGGCGGCTTCGACGCGAAGGCGTGCGACAAAGCCTCGCTGGTGAAGCCGAAGCGATGTCAGGTCTGCGTTCTCGAGGCTGAACGCGAGGGGTTCGTGAAGCGCGGGGGCAATTCTGCCCTTCCTGGCGGGTTCATCTGCGCCTCTGACCCGGCGGTCTACTCTGCTCCGGCCCGGTTTCGCAGTTCATTCTTCCTAGTTGCGGCACGCTTCGAGAGGGAGCCGTCGAACCAACGCCCTACGAGCTCAAGGGCAAGAGCCCGAGAAACCCGACCACGGAGATCGACTTGGTCTTCGGGGGGTACTCGTACTCATCGAAGCCCTGATTCGACTCCGACCTCCGACTGGAGAAGTCACGGAGATTGAGAGAGCCACCGTCTCGGTAGGCGCGCACACGAAGACACTGCGCGAACTCGACGATTTCGAGTCTTCCCGCGTTTGCGAGCCGACCGGGAAGGGGGACGTCCCCTATCGTCGGCGGGACAGCCACCACGGCCTCTTCCCAGTCGTTCTCCACAAGGGGGTCGACATCCACGACTAATTCCACGACACGGCCATCGTCGGCCACACCGAAGTAGCTGAAAACGACTTCATTCCCTGCGGTCTCGACCAATGCGAGCTGGCCCCCTTCGGGAAGCGTCACTACGTCCATGACTGATCCCCCCCGAAGCAGCCGTTGCGCGATGAGCTCCACCGCAGGTTGACGCGCCGAGACGCTGTTCTCGATCCTCCAAACCAGGAGGCGGTTTCTGTCCGCCGCCACGTCTGGTGGGGGAGGGGCGTCGGTTGACTCGGTGCGGAGGAGTTCCACGAGCGTCGTCCGATCCGTCACGGCAACACAGTTCAAGGCACCGACGACGCAGCCTGTTGCCTGGACGTCGGTCGCGAGGGCTCCTTCGGCGACGGCAGGGATCCAACGAACGGCCTTCGTGGCCTCGAAGCGAAGTCGCAGGCAGGCAACCGCCTCGTCGGCCAGGCACACGTCGACCGGGTAGCGACCGGGCGGAACGAAGGGCAGAAGAGGCACGGCCTCGTCCGCAGCACTCGGATACACGATCGCAAGGTGTCCCGACGGGAGCTCCAGTTCCCCCATGGATTCGACGCGGATGGCGACGGGTTCACCGGAGCGCTTCTTGACGCATGCGCTCGAGAAGGCTGCGGCGAAATCGCTGTGCACACTCATGGCGCGATTCTTCCATCGTGTCGGTTCTTGTCCAGTGGGTGGTCTCCGGACGTCGGTGAGCACGAGCGGAGACCAGCAAGACCAAACGGGTTCGTGCAACCTCGCGACTGTCGTGGTCGACCCCGGTCCGGCTTCCGCAGATCGCAGCGTGGACAACACTCCGTACACGAAGGGTCGGGAAGTGTCCGTTAGGTGGTTCCTTAGAGCATTCACCAGGACTGGTCGAAGGGAAATCCCCCGAGGAGCGTATCGAATGCCCGCCCTGTCTAGTAGACCGCTCGGGCAGCAGCGAAGATGACCCCCGCGCATGTCGCCGCCGGCCCGTGACCCTGCCAAGATTCTTTGCCCGCAGAGGGAACTTCGCCAGGGAGGTCGCTGTCTTCATCGGGGTTCGCCGCTGCTGCAAAGGGTTCGCGGGGGCGGTCCCCACGGCGTGAGTCACGCGCGTGGCGGCACTACCGACCACTTACCTGAGCACTAGCGTGCCGCCCAGGGAGAAGCGCCCAAGGAGAAGGGAGTCGCTCATGCTGCGTCCTCGCCACGCGATCGTTCTGTGCTTTGCCGCCACCACCGGTGCCCTCGTCTCACTCGGAGCCACGCCAACGGCCCTCGGTGAGGAGACCAGCGCGGCCGACTGCGTTCAGTTCCAGCTCACGAATGGCGAGCCCGGTGTCATCTACTCCATCGAGAACTCCTGCGCGCGCCCCGTTGGTTGCACCATGTCCTGGCGCCTGGTCTGCGGCGAGGAAAAGGGTCGAACGGTGACGAAGAGTCGCCGCCGCGTCCGCGTCGAGAGTGCCGGAACGAGCGAAGTTGCCATCGGTACCAGCGCGTGCGGTACCAAGGCTTGGAGCGTCGAGGACGTCACGTGGGTCTGTGGCAAGTAGCCTTGGTCCCGTTCGGAGACTGGTCACCGCATCGCGCTGTCTCGGGTTGATATGACTCGCTTCGCAACTCCGGGCGCATCGTGAAGCACACTGAAGCGCTTCTCGAACTCGCCCTCGACCTTGACTCAGTCCTCCGGAGGAAGCTGGGAGAGCTGCGCGCCAACGAGCGAGTGGTGGCGAAGTGGCGGCCAGTGGCCAGCGACTCGCCAGGCCGGTGAGCGCCAAGGCCGGAGATTTTCCAGATGGAAGGGCGGGCATGCGAATCGCACTGCGTGGCCAGTGGCCCATGTCGCCGACCAGTCAGTGCTGGCGTCTATCGTTGCTCCGACCTGCTTGGACGGCTACGAGCTCCCATTAACGTCGCTCTCCACCGCAGTCACGACACCGCCGTCGTACGCGAAGGGCCGAACATAGGTCGTGCCATTCACGACCAGGGAGAGCATCCCTCGTGAGCCGGCGTCGCCACCGACGAGAAGAGTGCGGTAGCGGCCCGTGCCGGTGCGGGTGAGCGCGACACGCTTCGCGCTGGCTCGGGCAAGGTCTGGAGTCCAGGGGCTGACGACCCGCCCCTGCGGGGTCACGATCGCGACTACCGGGCACTTCTCTAGCGCGCTCTTACACTCCACGCGCGCCTCGAACCACCCCGCAGCGTCCAAGGACGGGCCGTAAGCGGGAACCTTACCGACGTCGAGGGCCGCCCGGAGGGGATCGAGGCTCTTGTCGAATGGGAAATCTGCGAGCTCCCTACGGACACCTTCCACCTCACCGAGCCGTGCCCGACAGCGCAAGGTCTCGAATCGGGCACGCCCTGGCCTCGACTCGAGCGTCGCGGCGGCGCGCCAATGGGCGCAAGCCCGCGCTTCGTCACCCGCTGCCTCGAAGGCGCGCGCTGCGGCGAGCTGCGCCGATGCTCGGCGCGGAGCCAGCTCGGCGACGATTCCAAGCTCGCGGGCAGCCTCCGTGCCCTGGCCGCGAGCGGCCGCAGTCCAGGCGAGCCGCTCGTGAGTCACGGTGTCGTCGGGATCACGCCGCGCCAGTTCTCGGCCTTCGCCATAGGCTTCGTCGAAGCGGCCCCGACGGAGCAACGTCGAGAGGAGCGTCGACCAAGCTCGTCGACTCTCGGGCGTCTTCTTCACCGCCCGGCTCGCGCGTGCGATCTCGGAGTCACCAGACTCCCGCCAGCGCTCGGTGCCGGGTCGGTGGAGCACGGGACGAACGGCGAGCGGCAGCGCGTTGTTGGGCGCGTAGGCTTGCCGTGGCTGCTGGCTAGATCGGTGCGAGTTTATCGGTCCGGTACCAGCGTCTGTCGCGAACTGGATCGGGTAGACGACGGTGACGATGCCACCTTCCGGCTGGGGAAACGTGAGCCCATACAGCCCGCGAACCACGCACTCGACGACCCCCTTGTCTGGGAGGTCGCTGCCGCTGTCGACGGCGTTGAGCACGGCGCCGTCACGTCCGATCACGAATCGCGTGACCACTCGCCCAGCGAGCTCTGCATTCTTCGCCAGGCCCTGCTCGTAGCAGAGCCGGAATCTGCCGTAGTTCTGACGAACGATTCGCGTGATTACTTCGGGAGGGATTCGTCCGCTCACCGTCGTCGTACCCATGCGGATCCGTGGTGCCCGTGTGGCATGGCTCCCAGCAAGGCGGCCGTAACCGGCACCGAAGCCTTGGCCGTTCTCCAATCCACCCGCTGCGCGGCCGTAGCCACTCATCGTACCAGCCCCGATTCCCCTTCCTCCGCCCCCGTGTCCTATTCCACTGAGACCGAGGCCACCCGCGCCAAAGTTGTCCTCAATGTCATCGCCTAATAGGCTTCCAGGAGCTGGGCTCTGGGACGGCAACTGGGAGAAGATGGCCGGGCCTTGTGTCCGGCGAACGCCAAACTCGGCAAACATCTTGGCGTTCTCGAGCACGAGGAGCGATGTCCGACGGGAGAGGACGTGGTGTCGCTGTGACAGCCTCACGATATCGCTTGCGGATGACGGGTCGCCACTGGCTTCGAGCTCAGCTATCGCCCGCTCGGCCCATAGTCGTGGCACGAGCGGGTTCTGCGCTGCCCGCGCCACGTCTCCGAGGTTCCGTTCCAACCGGTACGGCGCGGTGTCGAGCATGCCGCGCAACGCGAGCGGTGCGAGCGTTGTACTGCGAAGCTTGCCGGTGAGCAGGACCGTCTGCCCGAGTCGTAGATTGGGGAGTCGACGCGGGTACACCTCGAGGACCCCGTCGGGAAGCTCAAGGGTCGACTGCTCCACCACGGGCGTGCGGAGGGCCAGCACCAGAGCATCGATCCTGTCACCCAACGACGCCTCTGCCGCCACCTGCTCATAGGCCGCGCCCACCTCGGCGGCGAGGCCCGAGAGCAGCACCTCGTCCACCGAGCGCCCCACTCCAAGCAAGCGCAGATCGACGTGTCGTGACGCAATGGCGGGCCGGATCCGCTGGGCGATGGCGCTCGCCCCCAGCTCCCCCGCCGTGGCCCGACCGTCACCGAGCACGACAATCTGTCCGCGCCGGTCGATATCCAAGCGCGTTGTGGCGGCCATCACCGCGCCAGCGAAATCCGAGGCGCCCCCAGGCGTCGCGACGGTACTCAGCCACGCGTTGGCCTCGGCGACGTTTACGGCGGTCGCTGGCGCGAGTTCCTGCGCCGGGTAGGCTTCGCAAGCCGAGTCGCAGGCGAGTACGGCGAAGCGCTCATCGGCAGCGAGATCCTCGAGCAGCGCGCGAGCTATTCGCACCTGGGCGCTGAGCGACTCCTCGCCCTGACTGAAGGAACGGTCGACGACCACGACCCGGTCCCGCGCCGGGGGGGATGGCAACGACGCCCCTTGGGGCAGCGCTACCGTGAAGGGCAGAGCAAAGTAGATGGAATCTCTGTCCCCTGGCGCGACTTCAGGCAGCTCCCGCTCGGCATGCCCCCACTCTGGAACGAAGATTCGTAGCGTCGGTGCGCCTCCAGGCAGCGAGTATTGTACGACGAAGTCCTCCGTCGGAGTGAAGCCTCGGGCCACAAACTCAGTCATGACGCCACCTGCGTGCTCGCCGCTCTGAGCCACAAATCCTGGGGTACGCACGTCACCCAGCACGCCGCGAGTGTCATAGGCGGTCACGCTGATGGAAAACTCGTCGATCCTCGTCGTGCGATCGCTGCCGAGCCCAAGCGGGTATCGGTACCGCAGGGTGCCGCCTTCCTCCGGTAGCGCTTCGTTGTAGGCGACCACCACACGACGACCGCGCTGGGGCTCGATAGGGAAAATCTTGAGGGAGAGCTCGCTTCCTTCCATCCACTCGAGGAGCGCCGGATCCCGCGGGCGCACGCTATCATCGACAATTCCTCGGAAGATCCGAGCTCCCCGGTCGCGTTCGACGATCTCGCCCTCGACGAGCTCGCTGCCAACCCACAGGGCCAGGCGCGAGAGACTCGCCCCTGGCGGCAGAACGAACTGGTAGCGGCCTTCGAGAACGCGGCCGGTGTCATTGAAGAGCTCTTCCTCGATTTCGGTGCGCGCGAATCCGTCCTTGATCACCGTGCGGACCCAATGCTTGGTGAGGTGCACCCCTGACACGACCTGCTGGGTGCCAGGTACTCGCGCCGAGACGCTGCCGAATCCGCGCGGAGCGCGCTCCACGACAGCCGACGCCAAGCCGTCTGCACGTAGC
This sequence comes from uncultured Polyangiaceae bacterium, assembly GCA_964424695.1. Classification (GTDB taxonomy): domain Bacteria; phylum Myxococcota_A; class Polyangia; order Polyangiales; family Polyangiaceae; genus JAEWRL01. The sequence continues at coordinate 11,815 of CAYRKE010000230.1, forward strand.
CGCGACACCGGCAGCACCCGTCCCGAATACACAGCGCCTTCGTCGATGGGGCTGCC
>CAYRKE010000231.1:0-11856 GCA_964424695.1 uncultured Polyangiaceae bacterium
GTCAGAGAGACCGCCGCTGCTCATCCGGAACACGCCGCGGCGCTTGCAAAGGTCCAGACACAACCGACGGCACTGTGGCTCGACACCATCGCTTCGGTTGCGAACTTGCCTCGCTGGCTCGACGACGCCAGTGCCCAGACGGCAGCCAAAGGACACCCCGTGGTTCCGGTATTCGTCGTCTACGACCTGCCCAATCGCGACTGCTCGGCCAAAGCCTCGGCAGGGGAGCTCGCCTACGAAGAGGGCGGTGAAAGCCGCTATCGGAGCGAGTTCATCGACCAGATCGCCTCGAACTTCAGCGCCCACCCTGATCAGCGCATCGTGGTAGTCCTCGAGCCTGACTCGCTGCCCAACGTCGTCACGAACCTCGACGTCCCCAAGTGCGCAGTCTCAGAGCTCCTCTACAAGCACTCGGTCGCATACGCCGTAGCCCAACTGTCGCTCCCCAATGTCTACATCTACCTCGACGCCGCACACTCGGGGTGGCTCGGGTGGGACGGCAATCGGGCCGGCATTGCAGGGGTCTTCAAAGAGGTGCTCGACATGGCGGGAGGCGCGGACAGAATCCGTGGTTTTGCCACCAACGTGTCCAACTATACGCCCCTTACCGGAGGCGACGGCAACGCCCTCGAACCCTCGAATCCGTGCCCGGACGAGCTCACCTACGTAAACAAGCTCGCCGAGTCCCTGGCAGAGGTCGGGATAACCAACAAGGGTTTCATGATTGATACGTCCCGAAACGGGCGCGGCGGGATTCGTGAGAAGTGGGGCAACTGGTGCAACATCGAGGGAGCTGGCCTCGGAGAACGCCCACGCGTTGGGCCGACCCCGCTCGTCGATGCCTACTACTGGGTCAAGCCCCCTGGGGAGTCCGACGGAACTGCAGACTCCAGTGCCGCTCGCTTCGACGAAAACTGTGCGTCGGCGGACGCCACAGCCGAAGCACCGGAAGCGGGACAGTGGTTCGACAGCTACTTCGTCAACTTGGTGAAGAACGCGAGTCCTGCGCTCTGACCGATTGATGGGAGCAGTGAGAGGCCCGAGTCTCTCGGGCCGTCAACCGAACGGCAGAAAGGGTGACCCCCCTGGGTTACGATTCCGTAGAGTGGAGAGTTCGTGAGAACTCCAATGCAACCACGAGAAGGCGCCGACGCCTTCTCGTGGGATGCTGAGCATACCCAAGGTGATCCATGGTCCTCCACGACTCGCATACCGCGCCACCCTTGCCCCGCGCCGTTCGTGAAGCCCGGAGTTCTGCTCCCACCAGTACGACCCATAGGCCCGTCGACTGGCCCGTGATCCTGGGCTCCAAGGTTGGAACGTTTCGTGCGTCAACGCCATCCGTAGGGGTGGTCTCAGTGCTCGCTGTTGCCGACGAACTTGCCACCTATCGCGACCCTGACATCGTCCTGCGGCGCGCCGTTGAGCTCTGTCGAGATCGACTGGGGTTCGAGCGCGTCGCGGTGTTCCTCTACGACGACGGCGGTGAGTCCCTCTGCGGGACCTGGGGAACCGGGCTCGCTGGCGAGACCACGGATGAGCACCACATCTACTTCACGGCTGGCTTCTCTCACCGAGAGGCAACGGCGCAGGCACTTGCGGGCATGGCGCGCTGGCTCGTGCTCGAAGACGTGCCCCTAACCATACAACACGATGGGGAGACCCGCGTCGTCGGGCGGGGATGGAACGTGATCACGCCCATTCTAGGTAGCAGCGGTCCCATCGGAATCATGGTGAGCGACGCTGCCATCTCTGCCACGCCCCCTGACGAAAGCGCGCAGCTCCAAGCAGCCATCCTCTGCCGTCTGCTGGGAGACATCATCGAACGGCTGCGCCAACGAGCCGATGCCTTGCCATGGCGGCCCCTTCTCGCCGGGTTGCCTCACGTGGGTAACGGAGGGCATGACTCGCTCATCATCTCGGTCATACGCGCGCTGCACCAAGATCCCACGCTCGACGGCGGCGTGCTGGCCAGACGCTTCGGAGTGAGCCTGAGCAAGTTGACCCACACCTTCCACAAGCAAATGGGGCTCTCGCTCGTCGAATATCGCAATCGGCTCCGGCTCGAGCGGTTCTTGGCCCTGGTAGAACGTGGCGGAGGCAACCTCCTCCAAGCAGCGCTCGAAGCCGGTTTCGGCAGCTACGCCCAGTTCCATCGCGTCTTCCGCGCCATGCTCGGCACAACCCCGAAGGAATACGTCACAGGGACGAAGTGAGCCCGGCAGCATCACCAGACTCCACGGTCAGATTCCCCAGGCGGAGCCGGAAGCCCGAAAGGATGAGCCACTCGAAAGGGCTCGCAGGCCCCCCACGCGCAGCGTAGGCCGCGTCCCACACCAGGTTCCCCGTTGCCACTACCTAGACAGCTCCTGATTGAGATGGGAGCGCCACGCAGTCGAGGCCGGCCGCGAGGAGCGTACCAGGGTAGGCGAGCACGCGACGGCCCACGATGCATCTGCGGATGCTGCAGCCTCCAGCTGGACCTGCTTGGCTAGTCTGGCCGGAACCGAACCTGTGGCCACATCTTCTCACGGCAGTATGAAGCCCGAGCGCCAAGAACCGTGAACCCGAAACCCCAGGGCGGAGCCTCCTGGTATTGGGGCTTGGTCGGCCGAAACCTTCGCGCTACGCTGCCTCGAATACGTTCGTAGTCGAGGAGCCGCAAATGCCGAAGAATGCCGTTCGATTAGCCTGGTCCGCGCGCTGGGGCTGGGTAGCGCTGGTTGGGCTCCTCATCCTGACAGTCCATGCCGTCGCCGGTGCCGAGGAGAATGCCATCGACAACTCGACTGTAAGGGTCCTGGCACTCGGCGGCTTCGACATCGCGAAGACTGAAGTCGAGAAAGTCGAAATCGCCGTCGCGGTCCCCCTCGTGGGGCACGGAAGCGGATTCGTTGCCAGCAAGAGCGGAGTGATCGTCACCGCCGGACACGTAGTCCGGGGAGCCCGCTTCGTTGCCGTACACGTTCCCGGTGTGCGCGGCGCCAAGCCTGCCCGGGTGGTGTACGAGAATGAGGAGCTCGACGTCGCGTTCCTGAGAGTTCAGGACCCCCTCCCCACCGCGGCCGAGTGGGATACCTCACGAAAACTCCGAGCACGGCAGGACGTATTCGCAGTTGGCTATCCGCTCGACGCAACCCGGACGGACGCTCAATCGACCAAGGGAGCAGTCTCGTCCCTGATGTCCGATGGCCGTGTTCAGCTCAGCATGAGCGTGAACCCTGGCAACTCGGGCGGCCCAGTCGTGGATTTGGACGACAACGTCCAGGCAGTGGTCTCCCAGGGGGCCAATGTCGAAGCAGGCGTGACGGGCCTCGCAATCGCCATCCCTGTGTCTGCCTTCTCGAAGGCCCTTCGGTCCGAGATCGCCACCGACCGAAGCTCGGACCTCGCGTCACTATCCTCACCGGTCAGTGACACGCTCGTAGAACTGCTCGTCGCCGAACAGAGTGCCGACACATCACTCTTGCGCGCTGCTGCCGAGCCGGAGAGCGAAATGGGCAAACTCGCAGATGCCAAGGTGCGTGGCCTGAAGCAGCTGATGGCGAAGTCCCCGGAGATCGCCTTCTACTGCGCCGCGTTCTTCTGGAACAACCACCTCGTGCATCTCGTCCGCGGCGAGGATGCAGGCGCGATAAGACAGAAGGCGATAAAGACGATCAAGCTGGCGCAGCAGCTCGACCCCAACTTCAAGTCCACGTTCGCCGACTACGCACTGGCTGGCGCGCCAGCATTGGTGGCAGTCGACGGGGAAAGGCGAGTGCCGGTCGATGGTGTCCGCACCGTTGCCTTCAAGACGAGTCCTGGCATTGGGCTCCACGCCCAGAGTGGGAAACTCCGGGGCATCGTGGCAACCAACTACGGCGCCGTTACAGTCGAACAGGACGTGTACGAGAAGATCTGCGAGGGAAGTTGCGATGTCACCTTCACCCCAGGACAGTTCCAACTCGCCCTCTCTCGGGACGAGGGTCCCGCCATCCCGGTGAAGGGCAAAGTGACCCTGGACGGCGCTTCGGACATCCAGGGCAGCTACGAGAGCCACTCGGGAATGCGCATCGGAGGGCTCCTGCTCACCTTGGGCGGAACGGTGGTGGGCACGTGGATGATCGTCGATGCAGCGATCAACGACGGCGGTACTGGCGGCGTCCTGTTGGGCTCCGGAGTACTCGTTGGAGGGCTCGCCGGGGGCGTATACATGATGTCGGTGAGCGACGAGGCCTCGATTCGACTCGTGCCCCGTTCGGGACGGGCTGGCCCCGCCCCCGCGAAACTGGCGGCAGCAGCAACGATCGACTACGCGCGAACGTTCTGACCCTTTCGCCGCTCACCCTCCGCCCGCCGAGCCAAATCCGACGATGAGCGGAGCCCCCTGCGGAGAATACCCCATTGCCATCAAGCCCCTCAACGCCGATGTGTCAAGCAGCAGACCGCAGCGTCGGCCCGTCGTCGAGCACCGAGCGCCCCCGTCGCCGCAAGCTGCTGCGTGTGCTTGGGGTGGGCTCGTGCTGCGTGCTTCTTGGCTACGCCTTGCTCATGGTGCCCGGCGCAGAGTTGCCGCCGCCGGCCGGCGCGGGATTCACCCCCTTTGAGTGGGGGCAGGATTCCCTCTGGGACACGCTGGAACGGCGCTTCGCGCTGGCCCGCCAAGCAGCGTGCTCCGGAGAAAGACGTAGTGAAGCGTTGGGGCGTCTCGACGCTTCACTGAGCAAGCTTCAGGCACGCGCCGCTGCTGCAGATGATCCGGCATGGCCCGTGGTGGAGTCGGCCCTATTCGATTCGAGCGTCGAAGTGGCGGCATGCCCATCTGACGCCGGAATCCTGGCGAGCCTCGTGAGTCGGCTCCGCACCGTCGTCAAGCGCCAGAGCGAGACCTGGAGCCCCGACTCGCGCGGGGCGCGTGAGAGGGTCTATCGTCTTCTCTACGGTTCACGCGCAGCCTACGAGGAGGTGCTGGCTCAGCTTCCCGACGCGGAAGCGTTCGAGCTGATGCGAGGCACAGACGAACCGAGTCGAGCGCCCAGCTACACGTTCAGGGGGGTCACACTGAGGAGCGGCGATATCCTCGTCTCGCGGGGCGGTGCTCCGACTTCCGCCCTCATCGCCCGCGGAAACGACTTCGTGGGCAACTTCTCACACATTGCCCTGCTGCACGTGTCGACCGAGGGAGTGGCCCGCGTCGTCGAGGCCCATATCGAGCGGGGTGTTGCCGTGTCCTCCCCAGAGGAGTACCTCGCGGACAAGAAGCTGCGCATCATGGTGCTCCGACCACGGGCTAACTTGCCCCAACTCGTGAAGGACCCGCTGCTTGCCCACCGCGTCGCGTCCGAAGCCCTAGCGTTGGCCCTGGCCGGCCACATCCCTTACGATTTTGCCATGGATGTGGAGGACCATCGCGAGGTGTTCTGTTCCGAGGTCGCAAGCGCTCCGTATGCCCGGCACGGGGTAAGGCTCTGGCAAGGACTGTCCAGCATCTCCGGTCCCGGCGTGACGCGCTGGCTATACGGCCTCGGCGTCAGACACTTTCGCACCTTCTCACCGAGTGATCTCGAGTACGACGCTGCCCTCAGGGTCGTCGCAGAATGGCGGAGCGCGTCGACTCTGTTCCAGGACCGTCGCGACAATGCCGTGTTGGACGTCCTCTTGGAGCGCGCCGACGCGGGCGAACAGCTGAAGGCCCCATTGTACTTGTTGCCGCCGGTTCGGGTCGCCAAAGGGTGGTCCTTGGTGCTGAACCTCTTCGGTACCCCTGGCCCGGTACCTGAGGGGATGAGCGCCACCTCGGCGCTGCGGGTCCGGGACCTCGATGCTCGCCATCACGCGCTCGCCACTCGACTCGATAAGGAGGCGGACGCTTTCCTGCGCGATCGGGGCTACCGTCCCCCCTACTGGGAATTGGTGAAGCTCGCGCGAAAGGTGGAGCAGGAGCTGCGCGACTAATGGCAAGAGCGGGTACCGCCCGTCAGCCGGACGCCCAAGCACGCTCGCGCCCCGCAAGTCACTCCCACCACGCCCCGAACTTCGCCCCCGGCCTGCCTCCCCCGAGCGCACCCCAGCTCTCGGAACCATGGGCTTTTGCTGACGAATTCGTATTCAGCCCGTCGAACTGCGCCGAGACGACCCGCGACGGCATTGCGAGAACCCAGCCAAGCCGCTACACCGCGGCCGACCCACTTCAAGGCTCGCTCCATGATCCACTCCAAACTCTCGCGCACAATCGGTACTGTTGGCATCTTCTCTCTGCTCTTGGTCGCAGGCTGCGCCAAGAAGCCTTCGGGCGAGGAAGGCTCCGGTGACTCCGCCGACAAGGGCGCAGCAGCAACCGGCGATCCCTGTCCGAAGCTCGCGGAGAAATTCTGCTCCGAACTCGGCAAGGAAACCCCGAGCTGTGAGGCAGCCAAGTCCACCCTGGAACTGCTCTCGGACAAAGCTTGCAGCGCCGGCCTCAAGGATTTCGAGGCAACCAAGGGCAAGCTCAAGAAGCAGGGCAAGAAGTGCGACGAACTCGTAGAGAAGCTCTGCGCTGGCGTCGGAACCGAAACCGACTCCTGCAAGCTGGTCAAGGAGAAGACCAAGGAATTCCCGCCCGCTCAATGCGCTGTAATGCTGGGGCAAGTCGACGAGATCGTGAAGGAACTGAAGCAGCAGGAGAAGGCCAACCAGCCCCTGGACGCCGAAGCCCAAGCGAAGATCGCGGCCAGCGACGCCCCTTCGTTCGGGCCACCGGACGCCAAGGTCACCCTCGTGGAGTTCTCGGACTTCGAGTGCCCCTACTGCTCGAGGGCAGGAGCCGTCACGAAGCAGATCAAAGAGAAGTACGGCAACAAGGTTCGTTTCGTCTTCCGGCAGTTCCCGCTCTCCTTCCACCAGAGCGCCCAGGGCGCCGCCGAAGCGTCTCTCGCGGCCCATGCACAAGGGAAGTTCTGGGAGATGCATGACAAGATGTTCGAGAACCAGCGCAGCCTCGACCGAGCATCTCTCGAAGGATACGCAAAGGATCTCAAGCTCGATGTCGCCAAGTTCAAGGCGGCACTCGACACCAAGCAAAACGAGGAACGCGTCAAGGCGGACATAGCACTCGGTGGGGAGGTAGCCGTCCAGGGCACCCCGACGCTCTTCATCAACGGCAAGCGAGTGAACAACCCAACGGACTTCGGCGAGGTTTCCAAGGCCATCGACAGCGCACTCGGCGGCTGAGCATCTCGGAGCTTGGGCATTGTGCGGCCGCGCTTCCGTTCCGGTGGGAGGGCGGGACGGTAGAGCAGGCATGACAGCGACAGACGTGTCCGCAGCGAGCTCGGCAGGCTCGGCGGCAACCCAGCAACGCCCCTTGGGTTACGCCGCCGTCGCCGCAGCCGCCTCGCTGTGGGGAACGTGGAGTCTGTTCTTTCGCCCTGCCGAGCGCATCGCGGCGGTTTCTCCAGCGGTTCAGTCCATCATCGTGATGCTGACCGGATTCTTGGTGATGGCACCGCTCGCCTGGAGGGACCGCCGTGGCGCGCCTAGAGCGCCACGAGTCTGGCTGCTCATGGCAGCCGTCGGAGTGGTCGACGCCTTCAACGTTCTCTTCTTCTTCATGGCCATGCAGCACACTAGCCTGGCCGTCGCGGTCCTGACGCACTATCTCGCCCTGCCGCTGGTGGCCGTCACTGCGCCTCTGGTTCTCCGGGAACGTACCACCCCCACCGCTTGGGTGTCGTTCGTGATTGCGCTCTTGGGGCTCACGCTCTTGGTGGAGCCGTGGCGCGCCTCAAGTCATGGGGCACTCCTCGGCGCCGCCTTGGGGAGCGCGAGCGCCCTGTTCTTTGCGGGAAACGTGCTCCTGTCCAAGCACGCCTCGACCCTCCTGCTGCCGCGCGAAGTCTACGCTTGGCGCATGCCGTCTGCGATTCTGGTCCAGCTCTTCTTCGTCCCGAGCGGGGGCTTCGCGCTGCCGGCCACCGTATACCTCCTGCTCGGCAGCGCGGCGTTGGTCGGTGGGGTCACAGCGGGAGGGCTCTATTACTGGGGCCTTGGTCGCGTAGATGCGAGCCGTGCAACCGTCCTCAGCCTCCTCGAACCCACCGTCGCCGTGCTCATCGGCATCGTTGTCTGGAGAGAAATCCCTGGCCCAGCTGCGGCCATCGGGGCACTCCTCATCGTCGGTGCACTCTATTCCGCGACGCGTGGGTAGGGGGAGCTCCGACCCAGATCCAACCACTCCACCGAGTGTGTTCGCGGGCATGAATGAAAGCGCCCTCCGAGCCGGGTTAGGCATCATCCGGCGCGGGTCGGAGAAGCACCCACCTGATGGGCAGCCGGCTCCAACTTGAAGTTGAACGCGAGATCCTGCACGCTGACTGGACTGAGGGAGTTCGCTCAACATGGCTATCAAGCGGCGAGTACTGGGTATCTGCGCTGGACTGTTCGTGTGCCTCATCGGGATGGCTGGATGCAGTGAGGACAACGATGGCGGCGGCGGCGACGACACCAACGGCGGCGGCGGCGACGACGACACCAACGGCGGCGGAGACGACGACGCCAATGGCGGCGGTGCCGACGACAGCGAAACAGAACTGACTCCCTTGACGCCCATCGAAATGAATGACGAGCTGCCGTCAGCGGGCGTAGAGAGCCCAGTGGACGTTCCCACGGACGCCCTTCCTGCCGACACGTCCACCCCCACCACCATCGTCGGCTCCGGGACCCCCGAGTCCTGCACCTCGGACGCTTTCGTGGAAGCCGTGTGGAACGGCGGAGTGATCACCTTCGACTGCGGCGCCGAGCCAACGACCATCGAGCTCGAGGAAACCGCGGAGGTCAACAACCTCGGCGAACACGAGGTCGTGATCGACGGCGGTGGGCTCGTGACCCTCAGTGGTGGCGGGAAACGACGGATACTCTATCAGAACGTCTGCCTGGAGCGGCTGGGTTGGGCCACCAGTGACTGCTGGGGTCAGGGTTTCCCGGCCGTCACCCTGCAGAACCTCACCTTCGTCAACGGTTTTACTGACGACAACGAAGGGGGCGGCGCGGTGCACGTCTCGGGTGGCCGACTCAAGATCGTCAACTCGCGCTTCTTCCACAACAGCGCCCCCTTCGAAGGTCCAGACGAGGGCGGAGGAGCCGTCCGCGTCGAGCGAATTCAGGAAGAGCCGGTCTACGTCGTCCAGAGCACCTTCGGCGGCGATGGAGACCTCGGCAACTCCGCAGCCAACGGCGGCGCGCTCAGCGGGCTCTTCGCCAACTTCCACGTGTACAACACCGTCTTCGTCAACAACGACGCGACGGCATGCTGTGGCAATCCAGCCACTTCAGGAACAGGTGGAGGGAGCGGTGGAGCCATCTACATGGACGGCTTGAATCTGGAGCTCGAGCTCCACAACACCCGACTCGAGGACAACTCCTGCCGCGCGCACGGCAGTGCGATATTCTTCGTATCGAACGACCACGCAGGTGTGCTCACCATCACCGACTCCCTCTTCCGGAACAATGCCGAGGGGGAAGGCAACTGGTACGCGGTGCCCGACATCTCGATGCACGACGACACCTCGCACGTCATCGAGAACACGACCTTCGAGTAGGAGAGGATCGGTGGGGGCGCGGGGTGACGCAAGCCTACCCAACGACGCCATCCGAACCAGCTACACCGCTCGAACCGGCGGCGCCGGACGACCCAGCGCAGCCCGCAGCGCCCGCAGCATCCCCGCAATCCTCAGGCACATCAGTCGGTGCGCCACCGTTACCAACCTCGGAACCCGTCCCACCCGTGCCAATTGGCGGTCCCCCGGTCCCGGGGTCCTGTCCCGTGAAACCACCGGACAAACCGGCGCCACCAACCCCATGAGTCCCCCCCGTGCCCGGAGTACCACCACCGCCGCGGCCGCCAGAGGCTGCCCCGATGGTGCCACCGGTCGCGCCATTCATGCCGCCCGGCAACCCTCCTCCGGTTGAGAGTCCGGTCCCCCCAGTGCCAGTGGGCGCGACCCCGCCGGTCCCATCGGCTGGCGCGCCGTCACTGACTCCGCCGGAGCCGATGGTGCTCGATGCGCCACCGACCAGACCTGGATCGTCGCCCTCCGTGCCCGGAGGATCCAGAGTCGGCATGGTGCCGGTCCCGGCCGCAGGCTCGTCAGTGCCGAGTCCACCGCCGCCATCTAACTCATATTCAGAGCCACCACCAGAGTCCACATCAGTTGAATTGCCCCCCGTGGTGACTGCCTCAGTGTCGGTGTTCGCGGCGAAGCTCGAAGCTCCACCCGTCGCCTGGTCGATCACCGCACCGTCCGTTGGGCCGGTCTCGCCCGGCAGCTCGGGTTGCGGATTCAGATTGCAGGCAACCAGCAGGCCGCTACCGGCCAGTATCAGCTGCAGTCTGTACCCTCGGGACCAAAGCATGCGGGCGGGACTCTAGCACAGATCGACCGGGAGATCGCGGCCGACTGTGCTTCCCAGTCCCGGAGCCACCACGTCTGCGTGAAGACCTGCCGACGCTGCTACTCGATGGGCTCCCATCGTGGCCGTGTCACAACGCGCGAACGTGCACGGAAGTGATGCGCCGCGTGGCGGCGGAGTAACGGGACTCGGGAAGATCCTGCGCCGCGCCGTGGCGCGAATGACGCGACGAGCGAATGTCAACGGGAAGGTGCTGGTGGCACGACCGGAGCATTGCCCGGCTCCGTCGACGGCGGAGACTGCGGGGTAGGAGCCACCTCGGGTGGTAGGCGGGGAGCGGGCGCCGACGGAGCGCCTTCGCTCGGCTGACTTGGCGCCCGTGGTGTTCCCGATGGCGGCGGCTCGGGCTGACTCGGAGCAGCCGAGGACGACGGTGGCCCGGAGGATGGTGATACGACGGGTGCCGTGGAGGGTCGCACGGCACCGGCGGCGGGCGTCTTGGTGACATCACCAGGCGTCACCAACTCTGCGGTGGCGGGGGGAACCGTTGCCGTGGACGCACCCGTGTCTGGGGCGACACCCGTGGCGGAGGTTTCTGGCGCCGCTAGTTCAGGGGTTGCTTGCGCCTGGGCCCCCGTCGCGACGCCAGCACTCGACTCGCTCGCCGCAGAGGGAGGCGCAGCCGACTGGCTTTCATCGGGCCCAGACTGGAGCGCCAACTCCCGTGCCCGTGCCAGCGCACGCGCCCGGTCCGCAGCCACCCTGAGACGAACCCGCTCCTCCTCGTCGTCAACCGGAAGCTCTTCGAGCGAAACCGACTCTCCCAGCGCCTTGCTGGCTCCGTCCGAGACGTCTTGGCTCGAGCTGGTCGGAGCCTCGTTACCATCCCCCAGCACAGCTTCGACTCTCTCCGCTTTCGAGCGGATGCGCTCGACCGTGGTTCCCTCGGGAGCGAAGTACTTGACCAGGCCGGAAACTAGGAGGAGCGTCACGAGAGCGGACGCCAGAACGATCGCGGCCGAGCGCCAGAGTCCCTCGGTGGAGGAGTCCTGCGACGCCGCCGCTGCGCGAGCAGCCGGCATAGTGAGCCTCTGCCGCTCTGTGCGAGCGAGCTGCTCGTCCTCGTCGTCGACCTGCACGATGACGGTCGGAGCAGCCTTGACTCGAGAAAGCACGGCCCGCTCGCTCTGGCTGAGCCTCGCCTCCGATTCGTTCTCCGTCTCGCCACCGGCCATTCGAGACTCGTCCCCCCTCGTGTCGAGGGAGCCATCGGCTGGTTGCGCGTGCCCAGCGGGCAGGCTGCTGTCCCCCGAGGGTAGGGTGGTGCGCGGGACGTCCCCCTCCAGAAGTGCCGACTGCTGCGCGCCAGCTGCCTCACCGGGGGCGCCCTCGGGCGCCGTGGGTCCAACGAGCCCGGCCAAGTAGTCCACCTCCCCTTCGACCTCGTTCTCCCCTTCGACCTCGTTCTCCCCTTCGACCTCGTTC
>CAYRKE010000232.1:0-11620 GCA_964424695.1 uncultured Polyangiaceae bacterium
GGCGGCATCTACACCGATTCTCTGATGCCCGCGAATTCGGGGACGGCGAGCTCCTGGATCACCTTCGAGGCATATCCTGGCGAGCTTCCCATCTTCGACGGAGAAGGGTTAGGGTCAGGGAACCATAACCCAGGCGTTGGGGCTCTGGGCGTCGAGTACGTTCGCTTCGTCGGCATTGCGGCGCGCAACTACCAGAGCTTTGGGTTCGTCAATAGCCCCGTCTCGAGCTGTTCGCCCGGCTCCAACGGCCACCTTGAGTTCGTCAACTGCCTCGCCGACGGGAATGAGACGGGCGGCATCTACCTATTCTGCGCGCCCGGGCTTTCAGTCCAGCGTTCGATCACTACCCACAACGCTGTTGGTGTCTGGGTTCACTCATCATCCGGCAGCGAAATCCGCCAGAACGTGTCTTTTGAGAACGGCGCCGGTAGCGTGGTGGGCAGTGCCGGCATCATGCTCGAGGAAGGCAGTGAGGGCGTGGCGATCGTGAGCAACCTCGGGTTTCGCAACGGGGGAGCCTGTGTCTATGCTCAGAACACGCAGAGCACCCCCATCATCAACAATACTTGCTTCACGAACGGGCTCGATCCTGGCGAGAGCCGCACGCACGAGATCTATCGCTCGACTGGCACGGGGGCAGTCCTGCGCAATAACGTGGCACTGCCCTCCGCTGGCAACGTTGCCCTCGCCAGTGGCTCCGACGTCGTCGACGAGAGCAACCTCTTCCTGTTGGACAACGAATCGGGTAGCTTCTTCGTTGCCGCATCGGGCCTGCTCGACTTTCACCCGAGGCCTACCGCTGCCGCCCTGATCGATACAGGCAGCGCCACCGACGCACCCACCGAAGACATCGGGTTCGATCCACGCTGCCTCAGGCAGGAGGCAGGCACTGAAGACTGGTGGAACTACGCGATCGACTACGACTACATCATCAGCGTCGGCGGCATCGCTGGGTGCTTCGCCCCCAAGAGTCGCGCGGGCAGCCCAGATATCGGAGCCTACGAGGCGGTCTCGACTGGGTCTGCCTGCTCGCCGGGCGACGCCTGCGACGACTCGGAGCCGTGCACCACGGACGATTGCGCGGAGGGCGTCTGCGAGCACCGCGCGATCGCCGCGTGTTGCCACGAGGTGGCTGATTGCGAGGACAGAGATGCCTGTACGGTGAGTGTATGCACGAGCAACCAGTGCATCACGACCGAAACCGCGAACTGCTGCCGGCAGGACTCGGATTGCGATGACGGCGAAGCTTGCACGAATGACTACTGCAATGGCTCAAGCGGTGAGTGCCATTCGTTTCTGATTCCGGACTGCTGCACCAGTGTCGCGGACTGCGATGATGGTGACGTTTGCACGACGGACGCCTGCAACGCTACGAACGAGCGATGTGGCCACACGACGCTCGCCAACTGTTGTGTCACGCAAGCCGACTGCGATGACGACGATCCGTGCACGATGGACTCGTGCACCAATAACACATGCGAGCACGGCGCCGTCTCGAACTGCTGCATCGCGCAGGTGGACTGCGACGATTCCAATGACTGTACCACGGACGCATGCAGTAACAACCAGTGCATCCACACCCCGGACGGCACGTGCTGCACGGGGCCATCTGGATGTGACGATAATGACGATTGCACGGCGGATAGCTGCAACAGCACGACCGGGCTGTGTGACCATGCCGCGATCAGTGGCTGCTGCGACTCCGTTGCGGACTGTGACGACAATAGCGACTGTACGGCGGACGCGTGCAGCAACAATCACTGTGTGTTCACCGCCATCGCTGGCTGCTGCAGCACCGTGGCGGACTGTAGCGACGGCAATGTCTGCACGAATGATGCCTGCAACGCCACCACGGGCGAGTGCAGTATCACGCCTGTCGCGGGCTGCTGTGAGGCCAACGCGGACTGCGATGACGGTGACGCTTGCACGATGGACTCGTGCGTCGGGGCGACGGGGCAATGCGAACACGCGATGGTCCCGGATTGTTGCGCCTCCGCCGGGGACTGCGACGACGGAGACGCCTGCACGATGGACTCTTGCAACGCCGCCACGGGTGGCTGCTCGAACGTCGCGATCGCGGGGTGCTGCAGGTCAGACTCTGACTGCAGCGACGCGAGCGCGTGCACGACCAATACTTGCAGCCCGGAGACAGGGCTTTGCGAGAGCGTCGGGGTGCCTGGGTGCTGTGGCGGCTCGGCGGACTGCGATGATGGTGACGCCTGCACGGCTGATAGCTGCGACTCGGACTCGGGCCTCTGCGCGAACGACGCAATCGTCGGCTGCTGCACCTCGCAAGCGGACTGCGGTGACGACGATCCCTGCACGACCGACGCATGCAACAGCGCGACACACGAATGCAGCCACACGGCGATCCTTGGGTGCTGCACATCGAACACCGACTGTGTAACCACGGACGTTTGTGCGGTCGGTAGCTGCGATTTGAGCACGCATCAGTGTACGCTCTCGCAGTCTTCGGCGTGCTGCACGACGGACGACGACTGCGACGCTGGGTCGAGTTGCCTCGAGTCAGCATGTGATGCGTCGACCAGCGAATGCCTGACCAGCGGCATTCCAGGCTGCTGCAGCTCTCGGTTGGACTGCGACGACGGCAACCCCTGCACGACCGAAACCTGCGACGCCGCGACCGGCACGTGCAGTATCGTTCCGGTAGAAGACTGCTGTCGCCTGCCGGGCGATTGCGTCGACACGGATCCTTGTACCCTCGACGCGTGTGAAGCTACGACGAACACGTGCCTTCACATCGCGAGCGCCGGGTGTTGCGTCAGCGACTCGCAGTGCGACGACGGCAACCAGTGCACCGCCGATACCTGCGACCCCACACTCAACCAGTGCACATCGACGGTCGCTGCGAGTTGCGAGGGATCCGGCGGCGCGGGCAGCGGCGGCACCGTCACCCAGGCGGGCGCTGGCGGATCGTCTGGCAGTGCGGCGGTTGCGGGCGCGGGCGCCGCGGCTGGAGCTCCGGCCGCAATCACTGGCGGCAGCGCCGGTGCCAGCGGGGCGGATACGGGTGACGGCGACGGGCCAACCAGCTCCGAGGATGGCGGTAGCGACGGCTCCGGATCGTCGCACGATGACACCCCACCGGACGGCACAGCCGCGGCGGGTGCAGCTGGCACGGCGGGCGCTGCGGGCGCTTCCATTGGCGCGAATGGCGGAGACAAGGATTCCGGCTGCGGCTGCAGTGTCGCTGGGCGAACCGACTCCAAACGCTATGGACTACTGGTGTTCGCGGGACTGGCCGCTGCGTTTGGAAAGCGGAGGCGCTCGAGCCGTGCCTGTCGATGAGACGAGCATGACCGGCGTGTCAGGCGAGCCGCTGTAACAAGCCAGCAAGGCCTGCAAGGGGGCTCCACCAAGCGAGCCGGCGATCCGGCCCGTTGCGCGGCACCCGGACCTTCGCTAGCGTGACCGTCCTTGGCAGTCCGGGTACGCGAGCACCGAGGCTTCACCGTGTGGCCATTCGCACGCGCGTTGGGGCGCGGTGTCGCACTCCTCGGGGGAGCCAGCGCGATCTGCTACGGACCGGACTCCATTTGGGCCGCGTCGAGCGACGTCGGACCGGCCATCATTTCGGTGGAGCGAGGGAGTGCTGCGGCGGACTGCCCCAACACCGAGGCGTTAGCCGAGTCTGTGAATCGGATCACCCACCGCGTGTCAGTGGTTGCAGGGCGGCCCGAGGATACACCGGGGATCGTCGTGACTCTCGAGCGGGACTCGAGCGGGTACCAGGCCCGGATTGAGGCCACGACTCCCATAGCTGGCATTCGCGAGATCAAGGATCCTGGGGCATCCTGCGTCGAGCTCGCGAACGCGCTCGCGGTCACTCTTGCCTTGCTCGTGGATCCCACCTCCACTGGGGACGATGCTGCCACAGTGGCTGTTGGCGGTGTGGACGACGAGGCGGGTACCGGGGGGGCGGACGACGAGGCGGGCGCTGCAGGTGCCGGTACCAGCACCCCGAGCCCCGCGACGGGGGGCGCCGGCAATCTGGCTGAGCCTTCTGGAGGTGCAGGGCACTCGAGGAACACTCCGCCTGCCAAGGCGGTCCGAGAACCCGAGCGGGTTGCGCCTCCTTCCGGTCTGTCGTCGCCCGAGCGGGCGGGGTCTTCGGTTGCCTTCGACGTCGCGGGCGGGGCAGGTGTGGCCTTGGGGATGACGTTCCCAGTGGCGCCCGCGATCTGGCTCGGGCTTGGCGCCCATCGGGGCTCCTGGCGTGGTGAACTTGGGGTTCTGTGGCTTCCCGAGCAGAGGCGGACCGTGGGAGCCGTTCCGGTCGAGTTCGAGCTCTGGGCGGCCAAGCTGCGAGTGTGTCACGACCTCTGGGCCCCGAGCGGGGGCTGGCCCGGTGGTGTCGCGTGTCTGGATGGCGTCGGGGGAGCCTTCGACGCGAGGGCGCGGGATGTCGACGATCCGACCCCGACCAAGCAGATCTGGCTCGGCGCGGGTGCTGGTGTGGGCACCATCGGCCGGATCTACGGACCGCTCGCCTGGCGAATCGACGCCTCGGCTCTACGTCCTCTGCTGTATGAGCGCCTCCGGGTCCGCGGCCAGGACGACCTTGTCTACGAGCCCTCGGGGATCGCTGGGATCGTCACCGCGAGTGTCCAAGTGTCGAATTGGTGAGGAATTCCTTGCCCTTGGGTACTGCGGGGGGCTCCTGCGGGCTCCCGCAGGCTCCTGGGGTCGGCTCGGGCCGACCGAGAATCGTGAAGGGCCTGGTGGATCGGGTAATGGCTGTTGGGCGTGAAGGTCACTCATCTCCGGTGACTCACATCGTTGTGATGACCCCCGGATCTTCGCATCCGTGATTCGGACGCCCCGTCGGAAAAGCGATACGCCATTCCGCCGACCGCCAGGACCAACAAGATCGTAAGCTCGAGAGTCTGCATTGTCTCTGCCCGTCGCCTTCGAGGAGCTTTATCGAGCGAACTTCGCCTTCGTTTGGCGTTCGCTCTGTCGGCTCGGGTGCCCACGGGTCGAGGTTGCCGATGCGGCTCAGGATGTCTTTCTGGTCGCGTACCGTAAGCTCGGTGACTTCGAGGGCCGCAGCAGTCTGCGCACCTGGCTCTTCGGCATCTGCTACCGGCACGTGCTCGAGCGTCGTCGGGTTGCGGCCCGGCATCGCGTTGCCGCGCCAGAAGTGGTCGACGCCTTGACCGATGGTGCTCCAAGCCAAGCCGAGCTGGTCGAACTTGGCGAGCAGAAGGCGACCTTGGAGCGCATCTTGGATCAGCTGTCCGTGGAGCAGCGCGCAGTGTTCACGCTGCACGAGCTCGAGGGGCTTGAAGGGGAAGACATTGCGACCGTGCTGGGGATCCCGCTCGGCACGGCGTACTCGCGTCTTCGCAGCGCGCGGGCGGTCTTCCGCAGGGCAATCCAACAGCGGCGCGCTCGAGATGGGTTCGAGCACAGCGTCGTCGCAGGTGCAGGATGAGCGACCTCACACGTTTCCGTGATGCCCCCGATGCGGAGGGTGAGCTGGCGCGAGAGCTGCTCGCTGACGCAGAGTGGGCGGAGCCACCCCCGGCCGCCGAGGCCGCGGTGTGGGCGAATCTCCTCGTGGTTCTGCCACCAGGGGCACTGCTCCCTGGTGCACCAGCGGCCTCTGGGGGCGGGTCAGCGGCCACCGGCAGTGGGGGCTCGGGTATCGCGTCGGGTACCGGGGGGGCCGTGGTGAGCGGCGGCGCGAGCCATGGTGCCGGAGCGGCCAGCGCAGCGGGATCGATGGGGGCCTCCTCGGGGGCTCCGGCGGCGTCGGCCGGCATCCAGGTAGCGTCGGCGGGTGCACTGACGAAGCTGGCGCTGCTCGGGGGAACCACCAAGGTGTTCGTGGCCAGCGTGGTGATTACCGGCAGCGGAATGGTGGGATGGGGGCTCGCTCGCGACTCACTCGGGCCGCGGTCGGCAGGGTCTATGGTCGAGGCGGTCGGGGCGCCCGCCGTTTCTCTTTGCGTTGCGGCTCGTTCCGGCGGTCAAGCGGGGCCGTATCAGGCTCGACCGGACGACGACAGCGTCGATGGGGCCAGCGCCGAACCCCGTCGCTCGAGCGCCACCGAGCCAGAGCCGCCTGGGCAGGTCGTGCCCATGGGCCGCGCGACGCGCAAGGCTCTGCCTGATCCGCAGAGCGGTGGAGCCGCGTCCACCCCACCGGTGGGATCGAGCGGCCTGAATCAAGAGAGCGCCCTACTGGCAGCCGCTCGCGGTGCCTTGCGGCGTGGGGCACTCGGCGAAGCCAAGCGTCTCCTCGACGAACACCAGGCCCGCTTTGCATCGGGGCGGCTCATTCAGGAACGTCAGGCCCTAAGGATCGAGGCCCTGTGGCAGGCGGGAGCCAAAGACGCCGCGCGGAAGCAATTCGAGGCCTACCGGCGTGCCTACCCCGGCAGCCCCCACACCTCGCGGCTCGGCAATTTGACGGGTTCCCTCGGCTCGACCGGGGCAGGCAAGTAGCGCCAGCTGGAGCCGCGTATGCCGAGCTCTAGCATCGAAAAATGGAGACGGAGTGTTGATTGGCAAATAGCGAGCGACACCCAGCGACACCCAGGGGAGAGAACCCAGTGAGCATCGCCAACACGGCAGCTCGGGCGGTCTAATCGTGGAGGACTTCAATGCGTCGAATTTCGTCTAGCGGTCTGGTTTGGCTATGGGTATCCCTTCCCCTCGTCGGAGGCGCGGTAGGGTGTCATATGGATGTCAGTGATCTCGGCGCCCTGCGTGACGACTTCGGTGCGGCGGGGGCGGAGGCTGACGACGATGGGGGTGGCGGAAGCATCGACGAAGGGGTTGGCGGAAGCATCGATGAAGGGGACGATACGGCGCGTTGCGGCGACGGCGTCGTGGGGGGAGAGGAGACTTGTGACGACGGCAACGCCGTGGATGGCGACGGCTGCACCAGCGCGTGTGATTCAGAGGCCGGCTACTTGTGTCCGAGTCCCGGGCAGCCCTGTGTGCCGGTGAAAGAGTGTGGCGACGGCATAGTCAACGCCGACGTGGGCGAGCTCTGCGATGACGGGAATTCGAATTCCGGGGACGGCTGTAGCCGCGGCTGCGAAATCGAGGCCGGCTACTCGTGTCCGGAGCCCGGGTATCCGTGCGTATCGCCGTCTGAGTGTGGCGACGGCATCATCAATCACGTGGGCGAGGTCTGCGATGACGGGAATAGGGAGTCCGGGGACGGCTGCAGCGGCGCCTGCGAAGTCGAGGCCGGCTACTTGTGTCCGAGTCCCGGGCAGCCGTGCGTGGCGGCGAATGAGTGTGGCGACGGCATCATCAATCACGTGGGCGAGGTCTGCGATGACGGAAATACCGAAGCCGATGACGGTTGCCGCGCCGATTGCCTGGGGATTGACCCGGGGTACCAGTGCCCAATTCCTGGGGAACCCTGCGTTTCCGTCACGGCGTGCGGCAATGGCGTCCTTGATTCCGAGGTGCGCGAGGTTTGCGATGACGGCAATGCCATGGATGGCGACGGATGCAGTGCGGACTGCACATCGATCGCTACATCCTACGTGTGTCCGGCCCCCGGGTTGCCTTGCATCCTGGTCGGGCAATGTGGCGACGGCGTGCTGAACAGTGGAGAGCAATGTGATGACGCCAATCTCGTGAGCCGTGACGGATGCGGCGCCAACTGCAGGATCGAGGTGGGGTGGATTTGCCAGACTGAGCCGTCGCCATCGGTCTGCGTTGTGACCTTCGAGTGCGGCAACGGAATTGTGGAACGTGGTGAGGAATGCGACAACGGCCTGGAGAACGCATCGGACGGCGCCTGTCTGCCGGATTGCACGTTGAGCGCTTCGACGTGCGGGGACAGCCACGTTACTGGCGCCGAAGCATGTGACGACGGAAACACCGACTCAAACGATGGGTGCTCGGACGGTTGTGCCGTGGAGGTCGGTTGGGTTTGCGAACAAACCGACACTGCGAGCGAGTGTGCCTCGGTTTGCGGCGACGGGGTGGTGGCCGGAGGCGAGGAGTGCGACGACGGCCCGGAGAACGCGCCCGAAGGTCTCTGTTCGCCCGATTGCACGTGGAACGCTTCGGTGTGCGGGGACGGCCTCATCACCGACTCTGAAGTATGCGACGACGGAAATACCGTCTCGAACGATGGGTGCTCTGCTGAGTGCGAGGCCGAGCCGGGCTACATCTGAAGGCTTCCAGTCCCGCAACATGCGTCTCCAAGCTGGCGGTGCCGGCTTGGAGACGTGCCACGGAGGGGGGCTGGCTGGCTGAGAATTCTCGGCAGCAGTGGTAGACTGATCCTACCATGCTGGGTTGGATTCTCTTCGTTTCGCTGTCCGTGCCGATCCTCTACGTATCACGAGCGTCGCTTCGTGAACCGCGTTCGCATGGGTTCTACCGGTTCTTTGTCTGGGAATCCATCCTCGGCCTTGTCTGCGTCAACTTCCGGGCATGGTTCGTTCACCCGTTGGCTTGGTACCAGCTCATCTCTTGGGTGCTGCTCATCGCGTCGTGCGTGCCTCTGTACTACGGCGTTCGTTCACTGATCAGGGAGGGCAAACCGAAGCAGCATCGACAAGACGAGCAAGCCCTCTTCGCCTTGGAAAGGACCAGCGTGCTCGTGACCACGGGCATCTACGGCTACATTCGCCACCCCCTGTACAGTTCGCTCTTGCACCTGGCTTGGGGGGTATTCTTCAAACTGCCTTCTGTGATAGGACTCCTCCTGGCCATCGTCGCATCCGCGGCGCTCTATGCCACTGCCAGAGCAGACGAAGCCGAATGTGTCCGGTTCTTCGGCCCCGCCTACCAGGAGTATATGAAGCGCACCAAGCGATTCGTGCCGTTCGTGCTCTGAATTGGGGAGCACACTCTACGTCGGTCCGGCTTGCCGATGCCGCCTCTGTGATCGACGCAGCAGCAGTAGCCGCCTCAGGCGCGGGCGCCGCAGCCGCCGCAGGCACTGGTGCCGCAGCCGCCGCAGGCACTGGTGCCGCCTCAGGCGCGGGCGCCGCAGCCGCCGCTGGATTTACATGCGATTGCCCTGGGAGCGTGCCCGGTTCCGATCCCCTCTCAGCGACTCGAGCACGGCTCGCATGTCATCGGGGAGTGGAGCCGTGAAGCTCAGCTCCACGTTTCGGGATGGATGGATCACTCCGAGAGTCTCGGCGTGCAGCATGAGTCGAGGGGCTTCCAGCAGGGGTCCCTCGTAGTCGCGCACGTAGACCTTCTCGCCGACCAGCGGATGTCCCGCCTCGGACAAGTGGACACGGATTTGATGCGTGCGACCCGTTTCCAGCTTGCACTCGACGAACGTGGCGCGGGCGAGGGGCTCGATGGCGCGAACATTGGTGACCGCGCGTTGCCCCAAGTTCGGATGCTCCGTGGAGCCGCGGAGACCATCTCCCCGATTGGGCACCAGGCGCGAATCGAAGGTCCGCGTCCCGATCGTCCCGTGGACGATGGCCTTGTATCTCCTTTCGACCGAGTGTACCCGGAACTGGTGCTTGAGGGTGCGCAGCGCGGACTCGGTTCGCGCGAAGACGACCAAGCCACTGGTCTCCTTGTCGATTCTGTGCACGACGTGGAGGGTCGAACCGTGGCCTGCCGGTCTCTTCGACTTCAGCGCCAGTAGGATACGCGCTTCCAAGGTGTCAAGCTCCGTGCGGTCGTACGGTACCGTACTGATGCCGCTGGGCTTGTTGGCGACGATGATCTGGCTGTCCACGTGGACCAAGTCGACATCCATGGCAGCCCGAGCGTCACTTCGCGTCGTCATCCGCACATCGACCACTGCGCCGTAGGTGACGAGCTCGCCGGGATCCCGGGCGGGATTGCCGTCGATGAAGACCTTCCCAGAGGTCACGAGCCGCCGGGCGTCGTTCCAGCTTGCCCCGGCGTACTCGTCGCGAATGATCCGGCTGAGCGCCTGTCCGCTGCTTCGTGCCTCGAACCGTCGATCGAAGAACTCGTAACGCTGGCTCATTTTCCTCCGCAGTCGAGCACCTCGACTTTGACCGAGATCACGCCGTCCCGAAGCATTTGGAGCTTCGTCGCTGCGGCTCGGGAGAGATCGATGATGCGCGAGCGGCTGCCAAAGGGGCCTCGGTCCGTCACCCGCACCGTCACCGAAGGGCCGCTGGGCGTTCGCACTACCCGCACAAAGGTTCCAAAGGGCAAGGTTCGGTGTGCGGCGATGAAGTCCTTCGGATCGTAGCGTTCTCCACAGGCCATCTTGTTCCCCGCGAGCTTGTCGCTGTAGTACGTGGCATGCCCTTGCAGCGTCTTGCGTACACGGGGGAGGGGGCACTGGGGTTCAGTCTGCCGACGAGACGAGGCTGGGTGCTTCTGGGTCGCCGAGAGGCCGAGGCTCTTCTCCCCGCTGCTCGACGTTCCAGAGACGCTCGGGGCTGGCTCCTCGGCGTTTGGCATGTTGGGGGGCTGTTCCGGAAGTGCAGGAGGCGGGCTGCCCGTGTTTGCGGGATGGAAGCTCGCTGGATGACAGGAGGCAACCAGTATGCCGAGTGCGATCGGGGCGAATCTCAGGAGGGCTTGGGGAGGCCTACCTATCAGCCACCCGAGGATGACTGCGCTGAGACCGCTGTCGATCGAGTGCCCGTCAGTCTCGGGCGGCTCCGCTCTCTGGTTGGTCATCTGCGTCGGAGGTCCCAGAGGGCCGGCCGCAGCGGGGCACGGGATCGATATGACGGGACGGATCATCCGTTCGCTCCGAGCTTGAGAGTTGCGTGCCGTGTCGGGGCCATCGGTCTTCCCCAACCCACGAGGAAGTCTAGGCGGGTGGCGCGCAGTGTAAAGTGCGCGGATTCTGCGTGCTCCAGGAGGCCAAAAGTCGGGCACAATACCTGGCTCACAGGGAGCTGGGCCGGCTCCAGGGCGCAGCGGCCCGAGCGCGGCGTCGATTCTGGCGCAAGTCGTGCTAGCGTCGCCGCCTCCTAAGATCCGCGCGGTGGCGCCGTTAGGCTGAGTGCCCGAATCGCGGGTGGCTAACGGCTACCTACCAAGCGAGGTTGTGCATGCTTGTCGAAATCAACCCCGACAACCCGGAGCCTCGAAAGATCCGTCGCGCCGTCGACGCCCTCGAAGCCGGGGAAGTCATTGCTTACCCGACGGACACCGCATACGGGCTCGCCTGCGACCTTTTCAACAAGAAGGCAATCGACCGCCTCTACCAGATCAAGGGTCTCGAGCGGTCGCAGAAGCTGTCCTTCGTGTGTCAGGACCTCAAGGAGGTGTCGCACTACGCCGTCATGCACGACCATGTGTTCCGGGTTCTGCGCCGATATCTGCCGGGTCCCTATACCTTCATCGTCGATGCGACGCGGGAAGTGCCCAAGATTGTTCAGACGCCCAGAAAGGCGGTGGGGATCCGGGTCCCCAAGCACCCGATCGCCCTCGAACTGATGAAGGAGCTTGGTCGCCCCATCATTTCCACGACGGCAGCCAGGCACGGTGAAGTGCCAACCCCAGATCCGCGCGAGATCGAGGACCTCTTCTGGGGAATCGCGTTGGTTCTCGACGCTGGGTCCGGGGGTACGGTACCGAGTAGTGTCGTCGATCTGACGGGTCCGACTCCGAAGGTCGTGCGAGCCGGAGCTGGCGACGTCAGTGAATTTTTAGA
>CAYRKE010000233.1:0-707 GCA_964424695.1 uncultured Polyangiaceae bacterium
CTCGACGCTTGGCTCCATCCGACAGCGAGCGCTCTGCCTCGGGAAGCACGGCTCGGTATCAGCGATGACGTGGACGGCACTCGTCCTTGGCTCACCGACGCCGAGTCCGCCGAACACCTACGGCGAGTCGCCGAGGAGCAGCGCGAAGCTGCGGAGCAGAACCGCGAAGCTGCGGAGCGGAACCGCGAAACCGCTGAGCGAAACCTTGCCGCAGCACAAACGCGCATCGCCGAGCTCGAGGCCGCGCTGAGCAGACGGACCTAACTCCCCCCGTGCCCGCAGCCTCTGGCGCAGATGCCGGGGCTGGCGCAGATGCCGGGCTCGAAATCTGCAGCAGCTGTGCGATCAATGATGAGACTCCAGTACGCTCCGCGCGCCTCTCGCGGCCGGCCTTGCTTGTGCGGTGCTGCAACCTCAATCTGGAGCCGTTTAGTCGGCAGGCGGTTGCCAACCCCTGCGTCGGTGTCGCTGCCGCACTACACCGAGCAGGAGGCCAAGGACGACCCATGCTGTCACAGGGCGAGGCACGGCCACGACACCGCAGGAACACCCAGCATCGTCCTGGGCCTGGCCATCATGGGGATCGGTCGTCGCGGAGTCGGCACCGCCGGTGCCTGCGGCCGAGGCGCCCGGTCCCGTGTTCTCGTCCGCGGTGTTCTCGTCCGCGGTGTTCTCGTCCGCGGTGTTCTCGTCCGCGGTGTTCTCGT
>CAYRKE010000233.1:807-11604 GCA_964424695.1 uncultured Polyangiaceae bacterium
CCGCGGTGTCCGAGACGTCATCGGCCGCTTCCCCAGTCCCTTCGGGATCAGGGGTCGCGCTAGGGTCGGCGGTGCCCACGGGTTCTCCGGAGCTGGTCGCGGGGGGAGCGTCTGCGCCGGAGGTGCCAGATGTCGGGGGAGACTCGATTGGGGGCTCGGTCTCGGGGCTCCCGGTTGACCCACCGGAGGCCGCTTCTTCCGGGGGCTCGTCAGGGGTTTCGGTTCCCGTGACTCCTCCCGTGCCCGGCGGAGCCGGCGGGGGTACCTCCGCCACTTCAGGCAGGTCAGCACCGACCGCGGAATTGTACTCGAAGGCGCCGATGTCCGTGACCCCGCTCGAGTCAGGGGCGGTACGATTCAAGAAGTCGAGGGTGTGGCCCGCGACCGTGAGCCCCGCGTCGATGGCCGGGCTTCCCTGAACCAAGTCGAAGTCCTCGGGGCGCGTGCCGCCGAGGTTCACGACTCCAGGATCGCCTGTCGTGAAGAGGCTGCTGCCGCCAGGGATCGCGCCACTGGAACCGGTCGAGATGAAGAGGTTGTTGCTGGCACTGATCGCAGCGTCGAGCGTACCCATGTAGCTGGATGCTCCGTCGAAGATCACCAGGTTGTTGTTGAAAAAGACGGTTTCGGGCGTGAGTTCAGCCCGGTAGATCATGGCGATCGACGGCGAGTAGGCGTCCGCATGGTGGACGAAGGTGTTGTTCTCCCAGCGGATGTTGGAGAGCGTCGTCTCGTTCACCTGCAGCAGCATCGCCCAGGAGCTGTCGACGCTGACGTTGTAGTAGAACTCGGAGTCGGTGAAATCGCCGAAACCCGAAACCTCGAAGAAGCCACAGTTGTTGTAGGAGAAGTTGTGGTGGATCTTGAGGCCGGTGACGACCCCGCCCTGACCGACGGAAACCTCGGTGGCGCCACCATCGTAGCCCACCTGCCCAGACTGCTCATCGGTTTGCCAGGCGGCTTCCGTCTTGCAGTTGATGAACTGGTTGTATGCGACTTCGTTGTTCGAGCCGTTGATGAAGATCCCCTCGGCGCCCCCCACGGAGTTGGCGTACACCGTGTTGTCGACGTCGTCCTGAACCATCTTGTCGAGATCGTAAACGACGTTGCCCTGAACCAGGCTGCCGTCGCCGAAGAGCATGATCCCGATCCCGCAGTCGGTGATCTCACTGTTGAGGAGCTGGCTGCCTCCCCCGAGCTGGACGCAGACGCCCATGCTTCCGCCGCCCGCCGTCATCGCGTCCGCTGCAGCGTCCGAGCCCTCCATGTGGAGCCCGTCGATGATGATGCCCCCTTGGTACGAATTGACGACGGCCGAATCGGTGATGAACTGGGGGAGCGGTAGGCTGGCGTCCCCGTAGTTGGTGAACCTGGTGCGCTGTGTTCCTCCGCCAAAACCGGACCCCGACCCGCTCACTGCCACGGGCTCGTAGAAGACGCTGCCGCGCTTGTACCGAACCTCGGTGCAGTCCGAAGGGATCGCCGCTTGCGATTGCACGGCCGTGCTTTCGGTTGCGCCGTCGCTGCTGTCATTGCCCGACACGCTGTCCACGTAGCACTGCGCGACCGCTGGTGATGTTGCTCCGAAGTATGCGACCGCCGCAGCCCCGGCGGCCATGATCCCTGATGTCTTCATGTCACACTCCTCGCCGTTCACCGGAAAGGGTCCCGCCGAATCGAGGCTCGAGCAAGCGCCACGACCAGAGGGAAGGCGCAAATTCTTCCTAAGCCGATGGGAGCACCGAACTCGATCCATTTCGCGAAATGATGTGACCCGAGGCGCGCTTCACGTGATCGAGCAGGCTGACCGGCGACGACATCATCGATCCATGCGTCGTCTCACATTCCGCGCAGGGAGTGAGAACCGCGTGCCGTCTGAACGGGAAGTGATCGAGTGCGCCCTGCGTGTCGTCGCGGGGGCGCCGAGCCGAGTCGCCTTTCCATGCCCCACATCGACACCCTGGCGTGCGGAACGGGTGATGCGGGTGAACTATTCCGCCCTGGCGCCATTGGTGTCATTTCTCGCGTCAGACCCGGGTCGAAGTGCGTGGTCTGTTCACGGCACCTGCATCCGTCAGCGTGTGCGACCTCGACGCGCCTAGCGTCGTTCTGACCAGCGATGGGGCTGAGCCTCCCGAGGCGCCGCGGGCGACGTGGCGTACCGATGCGCGTGGAGATCTTGGCCTGGGTTCAGGGCGACATCGCGTCGCCCGCCGCTGGCGCGTTCGGCGGGCATCGCGGAAGGTTGCGTCAGTGCGGTGAGGCGGTCCCATGGATCGATGCTCTGGCGGGCAAGCCCCGTGAGAATTTCGCTGGCTGGCTCAGCGTGATCGTTCTGGGCCGGAGCACCGTGTCGCTTGGCGCTCGAAAACAAAGCTGATGCAACGGGGGGCACCCGATGCTACGGAGCTAAGCAGTCTTCAATATCGGGCCGATCCGGCCCCACCGTGATCTCATGATTCGACGCTACGTTGGCCTAGTGGTTTCGTTTCCCAAGACCGTGATCGCGCTCGTCGTGGCGACCACCATCTTGCTGGGGGTGTCCATCACCAAACTGCAGATGGTGCTGGACGTCGACGCGCAGATTCCGCAGAGCCACCCGCTGGTGATGATCGGCAAGCGGCTCGAGAAGCTGTTTGGCGGTAAGTACCTGACTGTCATCGGGTTCTATCCAGAGAAGGGCACGGTCTATACCCCTGCGATTCTCGGTAAGGTCAAGCGGGTGACCGAGGCCGTCGAGAAGATCCCGGGTGTCAAACCCGGTAGCGTCATGTCCCTCATGTCCGAGCAGATGAAGGACATCCGGAGCACTGAGGAGGCCATCGAGGTCAAGCCCCTCGCCAAGTCCATTCCGGCGAACGCTGCTGAGATGGCAAAGTTCGTCGAGAGCGTGAAGCATAACAGCGCTACTACGAGCCTGGTGGTCAGCGCGGACGGTCGTGCCACAACTGTGCTGGTCGACTTCGAGGATTTCGAGAAGGCGGGGGGAGCTCGAAGCCTCAACCCGACGCTTCAGAAGATCCTGGACAAGGAGCGTGAAAAGGGGCTCGAGATCGAGGTTGCGGGCGCGACCTCGGTTACCTACTGGCTCATGGTGTACGTCAAGCGCGTCGGCGCCCTGTTCGGTCTGAGCTTGATGGTCATTGCCTACCTGCTCTACCGGGCTTTCCGAACCCTGCAGGGGATGTTCATTCCACTGGTGACCGCGCTCATGGGTGTATTCTGGGCGCTGGGGATGATGGGGGCCATTGGCGCTCCCATGGATCCCTGGAACGCTATGACCCCGATCCTGCTGCTGGCGATTGGCGCAGGGCACTCGGTGCAGATCATGAAGCGCTACTACGAGGAGTACGGGCGCATCGGGGCCGAGCAACCGGAGCTGTCGCCGGTGGCGGTGAACCGCGAGGCTGTCATCGAGGCCACCACCAAAATGGGGTCGGTCATGCTGGCAGCTGGATCCATCGCTGCGTTGAGCTTCGCCTCTCTCGCTGCCATGGGTCTCGCGTCCATGAAGAACTTCGGCCTGTGCACGGCCTTCGGGATCATGTCGGCGCTCATCATCGAGATGTCCTTCATTCCGGCCGTGCGAGTCATGCTCAAACCCCCAACCCTGAGCCAGACCGAGAAGGAGAAGAAGAAGGAGTTCTTCGATCCCATTCTGGAGCGCCTCGCGCGGATTGTTCGCGAGAAGCGCGAGCGTCCCCTGTTCTGGGTCTCCCTTGCCGTGATCGTCGTAGCTGTGGGTGGCCTGGCTCGCCTGGAGACACGCAGCACGTTGGCCGCGCAGTTCTTCGAAGGCAATGGCCCCATGCGCGGGTTCCGTCTCGCGGACGAGCGCACTGCCGGCACCCGCGTCATTCAGGTGTTGGTGGACGGTAAATCACCAGACTCCATCAAGAACATGGATGTGCTCCGGCGGATGGACGCCTTGAGCGCTTTCATCAAGAAGGCCGATCCCTCGGTGGGCAAGGTCCAGTCGATTGTTGACGTGATCAAGGTGATGAACCGCGTCATCGACAACGACAATCCCAAGTCAGAGATCCTGCCCGATAGTTCCGAAGCGGCCGCGCAGTTCCTCATGCTGTATGGGATGTCCGGCGACGAAAAGGATCTCCGGCGGTTGGTGGACGCCGATTACCAACGCGCCGTCATCACGATCTTCATCAAGACCGACGACCACAATGTCATGAAGAAGCTCGTTCGTTCAGTCGATGACGAGTCGAAGCGGATTTTTGCTGGAGTTCCGGCCCAGGTGGAGGTGGGTGGTGGAGTGACCAGCGCCATCGCGCTCAACGAAACGATGGTCAAAGGCAAAGTGCATAGCCTGATCCAGATTGCGGCTCTGGTGTTGGTCATCACGGCGCTCGCACTCCGCTCGTTGGTTGCCGGTCTTCTGGTGCTGTTGCCGCTGGCCACCGCGGCCCTGATGAATCTCGGGATCATGGGTTGGACAGGCGTCTCGCTCACCATGGGTACCGCCGCCATTTCGGCCATGGCCGTGGGTATCGGTGCGGACTATGCCATCTACTTCATCTTCCGTGTGCGTGAGCAGCTGCGACGCACGGGGGATCTGCGTGAGGCGTGCGCGGCGGCCCTCACGACCTCGGGCAAGGCCATCGCCTACGTTGCGACTGCGGTCGCGGCGGGCTACCTGTGTCTGCCCCTGTCGCTCTTCAAGATGCACGTGCTGTTGGGGGTGCTGGTGGCTCTCACCATGGTTATTGCCAGCGCGGCAACACTGGCGTTTCTTCCCGCGGTGCTCATCTGGGTGCAGCCCAAGTTCCTGACGCGGGAGTAGGCTCGCCGCGCATGGAGGACTGTTGGCGACCCGTCTCACATGGGGGGCTTTGGGGCGAGGGTTCCTCCTGGACGCTGGGTCAAGCGGGAAGCGCTCGGGACGGCGGTGGCAGAGGAGCCCGGACCGTGAGGGCGGGAGCAGCGGCACCCGAGGCCGTTTGAGTGCGGGTCACTCAGCCGTGGTCCTCCCGCGCGTGGATTTGAGACTTCGGGGGGCTCCTCAATGCGGGTAGATCTGGCCACTCTTCGGGGCGTTGGAGGCACAGTGTGTCGTGGGGTCCCCGGGCCGGCATCCAGTGGACTTCGGCCGCTGCCCACGTCGGGCGAACCGTGCTATCGGGCTCCGCATGAGTCCGTCTGACGTGAGCGCGCCGCGTATCGATCCCGCCCTCATCAACCGTCTCCTCGAGGCTGGGCCGGAGCTTCCTGAGGATCTTCGTGCCGCGTTCATTGCGCTTGGATCCGAGTCGGTGCCCGCTCTTATCACCCTTCTTCAGGACGAATCCCTGGATGAGGACGAGGATGAGGACGAGGACGAATCCCTGGACGAGGACGAGGAGTGGGCGCGTGTTCATGCAGCCACCTTGCTGGGTGATATCGGGGACGCCGCCGCGGTTGATCCGCTGCTGCGGTTGCTGGACTCGTTCGACCCGGACGACCCCCTCGCTGAGGCGGTATCGCTGGCCCTGCCGCGGTTCGGTGCGGCCCTCGTGGAGCCCGCTCTGGCACTCCTGGCTGAAGGGTCCGACTGCGTGGCGACGGAAGAGGTCCGTGCGGTTCTCGGTGAGTGCGGGGTTCGTGACGAGCGTATCTTTGCCCAGCTCAAGGTGCTGTTCGAGGAGGATCCGGGACTTGGAGCCGTGGTGTTCGCCAACTACGGCGACGCGCGGGCTCTGCCACTCGTGGAGGAGGCCATTCGCTCCGGTGAGCTTGACGCCGATCCACGGCTTGCTCTCTGCGAGCTGGATGATCTCAAGGAATCCCACCGAAAGCTAGGTGGCGAGATGACGCAGGAGCTCGAAGCCGTGGCGACCGAACGCTATCAGGTGCTGCAGGAGGCGGTCGCTAACGGTGACTTTCCCGAAGACGACTTGGACGAGGGGGGCGATGATGGGGATCTCGACTACGCCGTTCTCCGGCAGCTCGAGCGGCATCCGGCGCGCCCCTGGATTCGGTCGGCGACCTGCGCCGTTCCCGAGTGTGACTGTCGTCACGCTCGGCTCCTCGTAGCGCGCCGAGCCGAGGACATTGAAGCCGCGATGCCCGGGCTGCAGAATGCCTGGGATGACGAGAGTGCTTCCCCCGCAGTGTCGCCCGAGCTGTTGCGCGCCGTGACGGCGTTCGAGGTGGACATCGACAGCGGAGCCATCGACCTTGCGCCGTGGATGGGAACGGACCAGGCGGCTGCCGAAAACGCGCCGTTCTCGGCTTCGGACCTGGTGGATGGGAAGCTTCTCGACGAGCTTCACGATCAGTGGCTCGAAGGCAAGGGGTTCGAGCCTGCGACGATAGGGCCGAACCCTGAGGTACTCGACAAGCTCTCCTCCTGGAAATCTGGAGAGCTCATCCCGTACCACCTGGCCTTCGGGCAAGCGCGGCTCGACTACTATGAGATCGACGACGTACCGTACGTTCTCGTCGACCATCACTGTCCGGATCCAGCATGCCCGTGTGGCGAGGTCACCATCGAGTGGCAGCGTCTTGGGGATCGGGTGGAGCCCGTCGGCGAAGCCACGTGGGCGCCCAATAGACCACCGCAATTCGAGGGCAAGCGGAAGGCGTTGCTTCAGGAGCTGTGGGCGCGCTTCGTTGCCCGGTACCCAGATTTCGCGTCCCGATTCGAGTCGCGCAGCCGCCAAATGCAGGAAGTCGGCGTTGAGCTGGTGGCGCGTGCCAAGGCTCGTCGGAAGAAGGCGCCGGCGCGTCCCTGGGTTTCGACCTCGAAGAAGGGGCGAACGGGGGCATCCCGTTCGGGCAAGAAGCCTCGACGCTGAGCGGTCCTCGCCGAGGGGGCTGCGGAGGGTGCGGCGTTGGCAGCCTCGGAACGCACTGACTACTGGCCGCGTGGTGTGCGAGGCGCGGCTGGCGTCGCGGCGACGAGTCTTGGTCGCATGTGAGCCCCCCAGGGCGCAGCAGCCTTTCTGGGGCGCTCCCTGAGGCCCCGGCCAGGAGCTCCATGCGGCGGCGTTGCAGTGCGTCTATCACGCCAACGGATTGACGTGTGGTTTTGTTGACCAGACCACAGCCTGCGACACGAAAGAGCGGTATCGTAGATCGATGTTGTCAAGCGTTTCCGGTGGGTGGACGCGCACGGCCACTCGGACGATGGTTCTGATCGGGATCGTCGATGCTTGCATCCTCTCGACATGGGTACCCGGCAATGGAGGCACCGGACCCGATGCTGGGCGGTTTTCGGTTGTGCAGAGTCCAAGCGGGCCGGGGTTCTTCTCGGCAACCTTGGCTTTGACGGGGGGGCCACGATGGGGGAAGTGAAGGCCAAGCCATGAAGGAACAAGCCGCTCTGGTCTCGTCCGGGCTTGGACTCGTTTCGTGGCCACTCCTGGCGCAAGCCGCTCCTGCGGTCGGAATCGTTCTTGGGGCTCTCGCGGTCGTCGTCGCGTTTGCGGTTCGCGGGGCAATCCGAGGCGCCTACTGGGACGAAGAGGTGGGCGGTCGTGGCTCGACGGTGCTGGTGGGCATGTGGCTGCGGCAGTGTTTTGCCTGGGGCATGCAGCCCATCGTTCGGGCAGTCCTGTGGTTCGGGCTGCCGGCGCAGGCGCTCACCATCCTTTCCCTGTTTCTCGCCGTTGGAGCCGGCGCTGCCATCTCGGTTGGATGGATGACCCTGGGCGGCGTGCTGTTCGTAACCTCCGGGGTCTGCGACTTCTTCGACGGTCGGATCGCCCGGCATCAGGGGACGGCGGGCCCGCGGGGAGCCCTTCTGGATTCGGTGATCGACCGGTACGTCGAGGCGATCGTCTTTGCTGGCCTGGCCTGGTACTTCCGCAACACTTGGGTACTCGCCGTCGTCTTGGTGGCCATGGCGGGCTCCTCGCTCGTACCTTATGTGCGTGCCCGAGGGGAATCGTTGGGCGTTCCGTTCAAGAACGTGGGCATCGTCCAGCGTCCCGAGCGCATCGTGATCCTGGGCGGGAGCCTCCTTACCAGCTCGATCGTCGAGGTCTTCCTTCCACACCGGGTAGGCGGTGTCTCGCACCGCGTCATCGTCATCGGGCTAGTGTTGCTTGCTCTGAGCACCATGGCGTCGAGCTTGCAGCGGCTGGTCTATGCCTCGCGCTTCCTTCGAGCGCGGGATTCCGAGCCGAGCCGGCCACCGGCGGACACGGGCAGCCTGGTGCGCCATGCCAGCGGTGGAGCTCTCGCAACGGCGCTCGATTTCGCCGCCGTGGTGGCGATGGTGGAGCTCGCGGGACTGAACCCGGTTATCGCCACGGCGCTGGGCTGCGGTCTGGGTGCCCTCGTGAACTGTACGGCGAATCGGCTATGGGCATTCCAGCGGACGCCCGGCAGTGTTGCGAGAGCAGGCCGTTATGCATTCGTGGCGTGTACGAGCGCCGGGCTCAACTCGGGGTTACTCGCCATTCTTCTGCTGATGCCCGTGGGGGGCTATGTCATGCTTTGGTGGTTGGTACGGGGCAGCGTGTATGTGCTCTGGAATCATCCCCTCTATCGCGACTACGTTTTCCACACGGAGTCCCCGGCGACTCCCGCGGATTCAGAGACTCGGGTCAGGGAAGGGGGGGATGGTTCGGGGCCTGAGTTGGCTTCGGGGTCTCAACCCCGAGTTCGAGGAGTTGGTACGTGAAGCGGTTGCGGGCCGTTCAATCCGCCATTTCTCCCCGGGCCGCCTCACGATGCTTTGCGAGCTCGGTCCAGGCTCCAGGCGCCGCTGCCACGGCATGACAAGAACAGGAACAGCACCGAATACAGAAGAGCAAGTTCGCCCTGGTTGACGGTTGGCAGCAGTGAAGGACCGAGCGCGAACCTCCAGTGGAACTGGATGTAGGCGACCGCCATGGTACCGCTCGCCAGAAACGCCGCCCAGCGGGTGCCCAGCCCCAGGGCGATGGCGAGGCCGCACGTGAGCTCGATCACCCCGCCAATCCAGAGCTGAGATCCAACGGCTGGCTGGTGGGGGCTCAGGAGACCGAAGAGCTTCTGCACGCCGTGAAACGAGAACATGAGCCCGGAAGCCGCTCTCAGGAGCGCATAGGTGGCTTCGACCTTGGAATCGAGGAAACGAGTGAGCATGTGCGATCCATGAGGCTCGAGGCCGTGGCGTCAAAGCCCCCCGAGCAGCTACGTTCGTCGGCTGCGGGGGAAGGGAACCACCCGGCCTGGTTCCTCTTCAAGAGGTGGTTTCCGCCTGCTCAGTGGTCGTGCGGGGCGATCCACACTCAGGAATGCTAGCTTCCCTCCCTGGTGGACCGCATGCGCGTGCTCATTGCCTGTGACAGCTTCAAAGAGTCTTGCGCTGCGCAGGTCGTCTGCGCGAGCCTTGCCGACGGGATCCGGCGGGTCCTCCCAGACGCCGTGCTGGATCTCTGCCCCTTGGCTGACGGTGGAGAGGGGACGGTGGCTGCCGTGGTGTGGGCTTTTTCCTCCCATGCCGAGGCTTCGGCGATGGGGGCGAGGGCGGACTCAGGTTCGGGAGCGGAAGGGTGCGGTGGGGTCTCGCTCGAGCCGGTCACGGTGACCGGACCCTTGGGCGAGCAGATCGAGACCCGGATTGCGTGGACCGCGGGTGACCCGAGGGAGTCTGCGACCGGTTCGGCGCTGACGCGTGGGGGTCGCGTGGCGTGGCTCGAGGCGGCGGGGTGCGTCGGTCTGGGCTTGGTTCCCGAGTCTCGGCGCGATCCGCGATGGACGACGAGCTATGGCATCGGTGAGCTGATCCTTCACGCCGGTCGTCAGGGTGCGGATTGGGTGGTCGTTGGCCTTGGGGGGACCTCCACGGTCGACGCCGGGATCGGGATGGCGCAGGCGCTCGGCGCCGCCATGCCGGGGGTCGAGGCCCGGGCGGGCGGCGCTGCGCTGTCCCGGGTGCGGCGGATCGAGCTCGCCGGGCTCGAACGGTTTCCGCCCAGCATGCGCGTGGTGGCTGCAACGGACGTCGGCAGCCACCTCCTCGGTCCCCGCGGTGCGGCGCGAGCATTCGGGCCGCAGAAAGGCGCCTCGCCCTTGGTGGTGGAGGAGCTGGAGAGCGGGATCGCGAGCTACGGGCGGATCCTATTCGAATCCTGCGAGAACCAGCTAGGAGGCAGGGCAGGTCGGGGCTCCCTCAGGGCACCGAGCGCGACGTTCGAGGCGGCTGCCAGCCAGCCCGGGGCAGGGGCGGCAGGGGGCCTCGGGTTCGCGCTCGCGCAGCTGCTCGGCGCCGAGCTCACGAGTGGTGTGCGGCTGGTGATGGAGCGCGTGGGATTCGATCGGCGGCTGGCGCTGGCCGACGTGGTGGTGACGGGGGAGGGGAGGATCGATGAGACATCCTTCGAAGGAAAGGTCATTTCGGGTGTCACGGAGCGCGCTCGGGCACGGCGGCTGCCTGTGTACGCCGTCGCAGGGTCGGCCGCGCCTCGCATTCGGGCTTCGTCGGGGCTCGTCCACATCGAGTCGCTCATCGAGTATGCCCGCGACATCGGGGACGCCAAGGCGCGCGCGGGTGAGCTGCTGGTGGAGGCTGGCGAACGACTGGGGCGGCGAATTGGGGGAGCCTTCGGCCCCACGTGATCGGAGGCGCCCGCGGGCTCCTCCAAGGCCGACTCCGCGGACCCCGCCCGGAGCCTCCCGGCCGATGAGTGGAGCGGCGCCGTTTTCCTGTCACGCTCCTGGGGGATTTCGCGATGCACCCGGCATGAGTCGACCCATCCGCGCCCTGCTCCTCAGCCTGACGTTGGTGGCATGTCCTTCGCCGCCTTCGGCACGGGAGCACTCCGTCTCAGCGTCGGCACGGGAGCACTCCGTCTCAGCGTCGGCACGGGA
>CAYRKE010000234.1:0-11540 GCA_964424695.1 uncultured Polyangiaceae bacterium
AAGCAGGCTCCCGCCGAACACGTGTATCCCTCGGCGCAACCGCTTGTCTGGCCGCAAGTCGTCGTGCATTCGCCACTAACGCACCGGTAGCCTCCACAGGCGCTGTCGTCTTGGCACTCGCGGAACACGCACGTGCCATTCCGGCATGTGTGAGTACTGGCGCACTCGGTGGAATCGGAACAGTGGGACTCGCACCTGCCGGTGGCAACATCGCACATCATGCCGTCACATAGAGGGTCCCAAGCCGTCAAACACTGGGGCACGCATTCCGAATCGCACACGCAGCCGGTCGCGCAGCCATAGGGCACGCTTCCTTCATCCACCGACCACTTGGTGCCGCAGGCGTCATAGCACCGTTGGGTGGCCGTATCACAGGCATAGCCTAGGCAACGCGAGTCGTCAGGCTTCGTGCACGTCGGGTCGATGCAGTGGCCCTTGATGCACACGGCATCGGGGTGACAATCCGAACCGGATGCGCAAGAAGTTGTGCACTCGGAGATACGGCATCCGTAGGGGTAGCAGTCGGCGTTGGACGCGCAGGCCGGAGGTTCGCAGACTGAATCCACGCAGCTGAGCCCGCGGGGACACGGATAGTAGTCTGCACAGAACCCCTCCTTTCTGCAGTGCGCTTGCCCATCTGGTTCGACGACGCACGGCCCATACAGGCACTCATCATCCACGGTACAAGAAATCTCGATGCACCTCCCGCTGACGCATGAGCCTCCCCCGCAAGTAACATCGGAATGACAGGACTGGCCCGTGCGGCATTGACCATCCACGCAGACCTCTTCTCCCGAACAGTCACTTTCTGACTCACAACGCTGGGGCTCGAAGTCGACTAGGCGCAAGCACGACAAGGACACGGCGCCAGCGAACACCAGCAACGCGCTAGCGGAGAAGCGTTTGGAGGACCACGACAACACCATTGCTAGTACCTCACCGAGACGTTCATGCCCGGGTGCTGGCCGCCGACCGCCACCGTCGACGCTTGGCTGCCAGACGGCTCCCCTCCGATGAAGAATGACGTGACGAAACCGGCGACGCCAACACCCGCGGCGGCCCATCCGAGGCCGTTGAGCTCGGTAAGTTGGTCATAGTCACCCCGGCTCGTGACCCCCGGCTCGTACTGTCCGTAGGTGACGGCTGCGAGGACTGCGCCGCCTGCCGCCAGGGCAAGGCCACCCCATCGGAACACGGCCTTCGCTCTGGAACGCCCCTCAGGAACCTCATCGATCTCGCCCTGAGTCGGCACGCTGGGAGTCCGGACTGGATCCAGCGAAGGAACCGGGTCCGAAACGTCATTGACGGCAGAGTCCTCGGGAGCCACCGGGAGCGCCGCTTCGGTCGTCCTGAGGACCTCAACTGTGCTGTCGCCGGACTCAAGACCCAAGACATCGAGCGCCACACTCACAGGTACGCCGAAGGCAACCCCTTCAACCGCGGTTCCGACCAGCTTCCAACTTGCCACTGCGATCGCGCGGCCGCCCGCGTCCAACATCGGACCGCCACTGTTGCCGGGGTTGATCGAGGCGTCCGTCTGCAGTAGCTTCCTGCCCCGAAGATTGCGCACACCGCTCACGATGCCACGCGAGAGCGAGAATGCGAAGTCTTCGCCGGCGGGAGCCCCGATCACCCAAACGTCGGATCCCTCGTTCACCGGTTCGAGACCAAGTGCGAGGCACGGCGTGCTCTGGCGCTCGATTCGCAGAAGCGCCACGTCATCGTCCGGCCTGATGCGGACCAGCGTGGCATCGTGCTCGCTGCCGTCCTGCAGCTGGACGGTGCTCTTTCCGACGATGACGTGGGCAGCGGTGAGTACCAGCCCATCTCGCGAAATGAGGAACCCGCTGCCAAGATTCGGACCTGACCTCACGATGACCGTGCCTGACTTGGCTGTGGCCACTCCCGCGGGCATAGCTTTGGGCACCGTGGCGCAAGCGCCAAACTCGGCGCGCGCGTAGTGCTGCCTGCTTTGAGCCTTGAATTGCGCCTTGCGAGCGAGCTGCTGCCGAAAGGGCGTGCGCTTCACCAGTGAATCGAGCGTTCCGAGAACGAGTTCGCGCGCAAGCCGTGGCGTATCGGCCTCTGGAATCCCGAACACGGCCTTGCGCGCCGTTACCTTGTAGACCACCACATCAGCGCGCACATCGAGCAGCTGCCATTCGATCCCGACGCGGCAGTCGAGCAGCAAGCCACGCTCCCTGCACTCGAACTCGCTGAGCGTCCCGCCCAGGAGAAAGTCGGCCGCCTGGGCATCGTCCCTACCGACGCCGAGGCTCTCCGCGTCAACGGCGTTGAGCCCGCGGTCGCGCATGCCCTCAACGATGCGCCGACGGAAGTCTGTGCCTGCGACGCTAATCCGATCATCCCCCTCGATCCGCATGACCAGGTGCGAGAACACTACAGCCGGCCCCTCGTCTCGGACTGTCGCGGTTGGCACGCGCGCCGAATCAGCCATTGCCAGCCCGATCCATAGGAGCGATACGACGTACAGGACGCCTGCGAGAGCCGATCCCGCAGCGCCGCGCCAAAACCAACTCATCCTCTGCCTCTCTGCCTTGCTATCGCCGAGGCAAGGATCTCTCCGGCCCCGTGGTCGTTTTGCCCGCGTCGTACCATGGAACATCCACTCACCACCAGGCAGTTCGAGCCGGGTCGCTATTGCCAAGGTGCGCTTCAACGGTGACGGCAGGGTAGCGGGTCGCGAATCGCACGCTGGCCTCTGCGAGCAGGACACTGCCGAGATCGACGGTCGTCGTGATTCTCAGCCTGCCGGAGGTGCCCTCATCGCGACGGGGCGTCTCAGTGAGCGCCGTCTCGAAACCTCGCAGAAAGACGGATGCCTGATCTTACAGCGCCCGTCCATCGACGGGTAACGGCGACACTGCGCGGCGTGCGATGAAACAAGGCGGTGCCAGTCGCTGCTTCGAGACTAGCAACGGCGCAGCTTCCGTCTCGCAAGCCCCGACTACCGTCGCAACGAGGCCATCATGCCTCGGCCCGATCACTCCGCTTCGTAGCGTGCTGGGGCTGGAGCTGGAACGGGGAGGAGAACGGCTTCGCTTCTCTGGGACTGGACGGCCAATCGTCAAACCGGTAAGACACAGGCAAGCCACTGGAGGTCCTGCTTGCGGACTTGGACTGCATTCTGCCTGGGTTGTGTCTTGTGTGCCATTTCTGCCGCCGCGGATGGAGCTCCGTTGATATCCGCGTCCGGGCTGGATGGAGCTGGTCTCGGAATGTTGCCGGATCAGGTGGGGCGGGCATACGGCGAGCTGGGGTTTCACGCACAGCGTGGGACGACCATCACGGCTCTCGATGCTGGACTCGGGTTGATGCCCACCGACCACATGGAGCTCTCTCTCATCCTACCCTACACGACGGTCTCCGTGGAGGACTCGTCCGCGGCGGCGCTGGGCAACGTCACGGTCGGGGCAAGCTACGTCGAAGTCAACGGCACGGTTCGGCTCACCGCCGGGGCTAGGGTGGCTCTACCCACGGCGCCGGATTCGGGCGAGAACGCCTACGCGAACCTGTCGGGAACCCTTCCGGGGGCCTACCAGCACATGACATTGCGGACGCCGGCGGCTTATGGTTTTGGCTTCCCAATCCATCTAGAGCTCGGCGGAGCGTTCATGGGCATCTTGGACGCGAGCTTCGACGTCTACAAATGGCGTTCGGAATTCGCCGACGATGAGGAGCTCGAAGTATCGACCACCGTGGCACCCGGGATCGGAGGGTGGGTAAGCCACGCCGCGGCGCTCGGAGTTCGGCTGCCCGTGGTGGCCTTCCTCACGACTCAAGATGATTCCGACGATTCTGCGCAGATGAGTCTGGAGCCCTTTCTTCGGTTCAACCTGGGTAGACATGGCTGGCTGGGTTTCCGGGTCACGATCCCGATGGACGAGCCGCTCCGCGAGAGGGACATTTGGGGGCTGCACGTCGGAGGGGGCGGAGCGTTCTAGTCTTGTCTCGCGTGAGTGTTCGCAACCGCTCCATGTTTGACGCGTAAAGCCCTGTATTGGGAGCCCAGGGATCCGGCAGCCGGGTCGGCGCTTCGACGGCTACTCCCTTTGGGTGTCCACCAGCGCCCGAAAGCCAGAAACCACGTCGAACAGCTCTTCGTCGATGCCGTTCTGACGCATGCGATGGTAGTCCAGCATCAGAACCTCGAGCAGCTCCTCGATGTTCTTCTCCGCGCGCTGCATTGCCGCAAGGCGGCTCGCGTGTTCGCTCATGAGAGACTCGGCGACCGCGCAGTACACCTGCACGAATAGGTACTCGCGAATGAGGGCACGCAGCGTGGCGAGACGGCCTCCGATCACCTCCGGGAGCCTGCATGTTGGCCAGGGACGCTCCGAGAGCGTCCGCCTCCAGCCTTCGTCCAGGGGAAGCAGCCGTTGGCGGACCGGAGCACAGACGTTGCCAGGTTCGGGACGGTTGAAGAAGAGATGGACCTCAGCCTCACGGTCCCCGTCGACGAGCGCCCCCGTCACCAGAAGCAACTCCGCGACGAGCCCGGGGATGCCATGGGTGGAGCTCGGCACTGCGAAATGCGTCTCGGGCTCGAGCCCCGCGTCCAAGAGCCTCCCGACGACGCGCTCGCCCACGACCCAGACTCGAACCGGTCCTGGCTCCGCCTCCAGCGTGGATATCGTGTGCTCCGCGACTCGTTCGTTGAAGCGCCCCACCAGGCCTTGGTCGGAACCGAATACGACCGCCGACAGCGGGGGAGGACGCTCGCGACGCTCCCCAAACCCTCGTTGCCTCACCGCAGCCCCTCGGCCGAGCCCCACGCTCAGCCCGAGCTCGATGGTTTCACGATAGTCCGCAAGCGCCCGGACCGCGCGCTCGTACTGCCCGATGCTGGACGCCGCCAGCGTCTTCGTCGTGCTCACGACAGATCGGAGCTGGTTGGCGCTGTGGATCTGGTGGCGCAGGCTGTCCAGGGTGTCACTCATCGCCTATCCCCCGCGGCCTCACCCTGGTAGCGCTCGAGTGCGTGAGCCACGCAGTCGAGTATCGCCTGGCGATCCTCGTCCCCAAGGTTGGCATCCGAGTCGAGGCGCCCGAGGAGTTCCTCGGGCAAGCGCTGCGCCGCGTCCTGCACGAGCCGCTCTGCGTCGACCATCTCATCACTCGCAACGGAGTCGAATAGGCCAGCGTTCAAGGCGATGAGCACGGCGATCTGCGCCGACAACGCGACAGGTGAACAGTTCGACTGTTTGAGACAGGAGCGAATCCGCCGACCGTGCTCGATGATCCTGCGCGTGTCCTCGTCGACGCGAGCGCCAAAACGAGCGAAGGATTCGAGCTCCTCGAACTGCGCGTAGGCAAGTTTCAAATCCCCGGTCGCCGAGCGATACGCTGGCCGTTGAGCCTTGCCTCCAACCCGCGAGACGGACTTCCCGACATCCACGGCAGGCAGCACCCCTAGCTCGAATAGGGAGGGCGACAGGTAGATCTGGCCGTCGGTAATGGAGATCAGGTTGGTGGGGATGTAGGCGGAGATATTCTGGGCCTCGGTTTCGACGATGGGCAGAGCGGTCAGGGATCCGCCGCCGCGACGCGCCGACAGGTGAGTGGCCCGCTCGAGCAGCCGCGAGTGAATGTAGAAGATGTCGCCAGGAAAGGCCTCGCGCCCGGGGGGCCGCCGCAGGAGCAAAGACAGTTCTCGGTAGGCTCGAGCATGCTGAGTCAGGTCGTCGTAGACCACGAGCACGTCGCGCCCCGCCTCCATGAAGTATTCCGCGATACTCGTAGCCGCATACGGCGCGATGAACGCGAGCGCCGGGGGATCGTGCCCCTCACTCACGATGACCACGGAGTCTTCCATGGCCCCATGCTCTCGGAGAATGGCCACCGACTTGGCCACTGCGGACGCCCGTTGACCCACGAAGCAGTAGACGCTGAGTACGCCCTTGCCCTTCTGGTTCAGCACGGCATCGATCGCAATGGCCGTCTTGCCCGTTTGCCTGTCCCCCAGAATGAGCTCGCGCTGACCGCGTCCGATGGGGATCAGCGCGTCAATGACCTTGATGCCAGTTTGTAGAGGCACTCTGACGGGCGCGCGGTCCATGATGGGTGCCGCTGGGCGTTCGATTGGCAGGCGCCGGTCAGTGACCAGCGGCCCCCGGGCGTCGAGCGGCCTACCGAGGGGATCGACGACCCTACCCAGCAAAGCGTGGCCGACGGCGACGTCCACGACCCGACCGGTTCTCTCGACCTCATCACCGGCTCGCAGGCGCGAGTAGTCGCCGAGCAGCGCGACGCCGATCTCGCCGGGATCCACGTTGAACGCAATCCCACACTCCCCCCCAGGAAAACGGAGCAGCTCATCGAACCCAACGCCGGGCAGCCCCGTCACCTTGGCGATGCCGGCTGCTACCGACGAAATCAGCCCAACCTCCCGTGGCACAAATCCGGGAGCCGCACGCTCCACGGCTTGGCCCATTTCGCCCAGGGTGCGCAGAACGACGCTCGCAACGCTCTCAGGCTTGCTGTTCATGGATGGCATGGGAAGGAGCTTGGTGCGACTCCGCATACTGGTTGATCAGCTCGGCCACACTCTTTTCCAGCGAAGCGAGGTGCTCACCAACGCTCCACGCGAGTTTGTATCCGCCAGCCAGGAGTTCGACACCGCACACCACGCCGGGGACAGTCTCGAACGCGAGGGGAACCTTGGTGGAGAACGCGGTATGGACGGCATCCGATATCACGGTGCGCTGCGGCTCGGCCAACGGAAACGCGCTGCGCACAATGGCGGCTTCGCCACCGCTGCCTATCGCGCCGGCGATGAGCGACCGCGCCGCGCCGTCCAGATCCTCGAGATGTCTGGCGAAAGCACGGGCCACCCGCTCCTCGAGGCTCGCGTCGGCAACTCGTTCGAGCGTCCGTCGTGCAATCGCAAAGATCTCTTCCTCCGCGCGCCGTGAGATGGCCTGGTTCAGGCTCCTGAGCCCGCTCTCGAGCAGCGAAACCTGCTCCACGCTCAGAGCCTGCGCCGCTTCCCGCGCCTCCTCCAGGATCCGACGCCGAGCCGCGTGCGCCTCGGCCGTCGCCTCATCGAGCAACCGAGCGCGCTGCTGGTCGAGCGTGGCGTTCTTCTGCTCGAACTCGGCCTTGGAACGTTCGGCCTCCCGTCGCTCGGCGTCGGCGCCCGCGAGCTGGCTCGCGATGTGCGCTTCCCGAGCGTCGATCGCCCGAAGAACGGGCTGGTAGAGGTAGCGCTTCATCAACCAAACCAGGACGATGAAGTTGACCATCTGCGCGCCGAGCGTAAACCAGTCGATGAGCATCGTTACTTCCCCGGAACCTGGGCGATCACGTGACCCCAGAATGGGTTGGCAAAGATCAGGATCATCGAAATCACGAAACAGTAGATCGCCATGGACTCGACCATGGCGAGACCCACGAATAGCGTACGGGTAATCGTAGCCGATGCGTCCGGCTGCTGAGCGAGGGAACGCAGAGCCATTGCCACGGACCGCCCTTCCGCCATAGCGGGAACCATGGTCCCGAACGCGGTCGTAGCCCCAGCCACGACAACCGAAACCACGCCGATCATAGTCACATTATCCATACTACCCCCAGCGCACAGCGAACCCCATCAGTGAACCGCTGACGACGGTCGAGACCCATGCCCCGCCGTCGCCGCAGCGATGTAGACAGCAGCCAAGATACTGAAGATGTACGCCTGAACCATGCCCGTCAAAAGCCCCAGCACCGTCATCACGACCGGGAAGACGAATGGCGTGATCGTGAGCAGGATGGCGAGAATCATCACCCCACTCATCATGTTACCGAACAGGCGCACCGCGAGGGCCAGCGTACGAAAAACCTCGCTGATCAGGTGAAACGGCAGCATGATGAAGGTCGGCTCGACGTAGGTTCTGAGATAGCCGCGGAGCCCTTGGCCCGAGATGCCAAACACCGGTACCGCGACGAACACGCTGAGCGCCAAACCTGCAGTGGTCGAGAGCGATCCCGTGGGCGGTTCGTAGACCGGAATTGCAGTGGCGAGAGCCGCCACGGCGAGAAACAGAAAGAGCGTCCCCACGAAGGGGAGCTGCCGCCGCGGCTGGGGCAGCCCCAGTTCCGTGAGCTGCTGAAGGATCGCCATGATCACGATCTCCAGCAGATTCTGCCAGCGAGAGCGCTCGAGGCCCGTCGTGATCCTGCGTGTGGCAAGCTTCGCCCCCACCACCATGAGGAGCATGAGCCCCCAGGTAGACACGATGGTGGCATTGAGTTTGATCGCACCATGACACCAGAAGATCACATCGTCGGTGCTAAGACGCATGTTACCCCTCCCCCGGGACGCGCTCGAACCGTTCGCGCAGACGCCGCGTGACGATGACGCGCCCGACCACAAAGCCGAGCAGACATACCGACAGGTGCAGCCAACTGCCGCGCCCGACGAGGGCAAACCCGCCCAGTGCGACCGCGGTTCGCAGCGCCAGGCTGCCGGCGAACCAGAGCGCTGGCGTGCGAGACGCGAGCCCCCGACGTATCGTCCACAACAGCCCGCCAAAGAAGAACACGCCGAGAGCCACGCCGACGAGACAGGACACCCCCAGGCTCACACCATCACTCGTGATCATGGTTCGACTCCTCCCGCATGACACGCTCTTCCTTCGCTACCCAGCGCCACGCGCTAAAACATCCGATCGTGAGTCCTGCGACCAAGAGCGCCAGGGTCCACGAGTGCTCACTCTGATACCGCTTGTCGAGCCAGTATCCCAGGGCCGTCCCCAGCAAGGTGGGCACGACCACGGACCAACCGATCAGGCCCATCATGCTGAGCCCGAACCACGCCCCGTGGTTTGGGGCGCGACTGGCTTTGAGCTTGCGCTGAGCCTTGACGCCGACCCGTTCGGCCATAGACTGGCCGCTCTTGGCATTCCTCGTATGTCTATCGTTGGGCATGTTTGAGATCCATGAACCGACGTAGGAGCCCTGTCTCGAGCTTGGTCATCACCTGACGAAGGCTTCGCTCCTGGGCGTCCACGGCGCGGAATTCTCTCTCCACCTTGCTGCGCAACTCTGGAAGCTCAGGCCCAACCAGCGCGCGCCGCACCGAGATCCGAACGTCAACCCCCGCCTTGACCAGAACGCCTTCATCAATGGCGACGTACACCTGACCCCGAGCTGCCGTCTCGTAGAAGAGGATCCCCGGCACGAGCGCCGCCACGCAGTCGAGCCGCTGAGGCAATACGCCAAACGAGCCGGACGCGCTTTCGGCCACGATGCGGGTCACGTCTGCCCGGTCCTCGAAGACCCGATGGGGAAGCAGCAGTTCAAGGTGCATGGTTGGCGGTGCCATGAGTAACCTCCGAGACTGGTTTGGCTCTCCCCTTGGCTTCGTCGATGGCGCCGATCATGTAGAGAGCTCCTTCCGGATAGTCGCTGAATTCGTCGTCCAGAATCCGCTCACAGCCATCCAGCGCGTCCGTCA
This sequence comes from uncultured Polyangiaceae bacterium, assembly GCA_964424695.1. Taxonomy (GTDB): domain Bacteria; phylum Myxococcota_A; class Polyangia; order Polyangiales; family Polyangiaceae; genus JAEWRL01. The sequence continues at coordinate 9,458 of CAYRKE010000234.1, forward strand.
GACTGACCAGCTTGCCCGCGATGCCCGTGAACTGCTCGGTGGTGAAGAATGGCTGGGTCAAGAAGCGCTCGAGGCGCCGCGCTCGCGCGACGACCTTACGATCCTGGGGCGACAATTGTTCGAGCCCAAGCATGGCAATGATGTCCTTGAGCTCCACGTACTGCGCCAGAGTCCGACGGATCTCTTGGGCAAGTGCGTAGTGTCGCGTGCCGACGATGCCGGGCGTCGCCATCTTGGAACTGGACTCCAGCGGATCGATCGCCGGAAATAGCCCCTCGCTGGCCCGCTTCCGCGATAGCACCACGGAAGCGGAGAGATGCGAGAAGGTGTGGACGGCAGATGGATCGGTAAAGTCGTCCGCGGGCACGTATACCGCTTGAATCGAGGTGATGGCCCCGGTTTCGGTGTTGGCGATGCGTTCTTCGAGCCCCGACAGTTCGGTGCCCAAGGTCGGCTGGTAGCCGAGCCGCGACGGCATCTGGCCCATGAGGCCTGACACCTCCGAGCCCGCTTGGATGAATCGGAACACGTTGTCGATGAGCAGAAGCACGTCGCGATGCTCATCGTCTCGGAAATACTCGGCCACCGTGAGGGCTGCATGTCCGATCCGAAAACGGCATCCGGACGGTTCGTTCATCTGCCCAAAGAGCATGACCATGTTGGGAAGCACCCCAGCCGCAACCATATCGCGATAGAGCTCCTCCCCCTCGCGACACCGCTCGCCGATCCCACAAAAGACGCTGATCCCCTCGTGGTGCCCGATCATGTTGTGGATCATCTCGGTGAGAAGCACCGTTTTCCCGACCCCCGCACCGCCGAACAGCCCGGCCTTCCCCCCCCTTTCGAGCGGCGTCAGCACATCGATAATCTTGATGCCGGTCTCGAAGACCTCGCTCTTCGTCGAGCGGCGCACGAGGGGCGGTGGAGCCTGATGCACCGAGCGCCACTCGACGCCGGACAAGGGCCCCCCATGGTCGAGCGCAGCACCGAAGACGTCGAGCATGCGAGCAAGAACCCCCTTCCCCACGGGCGCCTTGAGCGGGCCACCACTGTCGACGACCCGGGCGCCACGAGATAGCCCGTGAGTGGGCGTCAGTGCGATGGCGCGGACGTGCCTGTCATCCAGGTGAGTCGCGACCTCGAGCGCCACGGCTCTGTCGTTCGCGTGTAGGAGGGAGTGGATCTCGGGCAGGCTCCAATCGAAACGAACGTCGACCACGCTGCCGCGGATCGATGTCACCTCGCCGCAATTGGGAGGATGGACGCCCATAGCTTCCACTGGAGCTTCCTCGTGCCGTGCTGAAGAGTCGCCGCATCCGCATCCCCCAGCGGCTGCCTTGGGCAGCCCGGAGCCACCGCGATTCGGAGCGCTCCTCCATGATGCGGCTCTTTTCCAAACCGCAAAAGGCCGATTGCGGCCTCCGAAGCGATTGCGGCCTTCACTGCATGATCATTGGTGATTGTTCGGGCCTCATGGGCCTCGTACGCTCGGGAGCGCCAAGGCTCTCGCTCGATTCGTTGCCCCGTCAAATTGCAGACGCGGTCACGAGCGACTCGGCTCCTCCGGCGAGCCGTGGGCCAGCAACGTCCGGTCACCCAAGGCGCGCCACCGACCTGGGAGCCAGACCACTACCCGGGACGAATTGTCAGCTGTCTTGCCGTTGGCCGTCGATGTCGGTCTTGTCGAACGTCGAGCGCAATCTGGTCGCGCAGAGTCACGTTCGTCAGGGCTGCCGAGCCGATTCTGGACGTTCAGCGGGGAGCGAAGTCGAGTACGATCGTCGATTCCTCCTCGCGGCGCACCGCAGCCAGCACGCGCAAGGTTCCGTCAGACAGCACGATGGCATCGGTCGCATATCCCGATTCGCGTCGCCGTTGGTAGAACCAGGACGTATCGCCAGCGAGGCTGAGCTCGCGTACGAAGAGTGACTCACAGCCATAGACACTGCACTCTCCCGCGTACTCGTCGATGCTGCCTGGAGCGGGAGTGTAGCGTCGCGCTCCCGCCGCCCCGCCACTCACCGGATCTTCGCGACCGACGATGACCACATTCCCTTCGCCGTTCCGAAGCGCAGCAGTGACG
>CAYRKE010000235.1:0-11412 GCA_964424695.1 uncultured Polyangiaceae bacterium
TCTATACCCTTGACAGGGCCATCTGGGTGCTGCAGGGCAGACACAGGGACATGGAAATATTCCCCGATTACATATATGACCAGCCTTCAAGGGGAAGTGACATGCCCATGTACATAAATGGAGAATGGAACTATAATAGTGGCGCCGGTAGAAAGATTGACAGGAAAAAGTTTGAAGAGTGGAAGACAAAGTTCTACAAGTTCGAAGGTTATAACCCTGAAAACGGCTACCCGACACGTAAAACCCTTGAAGGCATGGGGCTTAAAAATGTTGCAGAGCTGTTAAAGAAGAGAGACAAGCTGGGGTAAACGATTTAAATTTTTTAATTCAGATTTGACTATAGGCGGGGAGAACCTCTCCCCACCTATAGTTATTAACTGATGTTGAGAAGAGTGTCTTATAGTTATTCTTCAATTGTTTTTCTAATATCGAGCCATTGCTAAAGGATATTAAGTATAGTTTCCTTATCATTAACATATCTTTTAAAGAGCAATATTCCAAAAATGAGGATAGCCCAATCCCATTTGTGTAATACCTGGTAATGTTGTTATTTCCATCAGCCTTTGACGGTAGATTCAAAATTGTTTTTTAATTCTTTCAATTTCATCCTTTACTGTATCGGAAAGGTTTAATGTTTTTTCATCCAGACGTTGTAAGCCACCTGAATACGAATAAGGGCAAGATGGGTCTATAGATCTTTGGATGTTTAATTTTTTAAGACTTGCTGGCACAAGCTCTTTTGCAGCACGTTCCACCAAACGTCTTCTGGACTGGTTTTCCCCTGTGAGTTTTGCTCTCATTTTAGCATATGATAAGATGCTTACAGGAGAGTCTTTGTGTCCGCCATACAGACTAAATACAAAATTGGTCTCTCCTGAATAAATATCCAGCTCTGTGATTCCCACTACCATTGTATATGGATCTTTTGAAAAATAAGGAGAAATTGATAGTGAAAGCCAACTCATAATAGGGTCTGCATCCCATTGGTAACCTTCTTCATCCATTTTTTTGAAAATTTGATTTATGGAGGTTACAGCTTGGGGGCCTTCCTCTTTTGCTTTTTTCATTATTTCCTCTTTTAGTTTTGATAACGACCAGTCACTAAAATCAGATTTTGTTTTCCATATATTTGAGGCAATTTTTTCCAGATAGGGTCTGTAGGCGGACCTTGATGATTCAGGAGGAGTCCAATTGACAGGCAACCTTCTTATGACAACAGGGATTGATGTAATCTTCTCGTATGTAATAGCTATTTCATCAAGAAGCCAGGGGTTGCACGGTTCTAAAGGGATGAGTATAACCTTTAGCCCTTTTTCACTCTGATTTAAGACCTTGTATGAGGATATTGCTGGAATCTCTTTATGTAATATTTTAGCAGAAGCATTCAGGAGTTTTTCTTCCTCTGCATCTCTTTCGACTATTTTTGCACACTGAATTTCCTCCACATTATTTTTTGTTATAGAAGAATATTCTATTTGAGCATCATAATTTGATGGGCTGGTCTGTAATAAATTTTTGTATACATCTATAACCCTTGGATCATTTTTACTTGCAAGCAATTTCGCAAATTCATGAATAGGCACTCCCCATCTTCCCATAACAACATTGCCATATTTTAGAGCTACCTTATATTGATGTTCTCTGGCTGCTGATGTTATAGCGGCAATATAACTCGCAATATTTGTCTCAAATGTATCGGGAACTTTGTATTTCCAAAAATATGCCCCTTCAGGAGTACCATATAACAAATTTACTGAATGATCCGATTGTGTGTCATTGATAAGGATAACAGCAAAAAACTCTTTCAGGGTGAGTATATTTCCCCCGACTTCTTTAATGCTTTTATCAATCTCTTCTGCGATTCCCTGATATACAGACTGTATTGTATTGGGTGTAGCGTCAAGATATTTTAAAGTGATTTCATGTTTGGATAGATTTTCCCATTGAAGCAGAAAGTAACTCTCATCTTTTATATTTTTTTGTAATTTCCAGTCGGCCATCTTATTAGGGAAAAAATATTCATCTTCAACAAAACCAAAAAACTTGGGCAGATCTTCTGCATTCGTAACATATGGTGAAAATATTAAAGATATAAAGATTATTATTTGGGTTGTTTTTGTCATTCCAGGTTCCTTTTTTTAATAGAGACGTTATCAAGATTTAATGGTTAGTCACCTGGTCGTAATGATAATGGTGACTTCTCATTTTTTCTAATGGTTGCGGTTGTTCTAATAATTTCATTTTTAATCATTATCGTTAAAATAATCGTAGCCTAGAACCATTTTCGAATAGGTGATGAGGCAACAACTCCAGTGGCACTATTTCCTGCTACTGCGGACAACAGCCTATTTTTCTGATTATTTAAGCCTCAAAAATAGTTAATAAACCTCGAACGATAATTGTTCTATCAAGTGAAAGCCAAAACAATTTCCAATAACACCACGCAACCGATTGGCTATATAATTGATGCAACAAAAAGGATAACTGCTTTCTGCCGTAAGTTCCAAAGGTCATTATGTTGCCGAAGTAAGGCTATGGACTCCTTACGAAAAAGAAACGTAAAGTTCTTTGGGCTCCCATATGTGGGAGGTGTGACATATCGCTTAGCCTCATCTGGACAGTTCTTCAAGAAATGATTACGCACACAATTGAATTGAAGCGCAGTAAAAAACCATAGCACACCGGTCGAAATAAAAATTATCAATGGTACTATTTCGTTTTGCATGATCCTGAATCCTTTCCAAAAGCATATCCAGCAGTTCCAACAAATAATCCTTGTATCTCCGCGAATGTAAGACTAAACCCATTTAGTTTTCTTAACTACCTTTAAAATAATTTTCTATATTATTCTCATCGATATATTGTTTAAGTTTTTTGGATATATATGTACCAACCGGGAAGCCCAAATATAATAAACTCAAATAAAATTTCATGAGATAAAATCCCCATCTTTTTTGAAAAACAATTCCTAATCCAATAAATGCATGGAATAAAGTTGATAATAATATGAAAACTTGAAATTCAATAGTATACCTAATATCGACTCGTAATAAAAAATGCATAGTCATTCCTAGGATAGCTATGCCAATAAGTGTATATCCGAATATGAAAATTGGTTTTAAGATATAATTTGTTTTCATTTCTTACAACCCTTACCCTGTTTCCCATACCATCGTATAAGCATTGAGGGGTGCAACCTTTAATTAGCCAGCAATTTATAAAATAAAAGACAAATTACACTTACACATACAGCTACAATAGCGATTTGGATAGTTTCTTTAATTAACCACCCTTTAGGTTTTTCCACTATTTTATTATTGATTATTGAATATAAATCCGAGCCCTCTTCTACTTCATTTTTTATTTTTTTTATTTCATTTGCAATATCAGTAATCCATGCCTTCCGCTCAGGTACATGCAATTCAATTAAAGAGTTGTTATGCAATAAAATGGTCAATTTAGAAGATATGAAATCAGGATGTTTCATATTTATTGAATTAATGCTTTCAAGCGGAATAGATTCGTCTAGTTTTTCAATATTGAAAGCATTTGATTCAAAATGAAGCCGAACATTTGTAAGATACCATGTTCCACCAACCCAAGCAAATGGTAATAGAAGGTTGCCACGGTAATTTCCACGACTTTTTCGTATCAGTTTTTCATTAATATTTAATTGCATATAGTTATTTACCACTTGAAAAATTAGTTGTTCCAGAAAAGCTGCTTTTGTTTGAGGAAGAATTATTTTTTACATCTGCAAATACCGGGTCTGAAACCATCAACATAGAATCTACCACTCCAGTTGTTATGCCTGTACGCACCGCTGCTTGTATTCCGGTTTTTGAAATTGTAGTTACGATATTCCCTACACCTGCTCCTACAAAAGCAGAAATAGCGCCAGTTAATCCAACATTCGCCACATCAGATATATCACCTCCCATTAAAGATGTTGATGCTGTACCCAATAATGTCCTTCCGATCAAAGAGGCTGGAGTACAACGATTTTCCAAGCTGATACCCGCAGAGCTCTCAGGATTTCTTTATTTTGCCTGTTTTAATTAGTACAATCATAACTAGAATAAAAGTAAAAATAAAACAGAATAAATAAGTGGTTATAAAATGTGATATTTTCATTTCGCATAAAACATTAATCCACAGATATATAATTTGACCAGGTATGATTAAAAAAAATAATAAAAAAATAAAAGGGAGGGTAACCCTCCATATTATATCTATCGCCTTAAATATTTTATTTTCATTATTACTTTTCTCTTCAATGTAAGTCTTAAATTTGCCAACATACAACATAAAGAATCCCATGCCTACTCCGACTAACATAGACATGATTACAACAAAGAAATATAAAAAAGGTACTTTACACATCATTTAGTTCTGCTGCCTCCATAAATCCCTTATCCTTTAATCTAAATTATGTCTTATACTTTTAATTCCCTATTTATTACTTTTTATGTCCGCTTAGTAAGAGCAGCATCATTATTATTTAGCCAGAGTTTGGTAACTTTTTATTTTTTTATAAATTGAAATAGCTGTAATGGTTGTACATGAAAGGAAAAAAATACCAATTAAAATATAAAATATTCCTCTGTTAACAGCTTTGCGACCATTTAAGTAATTATCTGGATATGAACCTAGTATCCTTTTATTTTGGATTCCATGAACAAAACCATACCATAAGAAAAAAATTGAAAAAACTAATCCTAAAACACAAAATAGAAATGCCATAATTATCATTATTATACACCTGCGACCTTAATAAAGTTTATGGAGTCCTACATCAGCTACTCCTGCGACAGAACCACCGACTGAGGCGTTGACAACAGATTTACCAAAAGACGTAAAAACTTGATTTGTTCTAACCGATGTTAATGTAGGCCCTGAGATTATTTGTTTAGCTGTACTATTAGCTAGCCCCCCTCCAACGCATCCTCCAACCGCTCCTGCTAACGCAGACAAAGACGCTGAAGTATAATTCACATTTTCAAAAGAAGTTCCTGTAGCTACTTGTGTGCTTACATTACCTAGGAAACTAGCTACTCCAGACATTGCTGCACCTCCAAGCAATGGGTTTATCCCAGGTATTGGAATAGTTGATAGCACACCAGCAACACCACCAATAGCTGCGCTTCTAGCAATATCTTTCCAGTCTCCTCCACTTTTATAAGCCGAATATCCGCCTGCTATTGCACCAATACCACCACCGATTGCCTGGACAATCCATTCTCCAGAAGGATCGATGAGCATTACAGGATTATTGTTTACATAAACATACAGGTTAACATCCCCGCCCCCGAAGCCTAGAGGGTCTTCGGAGAGGAATCTCCCTAATGTCGGGTCATAATACCTCGCCCGCATATAATATAAACCATTGGATTCGGACATTACCCCATACTGCCCAACATATTTAAATGGTTGAGCAAAGGCTTCTACCTCACTACCTATTTCTCCAAATGGTGTATAGGCATATTTGTTCACAATGTTCTGAGTGCTGTCAGTTATGGCTATGGTGCTTCCTGTCGCATTAAAATGATAACAGTAAACCTGACCTCCTGCTGTAACCATCGCCATTAAGCCATTACCATATATGTAATACCTCTGGATAACATTATTTGCATCCGCCTCTGCAAGCAGGTTGCCTCTGGCATCATAGATATATTTTGTCGTAACACCACTTCTTACAGTCTTTACCCTGTTTCCCATACCATCATAAAAATACTGTATAGTGCTTCCTATGGTCTTAAGCCTGTGCTCATAATCAAAGGCGTATGAGGTGCTGTTTTTTGCTGACAACTGACCTTCGTAATCATGGGTAAAGGTGTCTGTGCCTGCGGTTAATAGCCTGTTCTTCTGAGTATTGTATGTATAGTTAATGGTTTGGGCGCTTGGGTCAAAGCTTAATGGCTCATTTTTGGCTATATGTGTCCTGTTACCATTGTTATCCAGGGTAAAGTGATAGGTGGCTATGGGTGTTGTATTGCCCTTCTCATTATCAAGGTCAGTTAACCTGTCCGCATTATCATACCCATAATAAACCTTTGTCCCATTAAACTGGTCTATCTGGTCAAGCCGCCCTGAAGCATCATAGTAAAATGTACTTCCAGGAGTGCCGGTTACAAAGTTGATGCTAACTGTCTCAAGCCGGTTCAGTTCATCATAGGTGTAAGAGACTGTCTTATTGCCAGGATAGGTTAATGTGGTGAGGTTCCCGGCATTATCGTAATTGTAAGAAATCTCAAAACCCTGTGCATCTGTGAATCTCCTGAGCCGGTTAGCAGCATCATATTCATTATATGTGGTTGTTCCTATAGAATCCAACATCCTGTACAGGTTATCACGTGAATCATACTGAAAATTTATTGTTGATAAATCCTGATAGGTAATTGTGTCCATCTTACCACTTGGGGTGTAGCTGTAGGAAATAATATTGTTTTTCCGGTCTGTGATGGTGTGAAGGCTTCCATCATCATAATAGGTATAGCCTGTCACCTTGCTTAGAGGGTCTGTCCTGGTTAAAATCTGCCCCATGTTGTTATAGGTAAAGCCTGTATGTGAACCAGCTTGATCATTCAGGTCTGACATCCATCCTCTTGAGTTATACACATAATCAACTAATGGCTCAGTATCTACTTTGGAAGTATCAGGGTTTCCGAATGGATCATATGTTAATGTGGTAATAATCCCTTTGCCATCAGATGTCGTATTTGTAAGGCCATTGGGATAATAGGTGTTGCTGTGTTCTATTTGTTTTCCTGTTGCTGGATATATGGTTGTCTTTTCAAGGTGATGTTCAGAGTCATAGTCAAGGTGAGAAAGGCTTCTCTGTATGACATCGTTCTGTGATAGATAAGTGTCTGTAAGCTGGAAATTCGCATCATATGTATATCCAGAGTCATATTCTATTCCTGATAAAGGGCCTACAGCCTTTACAAGATTATGATTGCCATCATATATGAACTCTGCCTCATTTCCCCTCGGGTCAGTAGTTTTAACAACATGATTCTGCCCGTCAAACTCCCTTGAACTCTTGTGCCCAAGGGCATTTTCCTCTGCTATTGTCTTTCCATCACGATCAAGATGATAGATTGTCTGGTTTCCTTCAGGGTCTTCTTCCACACCCCTGAAGCCTGAAAAGTAAAAATTATACGTTTTGTTTATAATGCTGCCATTTATCTTTCTGGGTACTGTCTGGGACTTAACCCTTCCAAGGGTATCATACACATTAGTGGCTGTGGTTATGCTAAGAGGATTAGTCAGGGTTGTAAGCCTGTGATTAGTATATCCATATGACCAGAGTTTATTCTCAAGATCTAGATAGCCTGTAAGATCATTGTTTGCATCATACTGATAGGTTATTGACCTGCCTGTTGAATCTGTTATGGATGTGAGAAGATCACCTGTATAGCCCAGAGTCAATGACCTGCCAAAAGCATCTGTAATGGAAGCAAGTTTGTCCCCATTATAGGTAAAGGAGAGAGCATTCCCATCCGCATCCCTCCACGAGCTTATTTTATTGTTTGAGTCAAAGTAAACCTTTTCATCAAATCTTTCTTCAAGCCTGTACAAACTCCCATCCTTTACCAGCTTTATTGTCATGCCAGGAGGAGAGCTGTATGTGCCATCCGGTAGTTTTATAAAGGCAAGCCACTTATCCATTAAATGCACACTTACGGCATTATCCTTAAGTTGATCCATGGCCCACTTGGCAGCAAGGGATGATACTGTCCATTCCTTTACCTCAGGTGTACCTGTCATCAGGTCTATTGTTGCAACAGAAACCGCTATAAGCGCGGCACAGTCAACCGGAAGCCTCTTTCCAAGCCCTGATTCACCATCACTGTGAGTGTTAAGATGAATATCGTAATTATGTTTCCAGCCATAACCCATATTGCCTTTTTGGGTGTTGTTAGCACTGTCATAAGCCCTTCCGAAGGAAAGCCCAAGGGGTGCAGCCCCTCCAAGGGAAATATCCGCGCTCTCAAAGGTTGCCGCCCCTGTTGTCATGCTTATAGGGTCTTTACTTTTAGCTGTCCAGTTGGTATTAGCCCCTAACCCTACCTCTGCCTTATAATCATTAACAATACTGTCTGTGCTGACTGTTGCCTGATATCCGCCATAACCTCCATGATAATCCCCGCCTATTATCATACCTACATAGAAAGTGTTCCCTGATTCATTGTAATCCACATAACCTTTTCCACTCCATTCCCAGCCAGTATCTGTTAATTGCCCATCCTCTGGTAAAATAAGTATTGAGCCACTATCTACTAGGTTCTTAAAATGGGAAAGATCACCATTTATACCATCGCTGTAACCGGTCAACTGTGACCTTATAGATGTATTGTAATTACCCGAATTAGCCTTGAATATCTTGTAGCCCTGTGCATTTGCAAAGTGTAGGAGCTTGACTGTTGAAGCTGCGGGCCTGTTCACCTGTAATTGTTCCAGTACGCCATGCTCCAGGGCGCTCATTAGAAAACTGCCTGCCCTGGACACCGACATTTCAGTTGTATTATCTCCAACCCTGGATATGCTGCTTCCGAATTGATGTTTTACATCTATATAATAGCCTGCCTCCTGAGCGACAATGCCAAACCTGTGGTGCTTTATGGAAAGGACTTTACCTGCCGCTAACAACATATTCTCGTTAAGTGTGGTCTCTTCCATCCAGGTCTGGCCCATTACATTCAGGGTCTCGGTCATGACCTCCATAGAATCATTTAAAAGGCCGTTTGATCTGTATGTCTCAAGCACTTTCTGACGGTTTTTTAATAAAAGCCCATCGCGGCTACCCCCGAAATCGGAGATAATCACATATGTAGTGTTTGGATCAGGTTTTAGAGTATAGTTTTCTGTCTGGTCAGCATATGAACCGCTATCATGAGCATAGGGATGATTTATGGAAAGAGTCAGAATATTCCCACTCGGCCCTTCTGAAATAAGTACATCATCAAGCCACAATTTGGCATTGGGCAGGGATATGGTTTCGCCTTTCAGCGGCAGATTAAAGGTATAGCTTAGCTGGTCATAGGTGCAGTTTATTAAAAGAAAGGCATCATCATGCAACCCTACAACGCTTGCCAGATACCGGACCTGTATATCCCGTTCCTGGCCCGGTGCAAGGGTTCCTGCTCCTGCCCCGCTTAGTATCAAAAACCTGCTTACGTCCGTTCCTGAAAGGGTGATGCTGCTTATACCCAGATTCAGTGTTCCGCTGTTTTTCAGTTTGCATGTACCTTCTTTTAGGACATTAGGATATGTCTGCCCGAAATCAAAACCATATGACCCTGTCAGATTAATTTCATTAGCCACCACACCGGTCAGGCTTGTATAATCATTCGCATAATTATTTGAACCATACCAATACTCGATATGAAGCTCGCCTGTCTTAGCTCCAGGGGTCTGACCTGATCCGTTGAAACGAACCGTGATAGTATGCTGCTGATTGGGATTTAGTGTATGCGTACCGACACCGGACTGGATTGAAAAGGCTCCTGATGGATTTGAGCTTAAGGACACCACTACTTGGATTGCAGATGAATTAGGGTTGCTTATTACATAGTTCCCCTGGCTGTATCCTTCGGGATAGACCCTCCCGAAATCCCATGATCCGCCTAGGATACCTATATCACTTTTTTGAGTTTTATCTTTGATCAGATGTCCTGTCTTTTCAATAGTGCTGACCTGTACAGCATTTTCTTCCAATGGGTAAGCGACTATCTTATTATCAGATAACCGGGTTTTACCTCCTGATTCACTAACTGCCATAGCACCGGCTGTTTGATTATAGGTAATAGCGAGCTTCTTACCAGCAATATCCGGGATATATAAATCTTCGTCAATAGCTCCATGCTGTATGCGAACCTTATGGATGTATGCCTCCGGCACATTGTCCCATGTTTCATATACTGTAGATGAGTATCGGGTTGTGGTGGGATAGCTTTCAATATATTCGGGTATTATCTCCCTTCCGCCAATTATTTCTTCAACTTTGCTATTGGGGTTATTAGCCCTTAAAAAATCGATAAGATTTGTTGTATATTCTGTCAGTTTTGTATTTATGCCCGATTCACTCAGGCCCATGATATAGTCAGTACCTGGCGTACCCCCGGCAGCAGTTAATAATCCTGTCTTGCTGTACCCCATTGCCGCCTTGAGGTCTATGCCTACTGTTTCATTGTATGGTTTAAAGGCAGGGTCAAAAACATAGTTTGTTCCGCCGATGTTGACCTTTACCCACACCCTGTCCATGGTGGTTGTAGAGAAGGATGCTGAGCCGGGGATTCCACCGCTTCCAATGACTTCATTTATTATTGCTGATGAAGGATTCACACCCAGCCAGTGGGCTATATCGTAATTCCCCTGACCTCCCTGGTTAGGGATAACCATCTCTCCATACACATATTGTGCGGTATAGCCGCTTTCCCTTAAAAGGGCGATCATAAGCGTTGCCTGGTCAAAGTCATTTCCGCTACGTTCAAGCAGGGTAAGAGAAGCCCCTTTGAGCGCACCGAAATATGGAACATAATCAATATGGTTACGAACAAACTCATATATCAGTTTGGGGTCATTTTTAAGAGCCCTGGCAAGTTCTTTAATATCATTTGTATATTCTATCTGAAGGGGGCCGGATGAGTCTCTGAGGATAATTATCCCTTCTTTAGTTTTAGGATCAAGAATGCTTCTTGCCTCTTCCGAAGACATAATCGGGGCTTTACCAGTATACCAGCCGGGCTGAGTAGCATATCCCTTTAAGCTGAATAGTAAGAGAATGGAGAATAAAAACATGTAAGCCGAGTAATTATATATTTTTCTGATAATTTGTTTCATGGCTGTTTCCTTATCGTATTGTCTTCTTTACACGATTACCTACAACATCGTATTCATAGTATATTTCATATGTTACCTGGTATTCTGTGATAACTGCGGCACTGGTTAACCGGCCCAGCTTATCATATTTATTGTATTGCCCTGGGTCAGGCGTTGAGTTTGAGCTTATCGGGTTGGTCTCAGCTATGTATTCTAAATAGTTTGAGTAGAGGTCTGAATCAGGGTCGTTGTTTCTGTCATATACTATAGGATTAGTCCCTGAGTTTACCTCCCAGCAATTAGGGAGATCATCATTATCAATATCGCCATATGCGTCATTAACGAGTGGATTAAAGCCATAGGAAACCTCCTGACCATCCCCCATTGTATCATCATCTGTGTCTGTGTCATTGGGGTTTAAGCCATTCAATACCTCAAAGCCATCTGTGAGGCCATCTCCATCTGTGTCGGAGTTGTTGGGATTAGTATGGTTGTTATACTCTCCTAGATTCGAGAGGTTATCGGTATCAGGATCGTCATCTGCTCCATATGCAAGGGTGCCGAAATATCTCATTTCCCAGTCATCAT
>CAYRKE010000236.1:0-3587 GCA_964424695.1 uncultured Polyangiaceae bacterium
GTTCGAACGCGGCGATGTCGTGCTGCAGAAGTATGGGGGTTTCCGGGGGAGCGGCAGGAAGCGGCAACTCAGGGTCAGCGATCACGACCAGACGCATCCCAGCGGCGAGCGCTGCTTCGATGCCGGCAGCCGAGTCTTCGACAACGACGCAGTCTTGCGCGGCCACGCCGAGGTCACGAGCGGCCAGGAGGAATATGTCAGGGTGGGGCTTCGGCTTCTCGAGGCGAGGGTCATCGCCGCAGATTACCGTTTCGAAGAGGCTGAACCACGGATGGGTGCTGGTCTTGAGAGCAAACAGGTCTCGCGAGCTGCTGGTGGCGACGGCCTTTCGGACATGGCGGCTGTGTAGCCAGCGTATCAGCTGCTCCGCTCCTGGTTTGGCACGGGCTTGGGCGAACATCGGTTGGAGGAGGACGCTCCTGCGTGCGAGATACTCGTCGACGGAGAGCGGTACCTGGAGCGCATCGAGGACGATGGCGGCGCTGATTCGGGCGCCGCGCCCCATGACTTGAGCTTTGAGCCCGACATCGAAGGTCTTCCCGAACTCGGCGACGACCTGGGCACTTGCGTCGGTGTAGAGGTGTTCGGTGTCGAGGAGGACACCGTCGAGGTCGAAGACTACGGCAAGGGGGGGTCTGTTGGCGGACACCGAGCAGTATTAACGCATCCTCGAGTACGTGCACGCTTGGACCCCACCGTCTCAATGCCGGGCAGCATGCCGCGTTCACGTACCCACCGTACGCTCCGCTCCGGGTCTCGCGAGACTTCGCCAGAAACCGAGCTTGACGGGCGGGCTGCCCGATGGTCTTCGGCAGCAGTGGTAGGCCTCGAGCGTCGTCAGGAGGCCGACAGTCCTTTTTCGATCCATCGTACCAGAATGACGCGCCACCCACCCAGACACACGTCTCACCGCTTGAACCCGCGGACGCCCGCGAACGCCACTCCACCGGCTCAGCGCACGCATCAACCCGTGCAATCTGAGTGGCGAATCGACTCGCTCGTTCCAGGGGGAGAAGGTCTGGCGCGGCTCTCCGACGGGCGCATCGGATTCGCTGGAAAGGTTGCGATTGGTGATCGCATCGTGGTGGGGAGTCTGGACGAGCATAAGGGCTGGGTGCGAGCCGAAGCCTGGACATTGGTGGAGCCTGGCCCGGGCCGGATTGAACCGCCGTGCTCTTGGTACGGCGAATGCGGGGGGTGCGATTGGATGCACCTCTCGTCGAGCGCTCAGCTTCAGGGTAAGGCGGACATCATCGTCGGCGCCCTGAGGCGGATAGGTGGGATCTCGACGTCTCCTCCCAGGGTGTTTGCTGGTCCCCGGGGTCACCGGTACCGCCGCCGGCTCAGGCTCCACATCGACCCCGAGGGGCGCGTGGGGCTTCTTGCGCGGGCGTCTCACCGAGTCGTGGAGGTGGGGGACTGTCTCGTCGCGCGTGAGGAGCTAGTGTTGGAGCTACGCTCCTTGCGTGAGTGGGCGGCCAGCAGGCGGCGAGTTCTTGGCGAGTTCGATGCAGTGGAGCTACGCGTGGCGGAGACGCCACCCCAAATGGGGCTCTGTTGGCACGCGCGTTCCGATCGAGTCTCGGCGGCCGCATTGGCGGCAGTGCGTGAGCTGGCCAGTGACCGCCGAGCGGTTGCCGTATCAGGGCACGGTGTGCCCGTCAGTCAGTTCTGGCGCGACACCATGGGCGTCGAGATCGAAGTGCCGCTCGGGTCCTTCGTGCAGGTCTATGCAGAAGTGAACGCTGCCATGACCGACGCTCTCGTTTCATTGTGTCAAGAGCACGGAGTCACAACCTTTCTCGAGCTCTACTGTGGAGCCGGCAATCTGACACTCCCTCTACTTGCTCACGGCCTTCGCGGGCACGCCATCGAACTCGATAGTGCTGCTGTTCACGCTGCAAAACGTGCGGCAAAACGGCAGGGGCTCCCTGTCGACATCTTCTCGTGTGGTGATGCTGGTTCTCCTTCGAGAAGAAGCGAGGCTGCGGTCGATCTCGTGCTTCTGGACCCGCCCCGGACAGGGGCCGCTTCAGCTGTCCAGCATGTGTCGCGCTTGCGTCCCAACCACGTTGCGCTGTGCGCCTGTGATCCTGCCACCCTCGCCCGCGATCTTCGGAACCTGGCCGAACTAGGGTATCGAGTTGAGCACCTCGCGGCGTTCGACATGTTTCCCCAGACGCACCACGTCGAAGCGTTGGTCTGGCTCACGTTGGGCAAAAAATAGATCGCGGCCGGGTCGGGGCTCGGTGCCCCGACCCGGCACGCGGAGGGGAGGGGAGGGGAGGGCGCTGCGATGCGCAATACCCAGTACGGCGCGCGCGTCGTCGCTGTTAAGCTGCTGCCGCGACAATTCCACCTTTGCCCAAGGCCCCGTCGTTCGCCGCTGCTCGAGCCCCGTCGAGCGTCCGACTCCCTTTGCCGACCCCAAGAAAGCAAAAAAGGCCCAAGAACGCTTGGACCCTAAAAAAAACAGCGGCCCGGGGGAGGGGAGGGGACCCAGGCCGCTGGGGAGAAAAACAGCGGCCCGGGGGAGGGGAGGGGACCCAGGCCGCTGGGGAGACTTTGCTTCCAGCTTAGGAGGCAGCCACCCTTGGCGGGGGGGACACCAAGGGCGCCGCCTGTACCTATCCTTATGCACATTGTGTGCCAGTGTGCTGGCTAGTAAATGCAATCACTTGAATTGATGACAGGTGGTCAGTACGTGCAGAGATGAAACGACCGTTTCGTCACCGCAACCAATGCCGTTGCGGGAAGGCTGCCATTCACCTGTGGAGGGGCCAGCCAACAATGACGCTGTGGTCCGCCACGCAGCACTGGCTCGGGGCGGACGAACGCTTGCGGCGCATTCCCGTCGACAGCGGTTGAGCTGCAACCAAGCCACGCTTCTGTGCTGCAAGACGATGCTGCTACTGCGTGGGTAGCTGAGGGAACGACTTCGTGGGGCGGTCTGGCTTCGTCGGGGCACTCCAAGGATCGACGACCAGACTCAGCGCTCGAGACTCCGTGGCGAGCGCAACGGTGCTGAGCGTCATGTATGAGCTCGGAGGCCACGGCTCGACGATATCGATGGCCGGTGACAGGTGCTGGTGTTCCCAGGGCTCGACGATCTTCAACGCAAGCTCCGCGTCCCAAGCATTGGTCGTTTCACGCGGCGGCCAGGGATCGGCGAGCTCTCCTTCGGTGAGCAAGCTCCACGCCTGGGACCTCGGACGCAATAAGCTCTTAGCCGGCGCGTTGCTGTTGGGGGTCGTGGGCACGCCGGCCACTACGGTCTGCTCCGCTGGCGTTTTCGGAGCTTTCGCTGCAGGGAGCACTCCACCCGGTGCGAAGAACGTTCCCATTCGCGTCGCACCATAGGCAACAGCGACACTCATCACCTGCAAGGCAACGACGGCGACGACGCGCAGCTTCATGATCCCAAATCCTACCTCAGCCCGGCGCCTAGCGCACCCGGACACCTTAGATCCCCGCTTAGATTATTCCTGCCAACTCGGGTAGCGATTTCGCACCGCAGGTCCATTTCGGCCTTGCCTTCGCGCCAATGGAACGTGGCTGGGCAATTCCGGTGGGCTACGCCGCTGGGC
>CAYRKE010000236.1:3687-9400 GCA_964424695.1 uncultured Polyangiaceae bacterium
TCCGATGATTCCTGCAATCGGGCGCCGTCCCTTCAGGATTCGAGGTCGAGGGTACCCTGACCCAGTAGAAGATTTGGGTCGGCCGGTACGTCGGCTCGGGTCACTGAGGCCAGCTGGAATTCCGCCACGAGCTCACTCACGGTGGCTGCTTCGCAGTGGGCGAGGCCCGCGCTCCTCGCGACCCAGGCCACGATGTCTTGGCCACTCACCCCACGAGCTCTGAGTGAAGCCAAGCTCACGTCGTCGGCGCGTTTGGCGAGCCGCCTCCCATCGCGGTCGACGACGAGGGGTAGGTGGATCCACCGAGGATGCGGCAGCCCCAAGGCGTTCTGGAGAAGCCACTGCCTCGGAGTGCTTCCCAACAGATCGCTCCCTCGATGGACTTCAGTCACGCCCTGGCGGGAGTCGTCGATGACAACCGCCAGCTGATAGGCGATCGTTCCGTCGCGTCGCGCGATGACGAAATCTCCGCAGTCCTGGGAGACGTCGATCGACTGCGGTCCGAGCAGATCGTCCTCGAACTCGATGGCGTGCGGTGGGACTCGGAACCGCACACTGGCGCCCAGCTCCCCGCCACTCCAGCTACTGGGGCCGCCTTTGCGGCTGCGGCAGGTTCCCGGGTAAGGGACTTCTCCCTGACCGCGATGCGGCGCAGACAGCGCGGCTCGCAGATCGCTTCTCCTGCAAACACAGGGGTACGCAAGATCCCGAGCCAAGAGGCTCCGGACAGCAGCCCGCATGTCTTCGACGCCGTCTGATTGGAGCCAGACTGGTCCGTCCCAATCGAGCCCCAGCCACTCCAAGTCGCGTAGCGTTGCGTCCGCCCATGACGGGCTGCACCGCTGAGCGTCCAGATCTTCGAGACGGAGGCGCACCTTTCCCCCTCTCGAGCGAAGGTGCCACCAAGCGATGATGAAGGTGTGCGCGTGACCCAGGTGCAGCAGACCAGTGGGACTCGGCGCGAGCCGACCGACAAGGTCTCGCGCTGCTTCCCCTTCCCTTCTCGGAGCCGTGTCGGTGCTCATCGATTCAGCAACCGCAGCCCGCGGTGCGCTGCTGGTTGCGGAGCACGGTATCGCGGGCGGATCGGCACCGCTCGTCACTCGGGGAAGTCAAATCGCAGATGGCTTGGGCGGCGCGGGCCATGGAACCTAGCGCCCGGCACGCCCTGCCGCAGTCGGCGGATGGGGCGCCATAACTGAGACCCGAGGGGGCGGCACTTGCCGGCGGCGCAGGGGAAAACGCCCCTTCGAGTTCGGCCCTGGCCTGTTCGAAGACGCCGATTGCCTGGTTCAGGTCGGTGGGCGATGTCGATTCCACCGTTGGCGCCGACTGCATGCCGCCCGCTGGTGCCTCGGCCGGAATCTGGGTTGGTTGCGGGTATCCCGGCTGGAGCTGGGTGGGGGCTTGGGGCTGGACGCCCGGATGCGCGGGGTATACGGGGCCCCGATCTCTGGCGCCGCATGAACAGACGACCGACGCGAGGATGGCGACGCAGAACCAGTGGCTTGCCGTGGACACGTGCGCTTGGGGCTTGGGGGACCGGGTCACGCCAGCACTATAACCCAAGCCCGCCCCCTACCGCTCGGCAACGATGTACGCAAGCCATCCCGGCTGGTTCGCGGCCTTGAGCTTCGGCCGAAAAACGGCGTCTTCGTCCTCGTCGGTGTCATCCCAGTAGAACTGCACCTTGGAGTAGCCGGCCTCGGTCAGGAGCTCCCGGAGCTCGGGGAGCGTCCAGTAACGCCACTCGTAGGTAAAGGCTTTCTCCAGCCGACTTCCGTCGCGAAACTCGAAGTGGATGTGGTTTACCAGATCGTGGGTGATGGGGCAGAAAGAACTCTGATCCCAGACGTAGGTGAACCCACCCTTGATCCGCCGCGGTTCCAGCATCGGTTGCTGGGATTCCCAACCCCCATAGGTGTCGAGAATGAACAGGCCATCGGGGTTGAGGGCGCGGCGAACACCCTTGAAGTAGTCACGCATCTCCCCGCGGGTCTTGAAGATCCAGTAGCTGAAGTTGAACGCTCCAACGACGTCGAAGCGGCCTGGGCGACTCCCACGCACGTCCTCGCATACGAGGGACACGCGGTTGCCCGGCTCCCCACGCGACTTGAGGTTGTGCTCGATTCCCCAGTCGAGAACGTCCTGATCGATGTCCACCCCGGTTGCCGTGCGTCCAGGGCGGCTCTCGACCCACGCTGCCGAGAGGAGAGCTGTGCCGCAGAAGTCCTCTCGAAAGGAGACGGCGCGCCGGCGGCGCAGCGTCTTGAAGGTTGAATCGACGAACTCCACCTCCATGTCCGGATCTTGTACCGAACGTTGATAGAGGTCGTGTTTGTCGGCTGTGCGAGCGGTCAGTGGCGGGGGCGTCGCCGCGCGGGGTCGACGCGGCGACGGCTGCTTCGCGGTTCTCTTCTGGGTCATGCTGTTGGTTTCGCCGGGACACCACCGGACGGTGGGTAGAGCGCGGCTCGGCTTCTAGTCTCCGGAGAGCCGACGAGCAAGGGCACTCCATTCCGGCTCTGCGCGTACCCAAGGGGCACATCGGGACCTGAGCCCTACGTTCCCGAGCCACGAGCGGCGCCAGCACCGACCACCGAGCGGAATTTCGCGGCCGCGACCGAATCCCCATTCTTACCCGCGATGAAGGCGATCCAGCGAACCCGGTGTGGTTGACAAGCAGAGCGGCGCACCGAGCTGAGCCGTGGCGCCTGGGATTGAGCGCTCACCGGGTGGCCATACGGCCATCCGCCGGGGCAGGGAGCCAGGCGCTCACCTGGTGTGTCAGGATGTTCCCGAAGGGGGACCTGCCGAGAGGCACTCGAGGGGCCGATTTCCGCGATTGGTCCGTGCGTATTGCCGTGACGTTGCCGACAAGGTCCGATTAGTCTCGGCGGCACACCATCAACCCTGAGGAGTACTTGCCGTGCCCCACTATCTCGGTCTCGACTCAAGCACACAGAGCCTCTCTGCCACGATCATTGACACCGAAAGCGCCCGCATCGTTGCCGAGGCCAGTGTCAATTTCGGCCAGACGTTCCCACAGTATGCCTCACCGAATGGGTTTCTCCAGCACCAGGATCCCGCGATCAAGCAGAGCGATCCGCTGATGTGGGTCGAAGCTCTGGACCATGTGCTGTCCACGCTGCGAGCCCAGGGGGTGGACCTCAGCAAGATTGCGGCGATCAGCGGCGCTGGTCAGCAGCACGGCTCCGTCTACCTGAGCCGATCCATGACCAAGGTAGGTTCGTGGGATCCCAACAAGGCTCTGGTCGATCAGGTCAGGCCCCTCCTCAGTCGACCGGTTTCGCCGATCTGGATGGACAGTTCCACCTCGGCTGAGTGCGCCGAGATGGCCGCGGCTGTCGGTGGCGACGACGAAATGGTTCGTATTACGGGGTCTCGGGCCATCGAGCGCTTCACTGGCGCGCAGATCCGCAAGTTTGCCAAGCAAGAGCCGGCTCTGTGGGAGAAGACGCAGGAGGTCCATCTCGTGAGTTCGTTCATCGCGTCGCTCCTGATTGCCGATCGAGCACCGATTGATTTCGGCGATGGGGCAGGGATGAACCTCCTCGAACTCGGCACGGGCAAGTGGAACGACCGGCTCCTGGACTTCGCGGCACCTGGTCTTCGTGACAAGCTCGCTCCGCCAGTGGCGAGCGCGACTCGAGTCGGACGCGTCGCCGAGTACTTCGTGACTCGCTACGGGTTGCGGCCTGACACGGCTGTCGTGGCGTTCAGCGGTGACAACCCGAGCAGCCTGGTCGGGATGGGCGCGACCTCGCCCGGGACAGCGGTGGTGAGCCTCGGAACCAGCGACACCGTCTTTGCGGCCATGCGCGAGCCTCTCACTGACCCCAACGGGTTTGGACACGTGTTCGGCAACCCGGCAGGGGGCTTCATGTCCCTGATCTGCTTCGCGAACGGCTCGCTCGCACGCGAAGAGATCGCCCGTCGCCATTCGATGAGCTGGCCCGAGTTCGAGCGCGCGATCGTGGACGAGACCCAGCCGGGCAACGACGGAAACACCATGCTGCCCTACTTCGTTCCGGAGATGACCCCGAAGGTTCCGGTCGCTGGTCCCAAGTTCTTTGGCAGCGAGGATTTCGTTGCCGGTCGCGATGCCCGCCACGCCGCCCGCGCCATCGTCGAGGCGCAGGCGCTGAGCATGCGCATCTTCTCGGCTTGGATCGGTCAGGCTCCGAACCGAATCTTGGTTACTGGAGGCGCCTCGAAGAATCGTGGCATCCTCAGGGTGCTGGCCGACGTCTTCCAGGCCGAGCTGGTGCCACTCGCGGTATCAAACTCCTCGGCGCTGGGTGGCGCGCTTCGGGCGGCGCACGCGGTTGAAGGCACTTCCTTCGACCGCCTCGCGCGCGCCTTCGCGCCCCCGGACGAGTCGAGGCAGGTCAAGCCCAATCCTTCAGCGGCAGCCGCCTACGCGGCGGCGCTCCCCGAGTTCGAGCGACGATTGAACGAGCATCGGGCATCCCTGGGCCAAAGGGTCCGGTGACCCGGAGCAACGCTTGGTGACCGGAGTCGGAGCTTCTCCCGGGGACCGGGACGGCCTATGTCGGACCGAACCTCGGGAGAGGTGCCTGCGGTGTCTGCGGGTGGCCTCGCGCTGCGTGTGCGGTCTGCTCACCCCGATCGACAACGCTACCGAGGTGCTGATCGTCCAGCATCGACGGGAGCACGGGCACCCATTCGGGACTGCGCGCCTGGCTGAACTCGGGCTCCGTCGCTGCATCTTGCGCACCGTGTGGAATTTGGATCGGCTCGATCAGGATTTCGGCCTAGCGAGCGACGCGGTGCTGCTCTACCCGGGAGACGGCGCGGCCCCCATCGAGAGTCTCGCGCTCCGAGGCGCGCCATCGCAGCTCGTGGTGGTTGATGGCACATGGCATCAAGCTCGGGCCCTGCTGCGCGACCACGCTGCGCTGCGAGCGCTGCCCCGAGTGGCGCTCGCACCCAGTGCCCCCAGCCGGTATCGAATACGGCAGGAGCCCAGCGCGATGTGTGTCTCGACCGTGGAGGCCGTCGTTCAGGCGCTCAGGGTGCTCGAGCCGGAGCTGGACGGCCTCGATGGGCTGCTCTGGGCGTTCGAGTCGATGATTGACTGGCAACTCGATTCGGTGAGCGTGAAGCGGGCGCGCTTCTCGCGCCCCAGAGCCCGACGGGGGTTCGGTCTTCCGGAGCCCCTCCGCGCGCCACGTGAGCGCATCGCCGTAGTCTATGCAGAGGCGACCGCGCCGGCCTGGAACGGTCAGGCCCGGCATGCCCAAGAGCTTCTCCAGCTCTGCGTGAAGCCCTTGGGGGGGAGCTCCGCCCAGTCCGTTCTGTTTCGCGGACAGACTGTCCCGTCCCCTCGACATCTGGCCCACATGGGCATATCTCCAGACGATCTCCAACAGGCTCGGCCACTCTCAGCAGCCCCAGGCTGGCTCCTCCAAGCCGTTGGCGATGCTTCGCTCCTGGTCGGATGGAACCGTTCGGTGATGGAGCTTGCCGCTCCGCTCGTGCCGCACCTCGAGCCTCTGGTGCTCAAGGCCGCCTTCTGCAACGCGGTGCGAGGTCCTTCGGGCGTGCTGGAGCAGCTCGCGAGCCGCCTCGGCCTCTGCGTGGAGCCCGCCAAGGGGGTTCTGGGGCGAGCCGCAACCCGTCTCGCCGCATGCGAAGCAGTTCTCGAGTGGCTGCTTGCGGGTGCCGA
>CAYRKE010000236.1:9500-11268 GCA_964424695.1 uncultured Polyangiaceae bacterium
AGGGGATGGCTGGCGTGAACAGCCAATCCACGAGGCCAGGCACTTCGCCCCGTTTCTCGAGCGCGAACGGGTGTTCTCCCGTGAAGCGCTTGTGCCATTGTCTCACACCTCCGCGATAGTTGCTGGCCGCTTCGCCCCGGTCTCCCAATTCGATCACATGGTGGAGCTCGTTCGCAGTGGGGTGGCACTTCCGCACGGCTTGGTCTGCCTCGCCGGGGCGAGTGACGCATGTCACGGCTACCACGGGCGAGGGTGGAGCGCCGTCGATGGCAATCTCCATCTCTCGGTGCATTGGACACCCCGAGTCGCCGTGCCAGAGTTCGGCGCTGGCGTGCTGGCGCTCGGTGCGAATGCCTGCGCCAGCGCCGTGGACGAGCTGGTCGGGAGGCGCGGCGCGGCGGGCATCAAGTGGGTCAATGACGTCCTCGTGGGGAGGCGCAAGATCGCTGGGGTGCTGGCCTGGGCGCAGAGCCGCGGGGCGGTGCTCGACAGCGTGGTGCTCGGCATCGGCCTCAACGTCGAACGGGTTCCAGTGGGGGTAGCCGATGCGGCCGTGGAGGGGGCTACCGCCATCGTCGACTACCAGTCCTCGGTTGCGCTTGGCGACGCCCTGGGCGCCCTGCTGCGGCACCTCGACCAGGCTTACGTCGCGCTGGTATCGGGTCGAGTCCAGGAGCTCGTTCGGCTCTACCGATCACGGTCCGTGGCGCTAGGGCGGCGGGTGCGGTGGGTGCCTGATGTCGAGGACTCGAATCCGGTCATCGAAGGAAAGGCCATCGAGATCCGGTCCGATCTGTCGTTGGTGCTGGAGGGGCACTCCGAGCCACTGCGGAGCGGGCGGATCGCCTTCGCTTGACGGGACCGGTGTGGTTTGACCACCGCGCTCCACGGGGGCACAAGCCCACGATACCGAAGGCTCCCGCCTTGTGGCAGAGCGTGCACTACGAGAGAGCCACACCGGTCGTACGCTGGCGAGTCGCCGGATGGTCGGCGCTGTGCCATCCTTGGCTCAACTGAATGGTGAGAATTGGGATCCTATCCGACACGCACGGCTGGCTGAGACCCGAGGCCTTGGACATTCTCCGGGGTTGTGGCGCAATCGTTCACGCGGGGGATCTCGGTGACGAGGACGTGCTATCGGAGCTCCAACGGCTCGGGAGCCCGTTGTACGTCGTCCGAGGGAACTCGGACCGCGGGGGATGGTCCCGAAGGCTACCCACGAGTCTAGGGTTCCAGATCGAGAATCAGCGGCTCCACCTGATTCACGATGTCGAGCGGCTCGATGTCGATCCGGTCGTCGAGGGGTTGGGGGTGGTGATATCAGGCCATACCCATTGCCCAGAGATTCGCTACGAGCGCGGCGTGCTGCACTTCAACCCCGGGAGCGCAGGACCCCAGAGGCCCGCCAGGCCCGTGACGATGGGACTAATCGATGTGGACGGCGCGTCGCTGAGGCCTGAGGTCGTGCCGCTCATGGTGTGAGCTTCGAGCGGACCACTCCTGCCGACAGTCCTCACGTCTTGACACTGCGACCCCGGCCACGATTGTAGCGCTCTTTGGCTTGCCGCTCGGTGGACTTGAAGACCTTCTGGTCGTACGGAAATCCCTCGACCGAAGCTCGCCCGCGCCTTCCTTTCGCCTCGTAGTCGGTGAGAGAGCGGACGTAGTAGTGATTCAGCCACGCATGAACGTGTGAAGGCGGCTCGGAAAAGGGGCCTTGGACAGGCACGCCCAGCTCGTTGACTGGGAGCCTTCCGTTCCGGAAGAC